>DFZP01000055.1:34480-35007 GCA_002382125.1 Firmicutes bacterium UBA4053
CGTGCAGCCAGCGACTTCTTCTTTCGCCGCACACTCGGTTTTTCATAATGTTCATGTTTCCTGGCTTCTGCCAGTACACCCGCTTTTTGACAAGTTCGTTTAAAACGACGGAGGGCGCTGTCCAGCGTTTCGTTTTTGCCAACACGTACCTCTGCCATGCCTTTCCCCTCCCCCCGCCGGAATTAATCATTTTCACACATACCTTACCTTTCCCTTTGTTAATTTTCTTTGCTGATTTTCTTGACCTGCTGTTTAGGACATCAACCAAGCGGCCATTTTAAGAGTTGACCGGCAAGAAAGTGATAATGGATATGAAACACATCTTGACCGGCATCTTTTAAGCAATTAACCACTATCCGGAACCCTTTTTCAGCAAGATCCAGCTCCCTGGCGATGCCGGCTGCCACAAATTGAATATGACCGGCCAATTCTTTATCTTCTTCCCGGATATCCAAAACCGTGGGTATATGTCTTTTGGGTATAATCAAAAAATGTACTGGAGCAGCCGGGTGAATGTCTTTGAAAGC
>DFZP01000055.1:35153-57213 GCA_002382125.1 Firmicutes bacterium UBA4053
CGCAGGTAATCGTCTGTCAAACCTTCATAAAAACCGGCATGTTGCCCGGATGGCCCTTCTACCAATACCTGTACCCGGCAACCCAGTTGACGGAGAGCAAAAAAATAGGCCAGTTTACGGCCCAGAACCAACAGTCGCTTGCTTCTTTCCTCCTTTACCGGTGGTGGAATCTGGCTGGAAAATTCAGCAGCCGGTGTACCACGGCGCGGAGAATATTTAAAAACATGCAACCTGGCAAAAGCTATCTCTTGGACAAAACGATATGTGTTGTAGAACTGCTCATCGGTTTCCCCGGGAAAACCAACAATTACATCAGTAGTAAGAGCAAGATCGGGTATTTTCCGGCGAATTGCCCGTACCAGTTGTCGAAAATCATTTACCGTATAATGCCGCCGCATTTTTTTCAGCACCTCGTCGTCCCCGCTCTGCAAGGGAATATGCAGGTGACGGCAGATCTTTTCGTGCGCAACCATCACTTCAATCAACTCTGAAGTGATGTCCATGGGCTCTATAGAGCTAACCCGCAGGCGGGCCAGTCCGGGAAGCTTCGCCAGTGAATCCAGTAAGGCGGTAAGGTTTCCCTTTTCTCCAAGATCCTGACCGTAGGCGCCAATGTGAATACCCGTAACAACAATCTCCTTAAAGCCCATGGCTACAAGGGATCCGGCTTCTGCAAGAGCGTCTTCAAAAGCCCTGCTCTTCAGCGGCCCTCTGGCATAAGGAACAATACAATAAGCGCAATAATTGCTGCACCCCTCCTGGATTTTTAAGAAAGCCCGTACCCGCTCTGTTACCACTGGCGCAGGCAGTTCCTCAAACTTTGTATTCTTAAACACATCACGCACAGCATTTATTGGACCGGACTGCTGGCCGGCCATTTCCACCAGGTCTACGATCCTTGCCCTGTCTTGTGTGCCAACCACCAGGTCTACTCCTTCAATAGCCATTACTTCATCAGAAGATGTCTGAGCATAACAACCCGTTACCACCACCAGCGCATCAGGATTATTCCTGATCATCCTGCGGATCAGCTGACGGGACTTGCGATCTCCGAGATGCGTAACAGTACATGTATTTATAAGGCAAACATCCGCCCGCTGGTTAAAGTCCACTACCCAGTAGCCTCTGTTTTGAAACATTCCGGTCAAAACCGCCGACTCATACTGGTTAACTTTACAACCAAGGGTGGCCACGGCAATTGTTTTGTATATCTTTTAAGCACCTCCCAGGTCACCAGGCCCGTAAAAAATCATGGTCACTGCAGCCGGCCCCGCTGTTTCGATACGCAGGACCCTGGAGCCGGGAGAAACAGTAATTACCCCATAAAGGCGTCCTTTACCTTGTCAAAAAAACCTTTTGATTCCCCGGCCGGGTCTTCTCCGGAAAGCAACGCAAATTCCCGCAGCAGGTGTTTTTGCCGGTCGGTAAGCCTGGTCGGAGTAGCTACCTTTACCCGCACGTATTGATCCCCCCTGCCATAACCCCCAAGATCGGGGATTCCCTTGCTGCGCAACCGGAATTCAGTTCCATGCTGTGTACCCTCGGGTATCCGCATTTTCGCCGTTCCTTCCAAAGTGGGTACTTCTATTTCATCCCCCAAAGCAGCCTGGGTAAAAGAAAGGGGCATCTCGCAAATTATATCATTGCCTTCCCGTTTGAAAATACGATGCGGACGAACATTGATATAAACATAAAGATCGCCTGGCGGACCTCCGCGTAAACCTGCCTCACCCTCACTACTCACCCGCAGACGCGTTCCCGTATCCACACCTGCCGGAATTTTTATGTGAATACTGCGGGAACGACGTACCTGACCCGCTCCCTGACAAACAGAGCAGGGCTTCTCGATTACACGGCCCGTTCCCCGGCAGCGATTACAGGTGTGGGATTGTACAACCCTGCCAAAGGGTGTATTCTGGGAAGACTGTGCCTGTCCTGTCCCGCCGCAGACGGGACAATTACGGACACTGGCGCCCGGCGCCGCTCCTGAGCCCTTACAGTTACCACAGGTCTCAACACGGGGTACCTTAATATCCTTTTCCAGGCCAAAAGCAGCTTCTTTAAAGGAAATCTCAATATCGGCACGAATATCAGCGCCTTTTTGAGGACCACTGCGTGCCCTGGTGGCCCCGCCAAAAAACATATCGAAAATATCTCCTAAGCCACCGAAATCCGTACCGAATCCACCAAACCCGCCGCCGAAGCCATCAAATCCTTGCCCATTAGTAGCAGCATGACCAAAGCGATCGTAATTCGCTCTTTTTTCCGGATCGCTTAAAACCTCATACGCTTCAGCTATTTCCTTAAACTTTTCCTCCGTATTTTGATTACCGGGATTGGCATCCGGATGGTACTGGCGGGCCAGCTTCCGGTAAGATTTCTTAATTTCATCCGCACCTGCCTCGCGAGATACCCCTAACACCTCATAATAATCGCGTTTCGCCATGGTTACTACCACTATCCCTTTTCTTTTTTTAAAATAAGATTTAAACCACAGAGGACACTGAGAACACAGAGTATACCATCAAGGCGCCAATCTCAACTGCCCCTTTGTTCTTTACTACAAATTACTCCTCTTTTACTTCGTAATCCGCATCAACCACTTTTTCATCTTTCGGGGCTTCACCGCTCTTTTGCCCCTGGTCTGATTGTGCCGCCTGCTGCTGGTACATGGCAGCGGTCATCTCGTACAAAGGTTTGGTTAAATCCTCAATCTTTTGCTTCATTGCCTCTACGTTACCACTTGCCAAAGCATCCTTCAATTCTCCTACGGACTTCTCCACCTGTTCTACCAGCGACTTATCAGCCTTATCCCCCAAATCCTTAATGGTCTTTTCCGCCTGGTAGATCATACTGTCAGCCTGGTTGCGTACTTCAGCTTCCTCCCTGTGTTCCCTGTCTGTTTCGGCATATTGTTCAGCATCTTTAACCATCTGCCCGATTTCTTGTTCGGACAGGGTAGTTCCACCCGTGATAGTTATGCTCTGTGCCTTTCCGGTACCCATATCCCTGGCTGAAACATTTACTATGCCGTTCACATCAATGTCAAACTTTACTTCTATCTGAGGCACGCCGCGCGGAGCAGGAGGAATGCCGGTTAACTGGAAGCGGCCAAGAGTTTTATTACCTGCAGCCATCGACCGTTCTCCCTGCAACACGTGGATCTCCACCGTAGTCTGCCCATCAGCGGCGGTAGAAAAGATCTGGCTTTTTGACGTAGGAATAGTAGTATTGCGTTCAATAAGCCTGGTAAACACCCCCCCCAACGTTTCAATCCCCAGAGATAGAGGCGTTACATCCAGAAGGATCACATCCTTTACTTCACCCGCCAAAACACCCGCCTGAATAGCCGCGCCTGCGGCTACGCACTCATCAGGGTTAATCCCCTTATGGGGCTCCTTACCCAAAAACATACGAATAGCTTCCTGTACCGCCGGCATGCGGGTAGCGCCTCCTACCAGTAAAACTTTGTGAATGTTTACAGGCTGGATTCCAGCGTCACTCAATGCCTGCCGGGCAGGACCCATCGTCTTCTCGATCAGATCAGCAGTCATTTCTTCAAACTTAGCCCTGGTCAGGTTCATCTCCAGGTGCCTCGGGCCGCTGGCGTCAGCAGTAATAAACGGCAAGCTGATACTGGTAACGCTAAGCGTGCTAAGCTCAACCTTGGTCTTCTCCGCCGCTTCTTTTAACCGCTGCATGGCCATCCGGTCATTGCGCAAATCAATACCATTTTCTTTTTTAAACTCAGCAACCATCCAATCCATAATCCTCTGGTCGAAATCATCTCCTCCCAGCCGGTTATTGCCACTGGTTGCCTTTACTTCAAATACTCCTTCGCCCAGATCTAAAATGGACACATCAAAAGTGCCGCCTCCTAAGTCAAACACCAGGATAGTCTGATCCTCTTCCTTGTCCAGGCCATAAGCTAAAGCCGCTGCTGTAGGCTCGTTAATGATCCGTAACACGTCCAGTCCGGCAATTTTTCCTGCATCCTTGGTAGCCTGACGCTGTGCATCAGTAAAATAAGCAGGCACAGTAATTACCGCTTTTTCAACTTCCCCCCCCAGGTAAGCCCCTGCGTCAGTCTTCAATTTTTGCAGTATCATAGCAGAAATTTCCTGGGGAGTATATTCCCTGTCATCAATATTTACCTTGTAATCAGAACCCATCTGGCGCTTGATAGAACTGATCGTGCGTTCAAGATTACTCACTGCCTGACGTTTGGCAACCTGACCTACCAGCCGTTCGCCTGTCTTTGAAAAACCCACCACCGAAGGGGTGGTGCGGCCACCTTCAGCATTTGGAATAACTACTGCCTCTCCACCCTCCATCACTGCTACACATGAGTTGGTGGTACCAAGATCAATCCCGATCACCTTTGCCATCTTTATCGAGTCACCCTCCTGATCTATTCACTTATTCATGATCAAAAAACAGTTACCGGCCGCGCCACCTTAACCATTGAAGGCCGGATAACTTTATCCTTCAAATAATAACCCCTGCGGAACTCTTCCAGAATAGTGTCGTCAACATGCTCACTACTCTCGACCTGCGACACTGCTTCGTGCCTGGCCGGATCAAACCTTTCTCCTACTGCAGGAATCGGAACCAATCCTTCTGCTGCAAGCAGATCAAACAGTTGACGGTAGATCATCTCCACCCCTTCCAGGAGTTTATCGGGGTTTTCACACCCACTGGCCAGCGCGCGCTCAAAATTATCTATTACTGGAAGCAACGAGACTATCAATTGCTCCGTTGCAAATTTGACAAGTTCTTCTTTTTCCCTGGCTGTCCGCCGGCGGTAATTTTCAAAATCAGCCTGAAGCCGCGCCAGTCGTTGGAAATATTCTTCCGCCCTGGATGCCTGCTCCGCTAACTGGCACTTTAAATCCTCAACATCTTCCTCAGCAACTTTATCTATATTTTCGTCCAAATCTAAAAATCCATTCTCCTCGCCTTTCCCCTTTTCCTCAACTGCCTCTGTCAGTTCCTTATTAACCTGCTGCATTTCTTTTTCTGCCCTGCCTTCCACCAATTCCACCCCGCAATTTGAATGTCTTCAAGACAGATGTCAAGCTCCGGTTGTTCCCTTGTCCGGATCAGGTTTCTCTTCTCTCTTCTTGATAATCGTATCGATGCGTAAAATAGCTTCGGCAATCTCACCTGCCGCTTGATAAGCATAGGTTTTTACCAGCAAGGGATCTACCACCCCTGACTGGAACATATCACAAATCTGGCCTGTATCGCAGTCGACAGCCAAGGCATCATTATTTATCTCCACTTGTGCGGCAATAACGTCACCCACCTTCTCCAGAGGATTAAAGCCGGCGTTGACTACAATTTGGGCCAAAGGACGTTTTAACGCTTCCACTATACAATCCACACCATAAGCAGCCATGCCGCGAATACCGGCACGCATTTTTTCTATCTCCCTGGCCACGGATATTTCCAGCGCCCCTCCGCCCGGCACCACACCACCCTTGATAGCAGACTGGATAGCCGCTGCGGCGTCCCTGGCTATGCGCTCCCGTTCCCCTACTACCTCTTTAGTTGCAGCGCCTACCACCACGGTAGCCATGGGCTTCCCGGCGCCTTCGTAAATCCACAACTGCTCCAGCTTTTCGTCGTTATACACACGCCTCGCCCGGCCCAAACATTGCTGCAATTGTTCACCGCTTTTCTTTAATCCCGAACGTTTAACCATGCGGGCGCCCGTATGTTCGGCGGCTCTGCGCAGTTCCTTGCCGGCTACCCGTTGCGCTACCATAATACCCGCATCGGTAAGTATTTCTTCGGCAACATCGTCTACTCCCCTGTCTACCAGGACCAGACTTACCTGCATTTCTACTATCTTATGAATATTTTCCCGGAACTGGTTCTGCAACTCTATGTAGCGCGCAAAACCTGACTCTGTAGCCAAAGCCTCGTCTTCTATCTCTTCAGGCTCCAGGGCATCATCTATTACCAGTACCTTTGCATTCTCCAATTCCCCGGGCATTTGGCGGTTCATCCGCTCCTTATTAATAATCACACCCATAAACACTTGATTTTCGGCGCTTTCTTCAGCCAGCACGGTATCAGAAAATTTAAAGGATGGTTCAAAAAGCTTTTCCTTACCCATCAACAGGGCTGCCTTAACCACCAGATCGGCAATATCCTCATGGCCCCGTCCGGCAACCAGTGCCACCTGGCGAACTACAGGCTGATCAAGATTCTCCACCGGTCGCGCCTTCTCCCTCATTAATTCCAGTCCTCTTTTTAACCCTACACGCAGGCCCTCGATAATCTTGGCTACCGGAACCCCGCGAGAAACCTGCTCCACACCGGTTCCTACCATGGCTCCAGTCATGACAGTTGCTGTCGTGGTCCCGTCACCAATTTCTTCCTGCTGTGCCTTGGCGATATTGATTAACATCCTGGCTGCAGGATGATTAGCCTCCATCTGGGTTAAGATGGTTACACCATCGTTAGTAATCACCACCTCTCCGAATTTATCTACCAGCATAGTATCCAGGCCTTTCGGTCCTAGCGTACCCTCAACTGCCGAGGCAATGGCCCGGATGGCATTGGCATTGGTTACCAGGGCTGCCAACCGTTCATCAACCTCAGCCCCCCCGCTTGCCTGTTGTTTAAGGTTCAAAACCTGCCCTCCTTATTTTACCAAGCCTTTATTTATCCAAGCCTTTGAACAATCGTTCTAAAGCGTAAGAAAGATTCCTGGTCATATATTCTACTACACTAACCACTTTGGCATAATCCATCCTTATGGGTCCTAATACTCCCAAAGAGCCTATCATCTGACCATCCACTTTATAAGTTGCCGTCACCATACTGCAATCCTGCATTCCCTGGTAACTTATTTCACCGCCAATACGCACGGTGACCCCAGACCGGGCCGGTGCGGCGGCCATCAAATCAGAAAGGAGGCTTTCCTGTTCAAGGAGGCTCAAAAGCGTCTTTAGTTTTTCGATATTGTGAAATTCCGGCTGACTTAAAATATTAAACAACCCGCCCAGGTAAATCTTATCCTCAACTTCAGACGCCAGATTATATTTTAATACTTCCAAAACCAAATCTAAAATATGTTTGTACCGTGTCAACTCCAGGTAAACTTCTTTAATCAGAGTAAACTTAATGCTCTCCATGGTATACCCGCAAAGTTTGGCATTCAGTACGGCAGAAATGGTTGTCAGATCGCTGCCGGTAATACTGACAGGCACTTCGATTATCCGGTGCTGCACCATTCCATTGTCCATTACCGCCACCAGCATAGCCCGGCCGGCGCCCATCTCTACCAGTTGAACACTTTTATAGGAACCGGACCCTATCTTTTGCGTCTGGACAACAGCAGCATAACGGGTTAACTGTGAGAGAAGCTGGCCCGTACATTGAATCACCTGCCCTACATCATGAACCTTGGAACGGTACTCCCGCCGGATCAANNTCCTCCAGATCTGCCATTTCGTTACGGATCGTAGCAGGGCTTATCCCCAGTCCATACTTCCGGGCGATAGTACGTGAACCGACCGGTTCTGCAGTATCAATATAATCCGTAATAATAGCCAGAAGAATCTGTTGTTTGCGATCATTTAATTGTAACCGCACCCACATCACCCTCCTGTTAGCACTCTCTGCATTAGAGTGCTAAGCCCTTCCTTAAAAATAACATTGTAACAAGCACTTGTCAAGAGCTAACAAAATGTTGGCAGAAGCTAGACAAACTCAACAAATACCCGGTTGGCTACCGGCAACCCTTTATGGGTAAGACGCAAAACACCCTCGCCAAACTCAACCAGTCCCAACTCTAAAAGTCTTCTTATCTGTCCGGCAAATACTTCCTCTACCTGCCGCCCGAAACGAGCGGCAAAGGCATTTAAATCAAGCCCTTCAAGCAGACGCAGCCCTAAAATCATAGTCTCCGCCATGCTGGTACACAGAGGCAACTCCTCCGGTTCCACCACCGCTAATTCCCCCGTCATTATACGATGAACATATTTGCCCGGACTGACTTCATTGTTAAACCTCTTGTGATCTAAATATGAGTAGGCAGCCGGCCCCAGGCCAAGATAAGGCAAATTATGCCAGTAGCGCAGGTTGTGCCGGCATTGATAACCGGGAAGGGCAAAATTAGAAATTTCATAATGCTCAAAGCCGGCAGTTTTAAGCATCTCCATCGCCTGCTCGTACATCTTAAGTTCCACTTCTTCGCTGCAAGGCTCTATCTTCCCTGCCTGCATTTCCTGCCAAAGGGGCGTATCTTCCTCCAACTGCAGGCCATAAGTAGAAATATGGGTTGGAGCAAGCACTGTTACCTGCTCCAGGCAATAACGCCATTCTTCCGGCTCCTGGCCGGGAATACCAAAGATTAAATCCATGCTGAAATTTATAAATCCCGCCTGCCTGGCCGCCTGCACAGCCTCTACTGCATCAGAAAAAGAATGAATCCTGCCCAGCAACTTCAATAACCGTTTCTGGCAGGCCTGAACCCCCAGGCTTAAGCGGTTGACCCCGGCCCGGTGAGCCGCTAAGAGCTTTTCCACATCCACCGTGCCGGGGTTGGCTTCCATGCTGATTTCGGCGCCGGGAAGAAGATGAAAATGATAGTGACAGCTTTCTAAAATAGTCACTAAATCATCTGTCGATAAACAGGTAGGAGTGCCGCCTCCAATAAACAATGTTTCCACTTCTTTATCTCCGGCAGGCAATCTTTTGCTGTATAGCTCCATTTCCTTAATCAAAGCAGTACGGTATTCACGGGCAAGCGCCGGCTCATAAACATAAGAAACAAAATCACAATAAGAACACTTCTTTAAACAAAAGGGAACATGAATATAAAGACCGATGGACATAAAAATCACTTCCCGGAGGTTTATTTACTACTTAAGTTATTCGACACGGAAAAGAAAAAACCTTTTTGGTTCCGGCTATGCCAGGTTAGGTGATGAATATCTATTTTTAAAAGCTGAATATGCAATAGTATGTTATACTAAATGTGAAAACGATAACAACCTTACAGCGATTTATTTTTTCAGTGAAAGGTTAAGGAAAGTGAACTTAAACCGGAACAACCCGCCGTTAATTTCGCCGGCGAACCTGGCGGAGAAGGTCGCCGGACATAAAGAAGTGCTTTTAATGATGGATTACGACGGGACACTGGTATCCATTATGCCACGGCCCGATCTGGCCAGGCCGGATAAAGAACTGCTTAAAATATTAGAACAACTTTGTCGTCTACCAAAATATACATTGGCCGTATTAAGCGGGCGCCGGCCGGAAGAGTTAAGAGAACTTTTGCCTGTTCCGGGACTGTACCTGGGCGGCGTACACGGCGCGGTAATCATCAGTCCCGATGGGGATTTTATTCCTTTGCAGGCAAGAACCGGGGTGGAAAAAATCATCACAACTCTTTGCAAGCTTGCTGATGAGTGTATTAAGAATCAGCCGGGTTTTCTTATTGAAAACAAGCGCTACGCCCTGGCTATCCACTACCGGCTGGCCGGTTTTGAGCCGGCAGAGAAAGTCTTAGAAAGCTTTATCAAAGAAAGCAAAAGGCTGCGCCGGCAATTCGATCTGGAACTTCTGAAAGGTAAAGAAATTCTCGAAGTGCGCCCTAAAGGATTACATAAAGGAAACGCAGTATCATGGCTGAAGAAAAACTTACCCCAGGCCTTTTTTGTCTTCCTGGGTGATGATACAACTGACGAGGACGCTTTTAAATGCATAGAAAATGGCCTGGGCGTCCTGGTTAGTGAACATCTCAGACCATCAAACGCCAGTCTAAGACTAAAGTCACCTTTGGAAGTACAAAAATTTTTGGAACTGCTCGCATAACACGAATGTGGCAATAAGGTTACTTTAGAATAAAATCATTCCAAATGTAAATCTTTGATGAAAATAAGCGTATACCAAAGAAGAAAGGAGCATTAGTAAGGCAACTGCCAGGATTTGACCCGGACCGAAGATTGCAGAAGAACAAAGGCTTTGATAAATTTATGCAAGATAATCATTAAAAAGCCATTGCCTTTGCACGGAAAATAAAGGAATTCAAAGCACCTTTAATCCTGGGTGCTACACATCATGGTCAGTGGAGACGTCAATGCCAGCAATGTCATAATTGAGAAAATTTTAAGTCTGGCAGGAGGTGGAAAAAGAGGCAAACCGCCAGCGTTAATGTCACGGGGGTTCGTTTAGGTAGATTGAGGATAGGCTAACAATAGTATAAATATCAAGGAGGAATGATCATGTTTACGCTTAAATCATCAGCATTTGCTGCGGGAGGGACAATTCCTGAAAAATATGCCGAGATGAACAATGTTTCGCCGCCACTTAACTGGGAAGATGCGCCTGCCGGAACCAAGAGTTTTGCTCTGGCAATAACCGACCCCGACGTACCAGAAATGTTTCAGTTCCCGCGTGTTTTTGTTCACTGGATGATCTATAACATACCGGCTTCAACAACAAGCCTTCCAGAAGGAGCCAGTCCGGGTGGCAACTTACCGGCAGGAGCAAAAGAACTAAACAACGATTTTGTCCTCTTAAATGTGCCTGGTTACGGTAAAGGCTACGGCGCCCCCTGGCCCCCGGACGCTGCGCACCGGTATGTTTTTACCCTTTGCGCACTAAAAACGCCCAGCCTGGGCATCCCTGAAAACGCAGACTATGCTGAATTTGTCAAGACCGTCTTACCGCAAACAATAGCCACGACAACTCTTACGGGCTACTACGGACCGGCCAAAAACCCGATGCCGCCCGGCTAAAAGGCAAAACAAGTTTCTCTCTTGCCAGGTTGGGTATGTTGAAAAAGCTATTTCGTCCGCAGCCAGAATACCGGCATGTAGGTGTAGCCTGGCCAGCGGACGAAATTTCCCTTTATGTTTATTTAAGTTTATGTTTATTTGAGTTCAAGCGCCCTGGCTCCTACCGGGCTGGGTTCTAAAATTAAAGTTCGCGCCGGCACACCGCTTTGTTTAAAAGTATCCTTCATCACCTGCGCAATTGATTCAAAATTGCTATCTGCAAAAGCGAAAAGACTCGGTCCGGCGCCGCTCAAGCATACGCCCCGTGCTCCGGCCAGTTTGGCAGCAGCCAGAACTTTTTTCATTCCCGGAACTAAAGTAGAACGGTATGGTTGATGTATGCGATCTTCCATGGCTGTTGAAAGCATATTGAAATCTCCCTGGGACAGGGCTGCCAACAGCAAAGCCAGCCGCCCAAGGTTAAAGACTGTATCTTGCAGGCTTACCTGCTGAGGCAGAACGTCACGCGCCGTCCTGGTCAACACATAAAAATCGGGAATGACTATGATCGCTTTTAAACCAGGTGGAGGCATGATTTTTACATACTTCACGTCTCCGTCAACAAGCACAGAAACTACAATACCACCTAACAAAGCAGGGGCAACATTATCCGGATGTCCTTCCAATGCCGTCGCCAGAGCCAGAATTTTTTTTTGGGATAGCCTGCCGCCGGCAAGAATATTGGCCGCGACTAAACTGCCCACAATAGCAGCGGCACTACTACCCAGACCCCTGGCCACAGGGATATTATTAAGCAGTCTTATTTTCAAGCCGCCGGGAGTCATCCCGGCCTCCTTAAAAAGACGCACGGCAGACCGGTAAACTATGTTGCTTTCATCCCGGGCGATCTCCTGGACACCTTCCCCGTGTACTTCAATAGATAAACCGGTGCTTACGCGTAGCATTTCTACCGTATTATAATACTGCAGGGCCATTCCCAGGCATTCGAAGCCCGGACCAAGATTGGCCGTAGTGGCAGGAACCTGCACGCGAACCATATTATTAAACTTCCTCTCCTTCTACACGAATGACAGCGCACACCTCGTCTACAACTGATAGTTTTTCTATAATCCTCAGTGCATCCTGTAAATTTTGTTCCCTTACCCGGTGTGTAACCATGACAATCTCAGCCCTGCGAGTATCGGTGTTTTTTTGAATTACAGAGGACAGGCTTACTTCTTTATCCCCAAAGGCATAAGCTATAGACGCCAGGACACCGGGCTGGTCCGCCACCAGCAGGCGTAGATAATACTTACTTTCGGCGAGGCCGGTGGGCAGGACAGGTTTTTGCTCGTAACAGGTGCACCCGATGAAGTCGGTAACCTGGTGCAAACGGTTGCGGGCCGCATCCATAACGTCCGACACTACAGCACTGGCAGTGGGCATTTCTCCTGCGCCGCGCCCATAGAACATTGTATCTCCTACAGCGTCACCCTGCACGAAGATGGCGTTAAAAACACCGTTAACCGAGGCCAAGGGGTGACCGGAAGGGATAAACGCGGGATGTACCCTTGCCTCCATTCCTTCTTTTGCTTCTTTGGCAATGGCCAGAAGCTTAACAATATAACCCAGTTCTTTGGCGTAGGCGATATCGCGTTCAGTAATCCGGCTGATTCCTTCCACGTAAATATCTTCCAGCATAATCCGGCTGTTAAAGGCGATGGAAGCCAGGATGGTTAGTTTATACGCGGCATCCAGGCCTTCTATATCAGCAGTGGGGTCCGCCTCTGCGTAGCCTTTGGCACGGGCCTCCTCTAAAGCATGGGCAAAACTTTTTCCTTCCAGTGTCATTTCAGTTAATATATAATTGGTTGTACCATTAATAATGCCCATTATCTTTTGAATCCGGTTGGCTGCCAGGCACTGCTTAAGGGGACGGATGATCGGGATGCCTCCGCCGACACTGCCTTCAAAAAATATATCAGCATGGCCTTCTTCCGCAGCCTCAAACAACTCCCTGCCGTGAATGGCAACCATGTTCTTATTGGCAGTAACCACGCTTTTGCCCCGGGTTAACGCCTGCAGGGTATAGTCCAGGGCGGGATGGATACCGCCCATTACTTCCACTACTATATCTATTTCCGGATCATCAACAATATCAGCATAGTTACCGGTTAAAATTGCCGGGTTTATTTTCAGTCTCCGTTCTTTGCGCGGGTCGCGCACCAAAATACGGGCAGTTTGCAGGTGGGCGCCTGTTTTGTGCTGAATGTTTTCTGCATTATCAGCAAGAAGGCAATAGACGCCCCTTCCTACTGTGCCCAACCCTAATAGGCCTATTTTTATTATCTCACCCAATCAAATCTCTCCTTACAGCAGCTTTACCCTGGAGATTTCTATGTTTATTTGTAGCCACATTTATTTTATAACCCGTCAAGGAAATAAGCAATAATAAAACCGTCTAAAGAACAAAAAAAAACCCGGTCTACGACCGGCTAGTGCAGCGACACAAAAGTCCGTACGACTCAAAACCTTCATTGGTAATAGAATGTTTCGTAATTATCGCTTCAATTACCGACCCACCCCCACCCTAACCCTCCCCCTTCAAGGGGGAGGGTTAGGGTGGGGGTGAAAGCAAAACCATGTTGCAATGTTATTTTGGAATCATTCTACTAATTGTTCAATAGTCGCAGACTTTTGTGTCAAAGCTGCACGTTTTAAATCAATACTAGTGCCGTCTAAAATGGCTGTTGTATCTAAAAAATATGAACCATCAAATTGCCAAAAACGTGGTAAGAATTTATACGACAAGGCACTAGATGATTATACAGATTAGTCCGCCACTTCCCTCATTGACAATTCTTTGGACCGTATCCTGAAGTTTAACCTGGGCATTTTCCGGCATTCGCTGCAGTTTATTTTGTATACTTTCCCGAACCAGATCATGCACCGACTTGCCAAAGATTTCAGACTGCCAGATCTTCTGTGGGTTTTCCTCAAATTCCGAAAGCATATAATGCACGAGTTCTTCACATTGCCTCTCGGTTCCAATAATCGGCGTAATCTCGGCGGTAATATCAGCTCTGATCATATGTACTGAAGGCGCACTGGCCTTTAGCCTGACTCCAAACCGGCTTCCCTGGCGAATCAGTTGCGGTTCATCCAAAGACATATCGGACAGACTGGGTAGTACCATACCATAACCCGTCTCCTGCACCTCTCTTAAAGCGCCTGACACTTTGTTATACTCTTGCCTGGCTGTAGACAATTCTTTCATCAAGCGCAACAAATCGTGTTCTGCTTCTACCTTGATGCCCGTTTCCTCGCTTAAGACACGGTAAAAAAGCGCCGCAGGTGAAGAAATTGTAATTGCTGCCACCCCGGTACCCATGTCCATCCTGTTTAATCCGACCTGTTCAACAAAATCATAGTCAGCCAGGTGTTCCACTGCGCCATGTACATCACGCAGGCGCCGCACGTCTTGAATGGCCTGGCGCACGGATTCCTCAAAGCTCTGGCGAAGCCAGTGGGAAGCCTCCAATTCTTCCACCCAAAGAGGCAGGGAAATATTTACCTCGTTAACCGGGAATTCCATGAGAGCTTTCTCCAGAATGTATAAAACATCTTGTTGTGTCATTTGCAAACAATCCACAGGAATCACCGGCAAATCGTATTTTTGACTTAATTCTTCGGCCAACTCTAATGCTGGCCGGGCCTGTGGCTGGGTGCTGTTTAAGAGCACCAGGAACGGGCGGTTAATATTTTTGAGTTCTTCGATCACCTTTTCTTCGGCTTCTACATAGTTTTCTCGCGGGATATCAGTAATAGTGCCGTCAGTAGTAACTACGATGCCGATTGTGGAATGCTCTGAAATAACCTTACGGGTACCAATCTCTGCCGCCTCCTGAAAGGGAATGGATTCCTCAAACCAGGGAGTTGATACCATGCGCGGCTCTTCTTCTTCTTCGTAACCTAACGCTCCTTCTACCCGGTAGCCGACACAATCGACCAGGCGTATTTTTACCTGTATGCCTGGAGTGATGGTGATTTCCACTGCTTCGTCAGGAACAAATTTTGGTTCGGTGGTCATTATTGTCTTGCCCGCACTGCTCTGGGGCAACTCGTCTTTGGCCCGTTCTCTATCATAATGGTCTTTTATATTGGGAATCACCAGCAGTTCCATAAATCGCTTGACAAAAGCAGATTTACCCGTGCGCACGCCCCCGCTTACTCCCAAATAAATATCGCCGCCTGTGCGTTCTGCAATATCCCGAAAGATATCCTGCTTTTCCATTCCTCAATGCCTCCCTCCTTTAAAATTTCTTTTGTGCTCTATAATGGCAAAAGCGTAACGAGGCATCCCCCCTATTTGCCCCCATGCTTATCAACTGCCCGCGTGCATTGAAGCCAACTAGTCCAAGCAGAGCCTGCATTTCCATTTGGTATACATTAACAATATTATATATATGAAAGGGGCTAGGGAATATAACCGGATGGGAACCATTATGACAAATTTATTCTGGGTAAGTATTCAGTATAGAACAACCCCGCAATACCTTCACGGGGTTTAGTTTTCTTCTGGCGTCCCAGGAGGGATTCGAACCCCCGGCCAACGGATTAGAAGTCCGTTGCTCTATCCAGCTGAGCTACTGGGACATAAAAAATCAGGAATATCAATGGCTTGATTGATTTTTACCCTATTTCAGTTTATTTTGCAGGTACACGGATTACATTTAGTATAATACAATTTATACCGCTTATCAAGTAGTATAATCAGTCTGGAACAGCATTGTTTCCCCGGTCATGAAAAACCGGCTGAAGATTATGGTTAAAATATCAATAACCAGTGCAGAAGGCGCCTGCGCGAGTTGATAACCAACATCTGTTTTCCTCTCCATGCTTACTTTCTCTTCCATCGCGACCCTAGAATATCAGCAAATTCCCGCCCAAAGAAATGAGCAAGACGGCTTTTAGCTTCTCTCCATCCTCCCGCGCTGATCAACAGAAAGGCTCCCCCGGCCAGCAAGGTGAGGCCGGCAATCCATGCCAGGGCAGTCCAACTGCCGGGCTGACGGGCAGTTGGATCAGTAACCGGCTTACTATATTCGGGCGCACCCGGACGAACCGGCGGCCCGGTAATACCCAATACTACCGGCACGGCGTCGGCCAGTAAAGAAATACCGCGCATTGCTTCCTCTTTTTTATTGGTATAAGTTCCTGCTTCAATAAGCAGGGCCGTAGGCAACAAATCCTGGTTATAATTACCCTTGCCGATAAAGATTTCTTTAGTTATTGGCCAGTGCATTTTATTGGCGTAAGCCATCATCCGCCTGGCAAAATCAAGGTTGGCAGACATACGCGGATTTTCCCGGCCCACCACCAGGCGCATCTGGGCTACATCCTGGTTGGAAACACTACGCTGGTAAAAACCTGGATCGTCAATGCCATCCCGGTGCACATCAAACAAGGCTATCGGGTTGGATTTCATCAACCGCGCAGCCGTTCGCCGGGAACGGTAATAAGCATTGTTGTCGTGCGGATCGTGAGGGGTTTTATCATAAAATACCTTTGCTCCATCGCGGGAGAGAGTGTTGGTATAAGCATCACCAACCTGAAAAATTCCGCCGTGAAAAGGAATGGATTCAGTGCCGTCGGAAGGCACATAGGATTCATCGCTATGCGTGTGGTAGATGCCTACTGAACGGGTATTCCTGACTACAGCAACTGCCGGCATCTCCATCCTGGCATAAAAATCACTGTAAGCCAGCAATTTCTCATCCATCCCGATAAAACGGGCCTGTGCTGTATTCCCTTTTATCTGTTGTACACGATAGTGACGCCCTTCAGCGGTAATAACTTCATCACCCGTGTGTATGTAACGGGAAATTTTTGTAATTACTGTACCTTCCTCATCCTTAATCGTGCATGATTTGCCTGGTGCAAGCTCATCTTCCAGTTCTTTAAAAATACTTGCAATACTTACAGCAGGCAAGGAAATGTTGTAACCATTGATGAAAATCAAAAAAGATACTCCCGCAATGATCAAACAAAGGCCCGCCAGAATTTTATTCTTTGTCTTCTTCACCGGTAAAACCTCCTCCCTTTTTTGTGTTCTCCTCTTTATCTTCTGTATTCATATCCACCAGGGGTTTTCTTAACCCCTTCAGCAATGAAGCCGGTCTTCCTTCTGTTGCAGGTCCACCTTGAAGACGTTCACGCACTTCACCTGCCACCTCGGCAATTAAAATGGCCAGTATACCTGCCATAACAATAGCATCAAAAGCTCCCGCCCCACCAATAGACACCCGGCCCGCAGGGGCTCCCCGGCTCACCAGCCAGAAATAATAACCGATATCCATCAATAAAACACCAAGTGTAGCAGCGATGAAAGCAGACCGCCGTGAACGGCCCGCCAGGTAAGCCACCGTACCACCTACCAGCGGATAAACCCATAAAGAATCAAGATATTCAAATCTTCCCCCCGGTTCAACAATACCTTGCATTAAAAGCGAACCAACCGCAAAGATGGCCACTGCAGTTACTACCGAAGCCGCCAGGGCACGAATCCATTCACGGGCAGTACCTGCTTTTACCAATAGATAGATGGCTAACCCCACGGGAACCAGTGCCCCACCCACATTAACAGTGACCGGATAACGCCCGCCGGGTACCGGGAGATCGATAAAGCTGCCTATAATTAGAGCCACGATTATTCCCAAAGCGCCACGATCAGAAAGCCGCATGCGGTCAAGCGCGCGGTGAGCCAGGCCAAAATAGATAAGCATGGAAATAACCACCAAAACAATCAGGCCAATGGAAAAACGCGTCACCTTTTCTTTACCTCCCTCTAAAAATCTAATTTTAGACTGCCCTTCAAAACCGTAAAATATACAAAAAAACGGCCCTTTAAGAGGCCGCTCAGTCTTTTCCAGGGGTCACAAGTTTTCAAGGTTAAATTTATTTTTACCTTTTAATCGTCTCGTTGCTTGTTTTCGAATATGTCGCCCACCATTTCACCAATAGTAACATTGCCGTTATTTTCTTGAGTGCCTGGTTGCGGATTCTCCGGCCTGCGCGTCTCGCGTTTAGCCTCCCGGATAGAAAGGCGGATACGTTTTTCACCAGGTTCTACACTCAACACCTTTACCTCTACTTCTTCTCCTTCACGCACCACTTCATCAGTAGAGGCCACATGATGTTCTGCCAGGTGCGAGATATGGACCAATCCTTCTACGCCCGGCTCCAACTGCACAAAAGCGCCAAAGGGGGCCAACCGCACAACTTTTGCCTGTACCGTATTTCCTACAGGATAATTGTCAACCACCCTATCCCAAGGATCAGGCAGCACCTGCTTCAAGCTCAAAGAAATTTTCTCGCTCTCCCGGTCAAGCTGAAGTATTTTTACCTCTATTTCGTCACCCACACTCAACACATCAGAAGGATGGTTGACGCGGTACCAGGCCATTTCTGAAATATGCAACAACCCGTCCAATCCTCCAATATCTACAAAAGCTCCAAAGTTGGTGAGACGCCGGACAACTCCCTGCACTACCTGACCTTCTACCAGGCCATCCAGAATTTCTTTTCGCTGGAGAACCCTTTCTTCTTCAAGGAGAACCTTGCGCGAAAGAATTACCTTTCTGCGGGCCCGGTTCAATTCAATAACCTTAGCCATTAAAGGCGCCCCCACATACTTGTTCAAATCATCCACATAACCCCGCTCTACCAGCGAAGCAGGCATAAAAGCCCGCAGGCCCACGTCTATAAGCAATCCTCCCTTAATTACTTCACGCACAACACCCTCAACAGGATCGCCATTCTCCATATGCCTTTGCAAGTTCTTCCAGGCCTTTTCCGCATCGGCCCTGGCCTTGGAAAGAACCAGTCTGCCTTCATCGTCCTCCACTTTTACTACGGCAACTTCTATTTCATCCCCCATGGCAACCACATCCTGGGGAGAAGCAACTTCATAAGCAGAGAGTTCCCGTGAAGAAATAACCCCCTCCGATTTAGATCCCACATCTACTAAAATCTCATCGACACCTATTTGAACTACTATACCCTTAACAATTTGTCCTGGACTTAAGGACCGTACTTCTACAGCTTCCTTCATTTCATCTTCAGAAACTGCTTCCGGCACTTCCTGTTCCGCACCGGGAACACCGTTCCCCGTCATTTCTGGTTCAAAACTTGGCAGGCCGGCTTCTTCAAGCTCCTTTTCCTCTGCAGGAGAAATACCAGCCTTTCCCCCCCAAACGGTGTTCTTGTCTTCCCCTACCTCTTCTCCAATACCATTGGCTTCTTCTTTGCCTTCTTCCATAGTCATCACTTTGCCCAACTCCTTCATCCGTCTTTGAACCTCCTCTATAATCCAGTCCGGTGTAGATGCTCCTGCCGTCAGCCCGGCTACCCTGACTCCGGAAAACCATTCTGCTTTCAGTTCCCCGGCAGTTTCAACATGATAGGCAGGTATACCTGCGCTCCGGCCCAACTCGGCCAGCCTCCCGGTATTGGCGCTTTTAGAGCCACCTACCACCACCATAACCTCAACGATCCGAGCAAGCTCCAAAGCAGCCTGTTGCCGTAGACCAGTAGCATGACAGATGGTATTATACACTTTGAGGCAATCCGTTTTACCCTGCAGAACATCTATTACCGCCTGAAAATTGGCCAACGGCTGTGTAGTCTGGGCCAACACGGCCGCTTCCGGCACGGAAGGCAACAATTCGGCCTGATTCTGACCTTCCACCACCACAGCCCGCTCACCAGCACAGCCCATTATACCCTTTACTTCCGGGTGTTCTTGATCACCCACAATCACTACCTGCATTCCCTGTGCGCCCAGCTCACCGGCCAGATCCTGCGCCCTGCGCACAAAAGGGCAGGTAGCATCAACAACCTGTACCTTTAATTCCTTCAACCGGGCCATTACATCCGGCCCTACTCCGTGAGCAGGAATAATTACTGTTGATTCAGGAAAAACATACCCTATTTCCTTAATGTCTTTTATTCCTGCCCCGGCCAGTTTTTCTACTACCTGGGAATTATGAATCAAGGGACCCAGAGTGTAAACGCAATCCCTTTCTTTCACTGCAGCCCGGGCTAATTCCACCGCCCGGGTTACACCAAAGCAAAAACCGGCACTCCTGGCTAACTTGACTTCCACAAGATCACCGCTCTTTATTTATTAACCTGGCAATCTCCTTCATAATAGCAATACTTATTGCCCTGTAGTTTTCCTTCAAATCTTTTCGTGACTGCGGCCTGGCAAATACCAAAGGTTTACCGATAACCACATTCACCTTGCCAAGCACTCCCCGGGTACAAATCACTGCAACCGGCAGTACGGGGACCTCTCCGTGCAAAGCCAGCATGGCCGCCCCTAGATGGGGATCCAGTAATTCATTCGTGTGGCTTCTGGTTCCTTCAGGGAAGATACCTATTACCTGCCCCTGCCGGAGAAGTTGCAGCGCCCTCTGCACTGCCTTCCGATTAGTACCCCCGCGATGCACAGGAAAAGCGCCACAAGCAGAAATTATTGAGCCAAGAACCGGTACGGCAAAAAGTTCGGCCTTAGCCATAAAGTGGATCCTGCGCTTAAAAGCACATCCCACGGCTACAGGGTCCCAGTAACTTACATGATTGCTTACTACCAGCAGCCCGCCATGCCCAGGAATGTTTTCCCCTCCATGCACTTTCCACCGGCGCAACAAAAGAACAACCCGGCCAAGCAACAGGTAAAACCAGTAAAACATTATCCCCTGCTCCTCCTGACCAACTCTAAAATCAATTCCACCACCTGTTGAGCATTCATCCGGGAACAGTCAATTACCCGGGCATCAGGAGCCGGAACTAAAGGAGCCAGCAGGCGGGAACTGTCCAATCGATCACGTTCTTCAATTTCTTCTACTGTATTTTCTAACGATACCTGATAACCCCGGGCAGTTGAATCTGCCTGGCGTCTCCGGGCACGTTCCTCCACAGAAGCAGTAAGAAAAATCTTCACCTGAGCTTCCGGCGCTACTACCGTGCCCACATCACGTCCTTCCATCACTACATCACATAAGCCAGCCAACCGTTTTTGCCGATCTACCAGTGCTGCTCTTACACCAGGCGCACGGGCTACAATAGAAACACTTCGCGATACTTCCGGCGCCCTAATTGCAGAAGTAACATCTTCTCTCTCCAAAAAAACACGAGTAATTTCATTTGAGCCGGTAGTCAAGTCAATCCTCGTTGAAACTGCCAGATCAGACAGCGCCCCTTCATCTGCCAGGTCAACCCCCCGCAGTAGGGCCTTAAGTGTAACAGCCCTGTACATTGCTCCAGTATCGACGTATAAATAACCCAATTGTTGGGCTAACAACTTTGCTACGGTACTTTTACCAGCCCCCGCCGGACCGTCAATGGCTATACAAAAAGGCATCCACCATAGCCTCGCTCCTTATATATTAACACTTATAATGTGTTTTTCGACATAACAAATCAGTTTCCTGTCTGTATTAAGTATTTTATCGTAAAATTTAATTATTGTTATCCCTTATGGGCTTTAAAATTTTTTTAAATGTATTATTCTACCCGTAAAGAATTTAATATACTGAAAAAACCGGGGAAAGAAACCGCCACGCAATCCGCATCTTCAATCACTGTTTGACCCGAAGCGAGAAAACCGGCAACCGTCATCGCCATGGCAATCCGGTGATCCTTGTGGCTCCGGCAAAAAGCGGCCTGCAGGGGACGTCCCCCGTATACCACCAGGCCGTCGGAAAGTTCTTCTATAGCCACGTTAAATTTACGCAACTCCTTTATTATAACAGCAATCCGGTTGCTTTCCTTGACCTTTAACTCGGCAGCATCCCGTACCACAGTCCGGCCTTCGGCAACAGCGCCTGCTACGGCCAGAACCGGTATTTCATCAATAAGCCGGGGAATAAGTTCTCCACTGATCGAAATTCCTTTTAGCGGCGAGTATTTTACCCGGATATCAGCTACCGGCTCTCCGCTTACCTCGCGCTGGTTAAATATCGTAAGTTCCGCGCCCATTTGCTTTAATACTTCCAGAATGCCGGAACGAGTTGGATTTATACCCACCTCTGTCACCGTAATATCCGAACCCGGAACCGTTGCTCCTGCTACCAGCAGAAAAGCTGCCGAAGAAATATCACCGGGTACAATTACCCTTTGCCCTTCCAGGCGCTGCTTACCACGAATCCGGATAGTGTTACCCGTTATTTCTAACCGGGCTCCAAAGAGTTTCAACATGCGTTCAGTATGATCGCGGGAAGAAAGAGGTTCAGTAACCATAGTCTCGCCCTCAGCAA
>DFZP01000095.1:0-8347 GCA_002382125.1 Firmicutes bacterium UBA4053
TACCAGAGCCATGATAAAACCGCTCATGATCAAGAGGTTGAAAACCACCGCCAGGGTAACAAAGACAGGGCGAACACCAATGCCGGTTCCGATCAGGCGATAATCAATTGCCCCTTTGGGACAAGCATCCATGCACCTGCCGCACCTGGTGCATTCCATCACCGGACCGCCCCTCGCCAGCGACTCTCCGGTCATGGCAAAAGATTCGCATACCCTGACGCACGCCCCGCAATCATTGCATTTTTCCCGGTCCACCTGCACCCGGAAAGGGCTTAGGAGCCCGACGACGGTATTAACCGGTAAAAGCGGGCAGATCAGGCTGCAGTAAAGCCTCTTCTTGGTGAGGTACGGTCCCCCAATGAGGAATACCAGACCCCCGCCTACAAAAACGACTGCCGATAACCACTCCAGCGTTGTGTTTACAGAAGGTGGATCGTAAGCGATGCGCAAGGGACAGAGCCAGGCGCAATAAAGGGGATATAAAGCGGCCAGGGCGACTAAGATAAGAAACAGCAGAAAGGCATACGGGAAAAGCCTCCATGGCCGGCTCAGGCCTTTCACCTTTAGATTCGGCTTCCTGGCTGCCGCTGCGCAGGCCTGATCAATCCCGCCGAAAAAACAAAGCCAACTGCACCAGCCCCGTCCGAAGAGAAGGGCAAAAGCCAGCCAGAAGATTCCGATGCTGTATAGCGCTTTTACACTGACCGGAAAAATCATCTCCCCCCTGAAAACGAGAGGCAGCGTTACAAAGGGTATGGTAATGGGGCATATCGGCACATCTGCACTTTCCAATTGCGTATTGGTAAGGAGGATGCTTCCCCGGTTGACCTGGTGTTCGAGAGAAAAGGCGACTGTAAAAAATATTACCATAGCGACGAAAAGGATCAGGCGAGCCCGGTTAATCCTTCCCGTCCAGAGAATCTGGAAGGTAAACGCCCCGCCAATTACAGCAAAGATGAGACCGGCAGCCAGAGCCTGCGCCGTACGTCCTCCCCCACTGATAAGAAAAAACAGCAGGAAGGCCGTAACGCAGGCGGCAATTATTCCAGTGCGCAAAGGCATGCGTAAAAAAGCCTTTTCTTTAACCACAGTATCTTTATCAATTTCCGGCAAATTCATTAGCGCACCTCCGCTTATAAACTTGTTTAACTCATTTTATTTAGCATTGAGAATGCCTGTCAAGGAAAAGATGTTATTAGCCCCCTGGCGTAAAACCTATACCATTCTGACATTTAATAGAAACTCTCCGGGTGAACAAACCTTAAAATCAACCTTTCCTTCCCAGTTTTCCAGCTACGGGGTGTGAAGATGCGCAAGATGAAAGAAGTAGATAATATTTTTAAAACCGGCGGCAGATACAAAGCAATAAGTAACAATCTCAAGATATAAGAAGTTTGGTCGGATGAAGCAAGCCGGTACATCATTTGCTATAACCCCATTGAAGCTGAGCACGACCGCAAAATCCGGGAAGAAATAACTAAAAAACCGGAAAAACGGCTCAAAAACAATGATCTAAAACAACTGATAGGCAACAGCGGTTACCGCCGTTATCTGGTTTTAAACAAACCCAGCGTCAAAATAAACTATCGTGTATTGAAAGAAGAAGCCAGATACGACGGGAAATATGTACTGCGGACCAATACCATATTGGATACTGATGAAGTTGCTCAGGTTTACAAAGATCTGTCCTTGATTTAAAGCCGGTCTTTCACTGGAAAGACCGCCGGGTAAAAGGACACGTGATGATTTGTTTTCTTGCCCTGGTATTAGAATCCACCCTGCACCGTTCATTAAAAACAGCCCAAAGCCAGGTGGAATATATGTATTTAATCCGTGACTTAAAGCAATTAAAAGCAGTTGAGCTTACCCTGGAAGGGGAACAGTACCTTTGCCGTACAGAATTACCCGGATGTTCTTACGAAGCTTTTCAGGCCATTGGGTTAAAACCGCCAAATCATGTTATTTTACGTGGCTGTGATAATTAGTTCCTTTACCATATAGTGGTAATTGTAGTGGTACGTCTTCTTTTTGTACCAGCTAAGCGTTGGTATATGGGATAGTTAACTAAGTTAAGTGTCAAAGTCGAGTTCAACAAATGTATTTTTCATGATTGCTCTCCTCCAAACCGATTAACAAAATATCCTAATAAACCACCTAATATTAGTGTCATTAAAAATATTGGTATCAAACTTTTTGGTTGATGCCACCCAATGATTACTGCTGAAGGTATAAGCAGTAAAAATGAGATTAGGATTCCTTTCAATACGCTATTTATTTTTAAATTTGATGTCGAAACCATAAAACCCACAATTATCCACATTGAAAAAGCCGATAAGTTTGCATCCCATGTCAGTTTTTGGAAGATCATAGGTATTACATCAATTATTCCAACTATAATGCCAAAAATAATTCCTATTTTAATTTTACTTAATTTTTTCATAATTTTTGCCTCCATTTATTTATTTGGCGGATTGCGCATAACTTGTTCATAAACGCACCCCTACTTCGCTTTTTGTCTTGATTTGGGATGATAGACGAAGTATTTCGCCTATCCCGATTCTGGATGAACACTTTTTCTCTCCAAAACGCTTCCCAATCATCGCAAAAAGGATTTTGGGCACCCATGCAAATATTTTTTGGAAGTGCTGTTAAGATCACCTAAATTAATTTTTCTATAAGAAGCATAATTTTCCTCTTTTATATGCAGAAGAAAAATAGACCCGGCTTTACACCGGGTTATCTAACGTCAATCCACCTCACCAACTCGTTAGGCCTGATATCTACGTGTGTGAAAGAAGGGTACCGGCCAACCCCGTAGGGGAAAGCAAAGGGTACATCCTTATGCTTTTTCTTAAACCTTTTGCCGCCGTTTTAATGGCTTTGTCTGGCGGTACTGAGTCTTATATTTATTGAAATCCCAATGTTGAAAGAATTCCTCAGCTGCTTTACGGCCCGCTTCATAAAGGTCATCAGCCTTCTTCTTCGAAAGATCAAATTCCGTCGTTTGAACACCAAGCGTAGGAATAGGTATTGTGCGGACAAAATCTGCATCCTCAATATAACGGGCATCGTGAGCCTCCATCATGGTGCTGAATAAAGCTGCAAAGAGCGTGATAGGGCCATTAATGGTATTCGGTTTGTTTGATTCTGGTTCTACCAACTTATAGCCTATAGTTGGCCATGGAGGATTTGCTGATCCATCATCGAAAATCCACACCGGATAGTTGCTCAGAACACCACCATCTACAATGTAGCAGTCACGATTATTTTTATCCTTAAGAATAACCGGCTCAAAGAAAAATGGGATGCTCATGCTCATCCGTACTGCCCTGGCAACCTCCAGATCATCAGGATCAATTCCATAGTCTGCGATATCGCGCGGCAACACCAACATTTTACCGCGCGAAATATCAGCTGCAATGACCTGAAGTTTATAACGATACTTTAAATCATCATATTCTGTTCTTAGATCGCGAAAGGTATTGACGGGTTTGCCCGGCGCCTTTGCCAATAAGTCTCGCAACCATTTCTCGAAGAACTCGCCTTCATAGATACCCTTTTCAAAGCCTAAGCTTAGCGCAAAGCCAATGACAGGTATCTTGTCAATCAGTCCTTTGTCCTTGAACTCGTTATAGTTCAAATTTCCTATAACTTGCTTTAGCTTATCTGACTTGTAGCCTGCGGCAATCAGGGCGGCAACGATTGCGCCGGCTGAGGTACCGGCAACATTCTCAAACTGATAATTTTTTTCTTCTGTTACAGCAATTGCGCCAACTAGTCCAATGCCTTTAACTCCACCCCCCTCAAAGACCGCATCTACTTTTATCTGTTCGTTTGTCATAATCTTCCTCCTCTACAGGCTTTCCTGGCAAAGTATGTTGTTTTGGCCCAAAGGCACTGCACCGGACTCTTGATACCCCGGCCCCCACGATTCAGAACATGGGTGTAAATCATGGTAGTTCGGACATCGTTGTGTCCCAATAGTTCCTGTATGGTTCGGATGTCATACCCACTTTTTTGTAAATCGATGTCCTGTGTACGCAATCTCAAAACTTCATCAAGCGCAATCCAGCTCATTTCCTGTTACTGCTTTAGGAATTGGCAACACTTGCATTAATAACTAATATAAACCACAAAGAGCTAAATATCAAGAGAAAAAGTGCTGGCGATAGTGTCAACCTACTGCAAGAATCTCAAAGCCTCACCACCCCCAAACTGGAACGGGCTACCAAACCAGCGAAGAATTCCGACTCAGTAATCCATATGTTTACAATCTTAACTTTACAGGAACTAACCCACTTGCCGCCTCCTGGCCTCTATTTCGCGCTGCAGGCGGGCCAGGACCGTATTGACCCGGAGATCGCTCTTCTGCACTTTCATGCTGTCCACCAGGCGGTTGACCACATTTATAGCAGAATGGGCCAAAATAAGCGGCACATATAGACTGGCTTTATCACCAATAATGGGTGCCTGACACTCAAAAAGCAAATCACCCTGGACCGGCCTGAGGATGTCAGCCGGATAATTCAACATTTCATGGGCGTGAGCCGCCCGTATGTTTGCCCGCTCGATTCGCTCCGCCGCAAGGTAAGGTTGTAGTTCCTCCCATGCCATAGCGCTTAAAAAAATTAAAGAATAATCAACACCTGTTACTGCCATAATTGCCGCATATAGAAAAGCTATGCCATCTTCCCACGATAAAATTTTCCCGCTCATCACCATAGCTTTGATCGGACTTCTTCCTTTTTATCCAGTAATAAAGGGAAAACATCAGGCCAAGAATCATTACCAATATATCGGGGAGCAAGGCTCGCCCCGCATACGTGCCGGGAGAAATTAATGATACTACGATAATAGATATTCCAACAGCAGAAAAGAAAAGCAGGTTATTAATCGCCGTCTTCATCTTCAAAACCCCCTTTTTCAAAAATAAAAACCTCTTCAATAGTCAACCCAAAAGGTTTGCGGTAAAAAACATTTGACGATTAGCAAAATTTAAGATAGTATTTAATTGTAGTAGGTTACTACAATATATCGCAAGTGCAAAAATTTTAAGTTAAGAGGTGAGTGCTCATGGAAGAAGAAATGCTTACCGTAAGAGACGTTGCCGCTGAATATGGACGAAACCCGGAAACCATCCGCCGATGGGTCTGGTCGGGGAGATTGAATGCTAAAAAAATAGGGAATCAGCTTTTTATTGGCAGAAAAGATCTGCTAAACTTAAAGAGAGCGCGAAAAAGTAAACCTAAAAATAGTCACGATTTTTTAGAATGCGCCCAGGCTTTTCAGGAAAAAATTCGGGCCCGGACGAAAACAAATTTTGATATTCCTCTTTTGATAGAAGAATCCCGGACGAGGAGTCTTTCAGATGAAGATTTGTATTGACGCCAGTTTGGCCCTGACGTGGCTTTTACCCGCCGAATTAAATAATCAAGCCAACGCCTTGCGCAAGAAGTGGGATGCTGAAAACGTACAATTGATCAGTACCCCCTTATTTAATGCCGAGGTTACTTCCGTTCTACGTAAACAAGTTTATTACCAAAAGCTTCTGCCTAAAGAAGGTGAAGAAGCTTTTTCGCTGTACCTGGATATGGGCGTGGAAATTATCCGGGATTCTACCCGGATGCAAAGAAAGGCCTGGGAACTGGCAAAAAAGCACAACCGTCCGAGAACCTATGATATGCAATACCTGGCCGTGGCTGAAATTAAAGATTGCGATTTCTGGACGGCAGACAAAAGGCTTTGCAATGCGCTAGGGGGAAAATCGCCCCGCTTAAAATTTGTTGGTGATTTTCAGGACGCCCACCCTGAAAGTTAATAATTAACACGAAAATACTCCTATCAAATGTACCTTATAAGTCCTTTCCGTACTAAAAGAATAGTGTTTTATACGGATGGCCTTCTGGATGTTTACCATAACTAAATCCTTGTCGAAAGAGGCGAGCGGCGTTTTTGCGTCGTCGTCATCAACCCCGGCCGTTTTTCCACCGTGAAGATGATCGCTATAGAGCTGAATGGCCTCTTTGGCTTGCTGTATCTGCCAGTCGGCAATGTTTTCCCGGGATTGTAGATCCTCAAGAAATAGCTGGAGCGCCTCTGCCGCATCAGCATTCTTCAGGCGTTTCGAGAACGTGAGATACCGGTTGGCCCAATAGGCGTAGAAGGTTACGCTTTTTTCCGGCACGAGCTTTCGTGAAAGCAGATATTGCTGAAAATCGGGAAGGGTTTGTAAAGATAACATTTTCTCTCTCATATAAGTTCCTGCCTACGATATACGGATTCTGCATAATATGATATTATGGACCAATTAGGGCAGTTAAGAAGATTTTTCTTCAAAAATTAGTTGTTAGCTGTAACTATTCGGTCAACCCGTACCTACACCTAAAATTCATTGCCGTAAAAAGTCTTAAGAAATTTATTTAGCAAGTCTGAACACATGCCAATTTATAGTGTAAGCTTGTTCTATGGACAAGCAACTGCAATATAACAACCTCCTGTTAACTGAAGAGCCAGATCTGCCCGTAGCAGAATATTGGATGTGCCAGGCAGAGTTCTGGCGAGCCGGGGCCGACCACCTGACTGCCCTGAATTCGGAACTGATGGCCGAAAACGAACGACAGGCCCAATTGATTACCAACTTACAGGATCAAGTCGAGGCAATGACGGCCAAGCTAAAGGATCTGGCGCACAGGGTTTTTGGCCGTAAGACGGAGAAAGAATCATCCGCCCCCAAGGATCGTCCGAACAACGAATCCACCACAGAGAGCACTCGACGCAGGGGGCAAAAACGCGGCGCCCCTGGTCACGGAAGACGCAGGCATCCCGAGCTTCCCACAGTTGAGGAAATCCGGGATCTTGCCGAGGGAGAGAAACATTGCCCAATCTGTGGTATGCCTTATGATTCTCTTCCTGGTATAGAAACATCCGAACAGATTGATTGGCAAGTGAAACTGGAACGAAGAGTCACTCACCGCCTCCGCTATCGTAAGACCTGCAAGTGTCCGGAAATTTCCGGTATCATCACCTCTCCTTCGCCGCCCAAGCTGATTAAAAAAGGCATGTTCACGGTAGACTTCATCGTCAAACTGCTTGTGCTCAAATATATGCTGGCCATTCCCATAAACCGGATCAGGGGTTTTCTTCGTATGGAAGGCCTCTCCCTTGCCAGCGGCACCCTGGCCGGCGTCATGCAAAGCATCATCCCCTTCCTGGAACCGCTCTATAATGCCATACTCGCCCGCAATGCGGCCTCCGACCGGCTGAAAGTGGATGAAACCGGGTGGAAGGTCTTCAGCGAGACCAACGGTAAAAGCACCCACCGGTGGTGGTTATGGGTTTTTATCAGCCCAGACACTGCGGCTTTCATTCTCAGTCCATCACGCAGCTCCGAGGCGCCTAAAAAGCATCTGAATATTGAACAGCCTGTTCAGGACCCCTTGGCCGAAAAAATACTTAGGATAATTCTCTCCGACTTCTTTTCCGCCTGCCGCGTCCTGAAAGAGGGCATACTGCATGCCTGGTGCTGGGCGCACATAAGGCGAAAGTTTATTGACGCCGCCCGCGGCTATGCGCAACTGAAAGACTGGAGTGAGCGGTAGGTACGGCGTATCGGTTTCCTTTATCATCTTAATGATGTTCGTTTGGCTACCTTGCCCGATTCCCACGAGTGGGCCGAGGCTTAAGGCCAAGCTCAGGCAATTTATTGAGGAAGAGCTCCATGCCGCTTTGCTCAATGAACTAGCCGACACCAAAACTCATCACGCCTGCAAGGGTGTTCTGAAGACGCTCCAGCGGCAGTGGGATGGCCTGACCCTCTTCCTCGACTTCCCGGAAGTGCCCCTCGACAACAATGAGGCCGGGAGACTCCTGCGCACCCCGGTTGCCGGACGCAAGAACTTCTATGGCAGCGTCGCCCGCTGGAGCGGCGAGGAGGCGGCAATGCTCTGGACGATCCTTGCCACTGCCCAGATGAACGGGCTAAACCCTATCCTCTTCCTAACCGCCTTGCTCAACGCCAGCGCCGCTAATGGCGGTCAACCACTGGGTGGACCAGATCTCGATCGCTTCTTCCCGTGGGCGCTCTCCGAAGAGAACGCCCGGTCGTGGGGGTACAACACCTCATGATGATTCGCTACTGTGGCCGCGACTTTAGCGCGGCGGAACTGAAGCTAATCGAAAGCCTGATCAGGAACCATCCAACACGCGAGGCCATTGCCCGCGCAGTGTGTGCCGATCTTAATTGGGTCAAACCGGACGGACAGCCGAAGGTCATGTCCGCCAAGGTGGCTCTCTTACGTATGCACCGTGACGGGCTAATAGTGCTGCCTTCTCCCAGAAGCCGGAACAA
>DFZP01000049.1:0-13861 GCA_002382125.1 Firmicutes bacterium UBA4053
AAAGCTTCGGTTACAATTTTACTGCAATGTGACTCTAGTCACAGTGCAGGCGCCTATTATTAGAGATTATTAAAAAAATCATACCATTATACTGCTTATTAAATAATAGGAGGTGAAGTCCCCCGGCAATATGGAACCGGGGACTGATGTGATTATTAAAAATAAGATACTTTTTAAAACCACAGCTTTTTTTTCAATAGCTGTCTTTCTGGTTGTAGCGGCGGGAGGTTTCATTTTTCCTCCATCCGCCGGGGCGCAAGACGTCAAAGCGATACAAGAAGTCAGTGTGGGTTTTAATCCGTCCGATATAAATGTCAAGGTTGGGGATATTTTTTGGGTCAGCACGGTAATAGAGGACGTCTACAAGTTAAGCGGGATTGGGCTGGAAATAAAATACGATCCGGAGCTACTGGAATGTGTGCCGGTTTTGTCAGATCAGCCGTTGAAGCCCGGTGAAATTTTCGGCCCGGCATATTTTCCGGTTGCCAATAAAGTTGATGCGCAAAACGGTGTCTTAAGTTTCGCGGCGCTTGTTGAACTGCCTTTTGTCAATGGTTTCAGCGGCACCGGTAATTTAGTCAAAGTACAGTTTAAAGCTATTAAAAAAGGTAATGCGTCTTTATCCATAAAGACCTGTGAATTAGAGCCGATAATTGAAGAGGATAAAATTAACGGAGTAACGAAGGAGGGATTGATTAAGGTTCAAAGCGACGGAGGAAATGGCGGTTCTTCCGGAAACAACAGCCCTATAGGAAATAATCCACACGATAACGACGCCCCGTCTCAAGGAAGCGAAACAACGCCTCAGAATAACGGAACCGGGAACGGCGGTGTGATCAGTATACCTGAAAAAGCTCTCTTCAAAGACTTATACAATACGCACTGGGCTTATCCTGAAGTGAAGGAACTGGTTGAGAAAGGAATCGTCAAGGGATATGAAGATGGTGCGTTCAAGCCCGACAGCTGTGTCACGCGTCAGGAATTTGCCGTGATGGTCCAAAGGATTGCCGGCGGTAAGGAAGCGCAGGGTTCGAGCGCCAATTATACCGACAAAGATAAAATAGCCGGCTGGGCTCTTCAATCTGTAATTGACGCCACGGAAAGGGGAATCTTTAAAGGCGGCGCAGAAGGAAAATTTAACCCGGGCGCGGCTGTTACCAGGGCCGAAATTACAGCGGTATTGATTCGCCTTTTAAATAAGGAAGGCGAAGCGGTATCCGACCCGGGTGACTTAAAAGATGTGGGAGCCAATTACTGGGCCGGGAAATACATAATTTTAGCACGGCAGCTTCAGCTGGTTGACGGTTACGGGGATGGTACTTTCAAACCCCAGCAGCAAGCCACCCGCGCTGAGGTCTGCGTTATGCTGTCAAGGTTGCTGAAAAAACTTTAAGAAGCAGGGTTAAAAAGCAATAAAAAGAAATAGAAACCCGGAAAGGAGGAAATATGCAGACAAGAAAGATTGTTAAGCTAGCATTCCTTTTTATGGTGGTGGCGCTGATGCTGCTGCCCGGTTCAGTTCTGGCCGGTACTGACGGCGCGGCAGAAGCGAATTACACCTCCGCTCTGAGCATGCGTTCCCTTGATGCTCAGGCAGTTGGCCAGGTAGGAGACCAGTTTACCGTAGACGTGCAGATGAACAACGCAAGTCTGGCCGGGGCTGCTTTTGAAGTCAGTTTTGACCCGTCAGTTTTGGCGGTTGTAAAGGATTTTGAAGGGAATTCGATTACAGCCAACCCGGATGTTTTTAAACAGGCCCCGGACGACTTTGGGCCAAACCCGTTTTACCGGAAAGATACCGGCAGTTCCGTCAGGCTGGACGGCATGACGGCAACTGTCTATTACGGAGAGAATAACGAAAGGCTGCTTCAGCCGCTTGACATCGGCGCCGAACCTGTGACCCTGGGGACGATCAGGTTCACGCTCTTACAGGAAGCGACACAGGGGACGAGGCTCGACTTCAGTTTTCACGAACTGATTGACGGGGACGCCAACTATATCTCCCATGACACAGTTGGCCTCACGCTTATGTTGCCCCCGGCCACAGTCGAACCGCCGGTTATTACTGAGCCGATCGGCAAGATCTTTTCAATGGATCCTCAACCTGTGATTTTTGGAACGGGAAGTCCGGGAGCTTTACTTAGGGTGTTTGACGGAGGGAATGAAGTAGGTTCCTTGACAGTTTCCGACGGAGGCGACTGGAATATTCAGGTAGGCCCTCTGACAGAAGGAGCGCATGCTCTAAGCGCTACTCAGGAGGTTGATGGAATTGTTTCCCTGCCTTCCAATATAGTGCGCTATATTGTCGATACAATTGCCCCGGCGCCTCCGGTAATTACATTCCCTCAGGACGGCAGCACACAAACGACGCTCAGGCCGGTAATTTCCGGGACTGGCGAAAAGAAAGCTGTTGTGACAGTATTTGACAATGACCTTACATTGGGAACAGCGACTGTTGACGACAGGGGACAATGGTCTCTTAACCTGGACTCTGATCTTACTAATTTTCAGACATACACCATCAAGGCAAATCAGATGGACCGGGCAGGAAATCCATCCGACTTTTCCAATACAGTAACATTTACAGTAAATACGCAGGCGGAAGGCGGGGTTCTTGACAGGATTGTAGTGTCGCCTCAGGAGATTAATTTGGGTGAGGGCCGTTCAGTGATCTTCAAGGCCGTTTGCTACGATACCAACGGTGTCCAGATAAATCCTGTTATTGTATGGGAAACACAAAACGGTTTTGGCAGCATTGAACAAACCGGAGTCTTCACCGCACAGACTGCGGGAACGGAAACTGTTATAGCCAGGGCGAATGCCGGCGAAGTTACCAAGGAAGGGTATGCGACAGTAAATATTTTCAACTTACCGACTGTCGTCCTGCTGCCTGAAATACAGCAGGTTGGAGTAGGCCAGCAGTTTACTGTGGAGATCAGTCTTGAAGAGGCAATTCAGAACCTGTATGACTTTCAGTTTGACGTGAATTTTGATTCGCAGTACCTCAAGGCGCTATCCGCAGGCAGCGCGGGTTTGCTTTCGCCCAACCAGGGTGATGTGTTTTCCATCTCTGATATCGATAATGGAAACGGGCGTCTGACTTATGCCGAGACATTGCTTGGTGATCAATCAGCCGAAAACGTGATTGGAACTGCGGCAGTTCTTACCTTTAAAGTAAGAGACGGACTGAATCTCGGAGGCCAGGATCTCCTGACCATGATTGAACTGCCGTTTGAAAAGGCGGTTTTGGAAGACGGCAGCCTCAACCCCATTGAGGTCAGCACAGAGCCTTGTCAGGTAAACATTATCGGCGGAGGGACTATCCAGGGTACCGTTACGCTTTCCTACAAAATAAAGTATGACGGCGGTACGCCGCTGAATAAGGATTTCAGCGGTGTAGAAGTAAGCCTTGAGAATTCCGGAGGGGTTGTCGGCACGGCAACCACCGATCAGGACGGTTTTTACAGCTTCACCGGAGTAGCCGACGGAACGTATAAAGTTATTGCGAAAAAGTACGGCTACCTTACTCAGGAGTTTGTTTCCGAGGGAAGCGCCTTTATAAACATTTCCGGCGCCAATACAGTACAGGCCGACATTACCCTTCCTTACGGGGAATTCGGGGACGGCAAAGTGATCAACATTTCCGACATTGCGAAAATAGCCAGGCAGTTCAACAAGACGGAAGGACAGGATGGCTACGATATTCTTTTGGACTGGAACAGGGACGGTAAAATAAATATTACAGACATAGCCGCGGCGGCGAAGAACTTTAACAAGAAATACACACCCCAGCCGTGGGTATGAGACACCTTTTGCAACTAATTGATTTGGAGGTGAAATTTATAGCAGCAAGCTTAAATACAAAAATATTTTTAAGGAGGGAATGCAGAAGTTGAAAAAGAACAAGCGACTGTTTTGGATACTTGCGGCGCTTACAATTCTGGCTGTTATTGCTCTCGTTCCCTTGGCGGCCGGTGCGGAAGACGTCGCGCAGGTAACTGTAGAATCCGACAAGGATTTTGTTAAACCAGGAGATACTTTTAACCTAACTTTTTCGGTAAGTTATATTGATAATGTTTACGATTTTCAAATTGACCTCCCGCTGGGCACAGGGGTTACACCGGTAAATAATCCCCCATGGGTCGAGGGAAACATTTTTGAGGGTCAGGATACTGTTGGTGACGAGAATTCTGTATCGGGTACTATTGCTACGATAGCGTCTTGCCTTAAAGGAGATAATTTTGTAAATATAGACGGTACTAAAACGCTGGGCAGTATAGCCCTACAGGCAGGGGCGACGGAAGGCATTTTCAGCGTTGATCTTCCGAATGATTCAATATTGTGGTTTGACAGCTACCCGGATATCGAAAGAATTCCTTATAATGCCCAACCAGTTAATGTGGTCATTGACGGGACGGCTCCGGCAATCACGTTTGATCCGGCTAATCCAACCGATGTTACCGATCAGTTCACGGTAAACATTGCCGGGACAATTGATGAGGCGAACCTTAATGAGAACAGCGTCACAATAAATGGCAATCCGGTTAACGTAACCGGAGGGGAGTCGGGTATCTACACCTTTAACGCTCCGGTTGCTCTTTCCGAAGGCGATAACGGAATAACAGTGTCTGCTGCAGACCTTGCGGGCAATGTTGGAACGAGCACGACTCACGTTAGACTTAACGTATCCAGGCCGGCGGCGCCAACGGGCGATCCTGCGCCGGGAGTTTATGTAGGCAGTGTTGCAGTAAACCTGAGCACTACTACCCAGGACGCCTCGATTTTCTATACTACCGACGGCAGCGAACCGACCGAATCGAGCACACCGTTTACGCAAGCAATTAACGTTACTTCAGACACCACAATTAAAGCAATAGCTGTCAAGGACGGCAAGGTCAGCGACGTCGCCGAACTGTCTTATACCATTTACCCGGCGGACGAAGGCGACCAGTCTCTGCTGGACCTGGCGAACTACATGGCGGCAATATACAGCAATATGGACGATAGCGACAAGGCGGCTCTGGAGGCGGCTAAGAATGCTATTGATGACCCGAATCTAGACTGGAGCGCAATAGTCGATCCTTTACTGGCGGCCCTAACTGATGAAGCCAAAAACGCAATCGGCCCGGATGCGCATGAACAGCTGCAGAATTTCATCAAAGACGCCATGGACATTTATTATACCCCCGAAACTGATGTCAATACTCTGTTTAATAATCTCAAGGCTTTCCGCGACGAATATTTGCAGATACTGGTGAATGTCTTTGGAGAAGATCTCGATATTGAACAGATCTGGAGTTTTGTGTTGGATGTACAGGAGGCCGTTCCCAATCAGCTTACCTCCGACGACCTGGCAGACTTGGTTGGAAAAGGCTTTGGCGTCATAAAAGGTAATTTAAAGGATTGGCTGAATCAGGCACTTGAGGACACCTTGGATTTACCTTCTTACCAACCGGTAAATGATATGCTTGATCAGATAGGTCTGAATAAGGGTGAGATCGTCCAGACAGTAGCAGATATCTTTGCGGCGGCTGAGCCGGATCTGACCGCGGAACAGGCGTTCTTAAAAGCCTTTATACGGGCTAATGTCGAGCTTGTGGGTGATATAACACTAATCGTAGACGACACTGTGACATACCAGTTGAAAGCTCTGGGCTTCGATCTGGCGCCATTGCTTACCTGGCAGAGCTCAAATGAACAAGTGGCCGCGTTTGAAGGTGAAGGCTGTACTTTGACAGCCCTTGCGCCCGGCGCCACCCATGTCACTGCTTTCTGGGGCAGCCCGGCAACCTGGCTGAAGCAGTTCGATGTAACGGTTCAGCAGAAGGCTGACACAGTACCTCCCACTATAATTACTGCCACTCATAACGCGGGCAGCCACTGGTACAAGACGGGGAGTTCCTTCGATATACGGGTAATCACCGAAGCCAACGCCGTTGTTGAGTACAGTATCGGCGGAGGTCCGTGGGTTAACATGCCTAAGGAGACGGTTATCGGATCATATTGGAAATACAAGGGGATCTATACTGTTTCTGAAGGAAGCCCCAACGGAGCAGCGGTAACTGTTCAGGTTAGAGCGACGGACCAGTCGCATAACACTACAAGCCTTGCCGATCCCAAGGCCAACCTGCAGTCCGCAAAAATTGACACCGTCGTTCCAAATGCGCCCGGCCTTGCTCTTGGAAATCTTAACATAGCTGACAAAACGGCCGGTATAACACTTACCACAGCCAATCTGGATAACTTATCCGGTGTAAAACGAGTGGAACTCTTTAGGTGGAGCAAGGGTGGCAATAATTGGATACCGATCAAAAATTTCCACAATGTCGGAGATGTTGAAACCGAAACCGTAAATCTGCATAACGGTTTGAACCGGTTCGGAGCGAAGACGATTGATGTTGCCGGAAACGAGAGCGGCATCGCCACTCTGGACTATATCTTCGATAGTTTCCCGCCCACATTCACGATCACTCTCGGCGAACCAGACGATGACGGGGACGTTAATGTCACCGTGGTGGCTTCGGAAGCCCTGTTTTCCGGTCCCGATGGGAGTTTCAAGGTTGTGGATCCGGCTGATGGCAACATCATTATAAATCAAGGGGACCTGGTCCTTACCGGAGCCGGAGAGAATACATATACTGGGACCTTCAACATTGGGGAAGGCGACAGTGTAAACATAGACATAACAGTGACCGGTACGGATCTGAGCGGCAACAACGGTACAAGCATCTATACGAGGTTAACGCGTGTCGGGGATCTGGGTCTTGATTATAATGATAATAATGTTGGCCTGATCATCCCCGGTGAAGCCCTCTTTGATTATATTGAGGTGGGCGATGATGACAACGGTAAAGGGGAAGGCAAAGCAGGGGACAACGACCTCGAACCATTATTTGGACGGCAGTTCAGGCCGGACGGTTCACTCTTTAAAGATGAGAACGGCAATCCAGTATTTGTGCAAATCAGTCTGGATTACGACCCGACAATAGACTACAATAGACTGATTGTCCTGTACTACGATCCTTTAAACGATGAGTTTGAAATATGGGATGATAAAGTAGTAGTTGACTGGCCTTCCGGCCCTCCGGAAAACTTCGAATACGATCCATTTGTCCATGATGGGACAACTGGTCGTCTGTATATCGATCATCTGAACAATCGTGCGACCTTCTGGACAGACCATTTCTGTGTATTTGAACTTTGTGCGGATATAACACCTCCCATACTGACACTTACCTCGCCCGTCGAGGGAGACGTTGTGCACGGCGCCGTTACGGTAACCGGCCAGACTGAGGAGAACGCCACTGTAACTATCAAGTGCAACGGCATTCAGGTTGACAGCTTTGTTGCCGGACCGGGCGGAGCGTTTACAAGAAACTTGGGTCTTGTCTCCAATGGGGAAAATGTAATTGAAGTTACTGCGGCCGACATTTCCGGAAACACATGCGCTCCCCTTGCGGTAACTGTTAACAACGACGTGGCTCCGCCTGTCCTGACAGTGACCGCTCCTGCCGATGGCAGCACGACGACGAACAGTTCCGTTCAGGTTTCCGGAACCTCCAGTGTGGACCAGATTGATGTCAAAGTCAACGGAAATGCCGTAGTTGTTAATGTTACGCCAAACCAGGACGGCAACTTCACTTTCAGCGCAACTGCCAACCTGAACACAGGAAACAACACAATAGTTGTCACGGCCACTGATCCTGACAATGGGATCAGCACCCAGCGGACCATCAAAGTGACCAAGTCGTCCGGCGGCGGTGGCGGCGGTGGCGGCGGTGGCGGCGGTGGCGCCGTGACCCCCGGAATCGGTTCTGAAGGCGGCAAGGTATCTATCTTAGGCGGAAAAGCCGTTATTGAGGTGCCTGCCGGCGCGATGGACAAGAAAGTCAATATCGCCATTACCAAACAGGTTACATATACTGCTCCCGCAGCAGCCTTCAAACTGCTCGGTGATGTCTATGAATTTGGTCCTGCAGGAACGAAGTTTAACAAAGCAGTAAACATTGTTCTCCAGTACGACCCTGCAAAACTGCAGGATGCCATTGAAGATACAATCGGCATTTACTACTTCGACCCGGCGACAAAAGCCTGGATTTTCAAGGGCGGCGTTGTTGACAAAACAAAGCACACTGTAACACTTACCATCGATCACTTGAGCCAGTATGCCGTGATGGCACAGGTTAAGGCGCTGCCGGCATTCAAAGATGTTGCTCCAACATACTGGGCTTTCAATCAGATCATGGATTTCGCAACCAAGGGTTATTTAACGGGCTATGAGGATAAAACCTTCCGGCCCGGCAACAACATAACCAGGGCTGAATTTGCCGCAGTGCTGGTTAGGGCGCTCGGTTTGCCGGATGCACAGCCCGCTTCTGCATCCTTCAAAGATGTCAGCGCAGGTTCGTGGTTCTACAGCTATGTTGAATCCGTTTGCAGCGACAAACTGATGAAGGGGTATGAGGACGGAAGCTTCAAGCCCAATGACAACATCACCAGGCAGGAAATTGCCGCTGTTCTGGTCCGGGCTCTCGGTAAGGATGCGGAGCAGGGCAAAGAGCTTACCTTCGCTGACAAGGCGTCGGTAAGCGGCTGGGCAAAGAACCTGGTCAGTATAGCGGTATCTGAAGGACTGGTTCAGGGATATCCCGACAACACTTTCGGACCGCTGAAGAAATCAACCAGGGCGGAAGCTGTAGTGATGTTCTCACGTATGCTGGAAAAGAAATAAAAGCGAAATAAGCGCAGCACTCCTAAGTCTATAAGGAAATATACTTTCCCCGCCCCCTTAACGGGGGCGGGGATGTTAAAAAGAAATATTAATAATTATTATCAGGGGGTGATATGGAACACTAGTTAAACTTTTAATTAACCCGTAAACTAAGAAAAAAACGAAAAGGAGGTACATCTAGATGAGCTTTAAGAAAAAGACAATTTTAATCCTAATGGCGCTTGCCTGCTGCCTGCTGATCTTTGGTTCCGCTGCGCTGGCGGGCCAGGCAAGTTCAGACGTCAGGCCGGCCGACTTAAGCGTCCAGGCGGCGGAACCGCCGGCACACCAGGCGAGTCCTGTAGGCGCGGCAAATGAAGGGCCGTATATTGATCCTGTCGTACCGGATCTTACCGGCATAGTTGGCTCGGGGATCGATTACAACCTTCACCCGCATGAGAATGGGGGTTCAGGCGGCATAGCGCCCAGCATACTTATTGTTGAAGACGCAGACTCATGGGGCACCGGATACCAGAATGAACAATGTTTAAACAATTTAGGGCTTGGTTATGACGTTATTTCATCAAGTCAGCTTGCGAGCACCGACCTGTTCCAGTATACTCATTTACTCGTCCCCTCTGACCAGCCGCAAGACTTTTATAACAACCTTGACTCCAACATGTCCAGGATTACGGAATGGATCAACGCTGGCGGCAGTTTCCAGTTTAACGCCTGTGACGAGGGTTGGGCTGGAGGACACTGGACTTACGGACCGGGCGGAATAACCCACACTCATCCTGTTTATTCACAGCAGAACTATATTCTTGATCCTGCGCACCCTGCCTTACAAGGACAGGATGACTCAATGTTCTCCTATTGGAATTACGTATCGCACGGTTACTTTGACCCCGCGAGTCTGCCTGCAGGCACTGATATCCTGCTTGCCAATGACTATGAAAAAACACAGCCTACACTTATTGACTTCAAACTGGGCAATGGCCATGTTCTGGCTTCCCAGAACACTCTGGAATGGGCCAACGCAGGATCTATGGGTAATCCCTGCAATTACCTGATCCTGCCAAAGATCATTCTATATATGTTCGGAGCCGGATTTGACACTTTGGTATGGAGCGCCAGCGATTACAACACTTCCTTTATGGATGTTTCCATTAATCCGGATACTGACGTAATGCATGTGACACCTCTGGATGGCGCAGGGACCGAACCCGTTTTGCTCACCCTGACTGACACTGGAACAGGCGCTATCGCTCAGCAGTGGTTCAACGTCACATTCCAGGAACAGGATACAACTCCGCCGGCTCTGATTGTAAACTGGCCCGAGGGCTGTTTGCCGGAGCTAGGCTATTTTACCCTGACCGGTCAGGTAGAGCGCGGCTGTGAGAACGTCCTGGTCAACCAGCAAAGCGTTGAATACTGGAACTTTGACCAGTACTGGGCATACTGGCGGGTTGATCTCTGGCTGGAACAGGGATCGAACCCGGTTCAAGTGACTGCCTATGACCAGGCGCTGAACCAGGCCTTTGTGGAGGGCAGCATCTGCGTCGGCCAGTCACTGTGTGGTCTTTTCATCGATGCGCCGGATGAGTGCATTCCGTTCGGCGGAGAATTTACAGCCGCGGTAAACATACAGGCAGTGGAAAACCTGTACGGCGGCGACGTAACGGTTTATTTTGACCCAAACTATCTTGAGGCGGTAAGCGTACAGGTAAACACCGACTTTGTGTTCTCAGTCGGAGACTCAGGTATTGACAATTCGAATGGAACAGCCAGCTTCCACGGCTCTAGGCTGTATGACCAGTATGGCTACGATGGGTTCTTCGGCGACGCCGCACTGGCATGGATTACATTCCGTACCAAGATGCCGACCAAAGAAGGTACCTGCATTAATTTCCAAACCTGGGAACTGGTTGGAAACGAAGGTCATGAAGGCAGCCCGTTATACGATATTCCGGTAAATAATTACTGGGGAGACTGCGTGTGCGTTCAAGGTTCTATCTTGACCGGGTGCGTTATACCGGAAGCGCAGCCGCTGTGGCAGTGGCCTTACTATTATGATTTTTCAGGTACGGTAGTTAACATAGAGGGCACAGGTATTCAAACAACAACTGACTCTTATGGCAAGTTCATGTTCATTAACCCGGCCGAAGGTGATTTAAACATCGTGGCCACCCGCCCCGGATACCTGATCGGATCTCAGGAGGTATATTTTGACGGATTTAACAATCCCGAATTCAATATGCTGCTTCTGACCGGAGATATCTCACAGGACAATGTAGTCGACGTCAACGATTTGTCAATAATGAGAACAGACTACGGAACCTGGTGGTATGCTTTCCGTTCTGACCTTGACCAGAGCGGTTGGGTTGGAATCCGCGACCTGGTCTTCCTCGGACGCAACTACAGCAAGGCAGGTTATGGTTTTTGGGCGGATGAAGAATAGTTAACCGATTATTAATAAGGGAACTGGCGCAAGCCGGTTCCCTTATTTCTTAAGAAAGATTTAAATCTTTCTAGATAGAACATGGGGTGCAATAATTTGCGGTTTAAAAATGCGTTAATAGCGCTTGCGCTGCTCTTAAGCCTTTTGTTTTTTTTCAGTATATCGGCGTTGGGTTTACAGGCAGGTGAAGGAATAACAGAGTCTGTTTACAGCAATGCAACGGACAATATATCGCTGTCTTTCCGTCAATCCATTCTGGAGAGTTTGGAGAGTATTGAAGACCTTGAGACTGTTACCGGGGACGTATATGGGGAAAGCGCCGCCATTTTTGGGATGACCGCAGATACATCATGCGTAACTGAAATCGGAGATCAGTTTACGCTGGAAGCAAACCTGTCCAACGCACAAAATGTGGGAGCGATCGCCTATACGATCAGCTTCGACCCTACAGTTTTAAAAGTTATTAGGAATGAAAAAGGGAATTCCATAACTGAGAACACGGAAATATATGATACTTTATACATCCCTAGGATAGATACGCAAAGCAGTTTGAGGATAGACGGGGTTTCTAAGGTCAGAGATTTCGGAGCGAACCCTGTCTGGCTGGGAAGGATTAAGTTCGAGATCCTCCGCGAGGCAAAAACCCAAGTAACTTTTACCTATCACAAGCTGAGCACTCCTCCGCCTCCTCCGCCCGGCTTACCGCAGCCTATTCCCCACCAGGGACAGGGATGCGAGCTGATTTTCGATTTCACGCCGCCTTCGGCGCAGGACCTGTACTTATCCGGAAGCGCACTGGCCGGCGGGAAGGTTCCCGTGGAAGCGATAGGTAACGACGATACCGGGTTGAATTACTTCAAGCTTGATTACAGCATAGATAATGCAGACTGGAATATAATTGGCGAGGGGCAGCCGGTCTGGAACCAGAGTGAATTATCCTGGAAAGCCGAATGCGAGTGGGATACCGGGGGGCTTTCCCCGGGCAGTTATTATATACGAGCCGTTTTCAGGGACTACGGGGGAAAAGAGGCGGCCTTAGAAAAGAATATCGTTTTAACAGGTGGTTCCATCCGCGGTGAGGTTATGCTGGAGGGACTGCCTTCAGGAGCAGACAGAAGAGGGATAGGGGTTTCTTTAAAAGGGACCGGTCAGGAGACGTATACCGACTCTTCGGGACATTATCTTCTGCAGGGAATGCCCGCGGGCGATTACTTCCTGGCTGCCCGAAAGGACGGGTTTTTGAGCCACTCTGCAACTGCAAGCGTTACAATGGATAATCCGGATGCCATCTGTCAGGCTATAACGCTGCCGGCGGGCGACATAACCGGCGATAACCTGGTAGATCTTGATGACCTGATTGTAATGCTGCAGGATTACGACACTGCAGAATCTCGCTCCGATCTCGATCGCTCTGGCCTGGTAGATATAAGGGATCTGTTTTTGCTTGACCGCAATTACAGTAAATCGGGAGCGCAATAACATTTTATAATACGCGGCCAGAGTTGATTTTCGAGTATGTTTAGAATAAATAATTAGGAGATATGTAAAATGTTCAAAATTAAGTGTCTCTTTATTTGTTTTATGGTATCCCTGGTTTTCATTCTGCCTGGTCAGGCCGGAGCCTCGGATTCCTTGGCGCAGGATAATGCAAAGATAGAGAAGGCTGGAGGAGCGGCAAGCAATTATGTGCCTGATGAATTGATTGTCAAATTCGCGCCTGGAACGGAAGATGAAAATGCCCTGAACGACAGGGCGGGAACTGTAAAACTTGATGAGAACGAGACCCTGGGTTTGACAAAAGTAAAGCTTGAGACCGGAGCTGACCTTCAGAAGGCTATTTCAGAATATAATTCTTCTTCATCAGTCGAATATGTTCAGCCTAATTACATCTACCACGCGCTCTCGGCGCCGAATGACACTGAATATTGGCGTCAGTGGAGTTTGCCCAAAATATCTGCGGAGCAAGCCTGGGACATTACAGCCGGCGATCCCGGAGTTTGTATAGCAGTTATTGATACCGGCGTAGATCTCAATCACCCGGACCTTGCCGATAATTTGGTCGATGGACACAACTTCATCAACGAACTATTGCTTCCCCAAGATGATCATGGCCACGGAACCCACTGTGCCGGAATTATCGCCGCTGTTACGAACAACAATCTTGGAGTGGCCGGCCTGGCGAACGACTGTAAAATCATGCCCATAAAAGTTCTGGATGCCGGCGGATTGGGCAGCGATTTTGATGTTGCTCTGGGAATCGTGTGGGCCGCTGAACATGACGCCAAGGTAATCAGCATGAGCCTTGGGGGATCTGATTACAGTAACGCTCTTGCTGACGCTGTAAACTATGCCTATGGTAAAAACGTCGTCATAGTTGCTGCAGCGGGTAATGATGGTTTACCGAACATATCCTATCCCGCAGCTCTGCCAAACGTCATTGCTGTTGGAGCGACGAACAGTTCCGACGAGCGGGCCAGTTGGTCCAACTATGGCAGTCAGCTTGATGTTGCCGCACCGGGAAATGCTATTTTCAGCACTGTCTGGGACGACAGCTACGTGTACATGTCCGGCACTTCAATGGCGGCGCCGCACGTAGCGGGGCTTGCTGCTCTGGTATACAGCCTGCGCAGCGATTTTACCAATGCGCAGGTGGAAAATGCAATCAAGGCAGGATGCATGGACCTGGGTGA
>DFZP01000071.1:0-12035 GCA_002382125.1 Firmicutes bacterium UBA4053
CTGGGGATCAACGCCATCTTAGCGCATGGTTTGCCCGGCAGGGTTGCTCCCAAGACAGCAGGAAAAATTCTGGCTCATGTAATCCCCAGGCTGATTGCCGAGAAACTGGCCCTTTGATCACCTGATCTTTAAGGCTTGCCAGGGGGTGCTTTTTTATGCGCTTGCAGGATGTGCGGATCGGGTTTGCTCTAACTGGTTCACATTGCACCTTAGAGGAGGTAATGCCTTATATACGGAATTTAAGAGCAGAAGGAGCCCTAATTTACCCTGTTATCAGCCAGACAGTGGATGAGACGGATACAAGGTATGGATCAGCCTGCAGATGGAAGGAGATGTTGTGGGAAATTACCGGCAACCCGGTGATCAGCAGCATTGTTGAGGCAGAACCCGTTGGCCCGGACAGGTTGCTGGATATAGTTGTGGTAGCGCCTTGTACAGGAAACACACTGGCTAAAATGGTCAACGGCATTGTGGATGGTCCGGTATTGATGGCTGTTAAAGCAACCTTACGCAATCAGAGACCGGTGGCGCTGGCTATTTCTACCAATGATGGATTGGGTATGAATGCCAGGAACCTGGGTTTATTACTGAATACTAAAAATATTTATATGGTTCCTTTTGGGCAGGATAATCCGGGTGGTAAGCCGAATTCTTTAATGGCGAAAATGAATTTGATCATAGATACAGTTATCATGGCGCTGCAGGGAAAACAAATTCAACCGTTACTGGTTTCATTTTTGTAAAGGAGGGGGTAGTTTGACGCAGTATAACGTGGTTGTAGTTGGAGCTCCCGGAGCGGTGGGGCAGGAAATATTAAAGGTGTTGGAGGAACGAAAGTTTCCTGTTGATCAGCTTAAATTGTGTGCCACGTCCAGATCCGCCGGCAGGCAGATGGTTTTTCGCGGTAGTCATTATACAGTGGAGGAAACGACCGCCGATTCTTTCACCGGAATGGATCTAGCCCTTTTTGCCGGTGGATCGGCCAGCCTGGAATTTGCACCGGCGGCAGTGGAGCGGGGGTGTGTGGTGATTGATAACAGCAGCAATTTTCGTATGGATCCGGCCGTTCCCCTGGTGGTTCCGGAAGTTAATCCGGAAGATGTAAAGTGGCACCGCGGGATTATTGCCAATCCTAACTGTTCTACCATTATTATGGTTGTTCCTTTAAAACCTATTTATGATCAGGTTGGGATCAGGCGTGTGGTGGTATCTACCTATCAATCTGCTTCAGGGGCCGGCATGGAGGCTATGGAAGAGTTGATTCAGCAAACGAAGGCTATGTCAGAAGGTAGTGAGTGTATTCCGCGGGTTTTCCCCTACCAGCTTGTTTTTAACCTGATTCCACACATTGATGTGTTTCAGGAAATGGATTATACTAAAGAAGAATGGAAGATGGTGAAAGAAACCCAAAAGATATTACACGATTCCTGCCTTGCCATTACTGCCACTGCTGTGCGCGTGCCGGTTTTAAGAAGCCATTCCGAGTCCGTGAACGTGGAGACTGTGGATAAGTTGACTGCAGACCGGGCGCGGGAGATCCTGGCAAAATTCCCCGGGGTGGTAGTAATGGATGACCCGGTCCAAAAGGAATATCCCATGCCTTTGTTTTGTTCTCACCGCGACGAGGTTTTTGTAGGCCGGATCAGGGAAGACAATTCTTTACCCAACGGTATAAACCTGTGGGTAGCGGCTGACCAGTTGCGAAAAGGCGCAGCTACCAACGCCGTTCAAATAGCCGAGACAGTGATCGAATACAGTTGCCTGCAAAGGAGCTAAGATGATGAAGTTTCTGATCCAGAAATTTGGTGGTTCTTCCGTAGCCACGCCGGAACTGCGCAAACAGGTAGTAAGCAGGATTATTGCAGCTAAGGAAGAAGGATACATGCCGGTGATTGTGGTTTCTGCCATGGGCAGGGCAGGCGACCCCTATGCCACGGATACCTTGATCGGGCTTGCCCGGCAGATCTTTTACGATACCTGTGCACGGGAAATGGATTTGCTTATGTCTTGCGGCGAGGTTATTGCCGGCGTGATTATGGCAGCCACGTTGCAAAAAGAGGGATACCAGGCAGTATTTTTGACTGGCGCCCAGGCGGGGATAATTACCAATGATAACTTTAATGAGTCCCGGATTATTAAGGTTAAGACGGAAGCCATTTTAAGATCTGCCAGGGAAGATAAAATCGTGGTGGTGGCTGGTTTTCAGGGCATTACGGAGGAAGGCGAAATTACTACCCTGGGGCGGGGGGGAAGCGATACCACGGCAGCAGCCTTAGGGGTGGCTTTAAACGCCGCTTATGTAGATATTTATACTGATGTAGAGGGAATTATGACTGCCGATCCGCGGATTGTTGCCGAAGCATTTCCTTTAGAAAGGGTTACCTACGACGAAATTTGCCAGTTGGCTTATGAGGGGGCTAAAGTTGTTCATCCCCGTGCGGTGGAAATCGTAATGCAAAAAAACATTCCTTTGCGTGTAAAATCGACTTTTAGCGATACCCCAGGAACGTTGGTTACCAGTTCACAAGAAGTTTACAGGGGTACCATTGATATTACCAGGGATCGAACCATTACCGGTATTACCCAGATACCCGGCATTATCCAGTTTAAAGTAAACATAGAAGATGGAACACAGAATCTGACACTGCAGCGGCGTCTTTTTAAGGGACTGGCCTTGGCTGGGATCAGCCTTGACTTTATAAATGTATACCCTGACCGGGTGGTTTTTACGGTCAGGGGAGAAGTAGGGCAAAAGGCTGCTCAAATCCTGGAAAATGCTGGTTTTAACCCGGAAATCACTTCTGATTGCGCTAAGGTGGCGGCAGTAGGCGGAGGTATGACCGAAGTACCGGGGGTAATGGCGGCTATTGTAGAGGTATTGACGAAGGAGGATATTCAAATCCTCCAGTCGAATGATTCTTATACTACTATTTGGGTGTTGGTAAAGCGGGAAGATATGGAGAAGGCTGTTCGGGCGCTGCACCGCCGGTTTTTGCAAAGCTAAAAAGTTTTTTAGGGAAGGTGAAAATTTTGGCTACTGATTTCGGGCGGGTGCTTACTGCCATGGTGACACCGTTTGAGAAAGATTTTTCGGTGAATTTTGACCTGGCCGGAAAACTTGCTCGCTACCTGGTTCAGTCGGGGTCTGATGGCCTGGTAGTTTCCGGGACCACCGGTGAGTCCCCAACTCTTTCCAGTGAAGAAAAAATTGAATTATTTCGTGTGATTGTGGAAGAAGTAGGCGGTGAGGCCACTGTTATCGCTGGTACTGGTAGTTATGATACGGCTGGTAGTGTAAACCTGACCCGGGCAGCAGAAAGAGTTGGTGTGGACGGCTTGCTGCTGGTTGCGCCGTATTATAATAAACCGTCGCAGGAAGGACTTTATCAACATTATAAGGCTGTAGCGAAGAGCATAAATTTACCGGTTATGTTGTATAATATCCCGGGACGAACGGGCGTAAATGTATCGCCGGAAACAGTGGCCCGGTTGGCGGAGATTGACAACATTGTAGCTTTAAAGGAAGCTGCAGGAAGCATGGATCAGGTGAGTGAGTTGCGCCGGTTGCTCCCGGATAATTTCGCCATCTACAGCGGTGATGATTCCCTGACCCTGCCGATGATGGCATTGGGGGCAAAAGGAGTAGTAAGCGTGGCTGCTCATGTGGTTGGGCCCCGCCTCAAAGAGATGGTAAATGCCTTTTTGGCCGGTAATTTTACCCTGGCCACCCAGATTCACCAGGAACTGTTCCCTGTTTTCAAAGGTCTGTTTATCACTACCAATCCTGTTCCTGTAAAAGCGGCTTTAAACCTTTTGGGTTGGCAGGTAGGAATTCCCCGCCTGCCTTTAGTGAAAGCCACAGTTGCTGAGAAGGAGAGCATTAAAAGGATGCTTTCAGAAGCAAAGTTGCTCTGATTCTTAGTTTCTAAGCCTGGGTTTTCAAAAAATAAAAGTCGCTTGTGTCTTAACCTATGCGTCCATTATATTTCCTTCCACCTCTTGCCTGACGGACTCCGGTATCAGATCGCCGACCCGGCCGGTAGCAAGACAGATATGGGTATCTGCAGCGCCGTAATAAACCAGGATCTCGTCCCCAGAGTCCAGCACTTCCTTGTCACTAGCCGGAGCCGCACCGCAGGTAAAAACAACATTCGGCACCCAGCTCTCCCCTTTCTTCCCGATCTCATACTCGGTTTCAGGAGAGAGGACCGGATTTGGCGAACGGTAAAGCAGGCGCTCCGGATTGGCGAGGTCGGTCAGGATAACGCCCAGGCGGTACACCCTGTTCCGGTCGACACCGTGGTAAATAAGTAGCCAGCCGTATTTGGTCTTGATGGGCTGGGAGCCCGCTCCTATCTTCAAGGAGTCCCACATCTGTCCCGAACGTGGTCCCAGGATAATGGAATGCTTTTCTTTTTGAGCCGGAAACTCGAGCTTATTCAGGTGCGACATCCATATGCTGGGTTCTATCCGGTGGTAGATGATATATTTTCCATTTATTTTATCTGGAAACAATATAGCGTCTTTATCCCAGATATCCTGGAAAACGAGGCCTTTTCTTTCCCATTTGTCAAACCTTTTGTTTAACAGGTCATCCAGCTCTATGGCGACTACCGCGACTTGCGCGATGACACCGTCATAGGCGGTGTAAAGCATATATATCTTATTGTCGATTATGGCTACCCGCGGGTCTTCGACACCTTTTGTTTCCGTTATGTCCTGCGGCACGAACACAGGCTCCGGCAGTCTCTCCAGCACGTTGTAGCCGTCCGTCACGGCCAGCCCAATCCGCGACACATCGTCATCTCCGTGCGCCCTATAGAGAAGATAGACCCTGTCTTTTATCCGGAAGGCCGCCGTGTTTAAAACGTATTTGCTTTCCCACGGATGCTCTTTGATTGGACTCAGCACCGGATTGCCCGCGTACCTGACCAGGGGCTTCGCTGGCGGGTAATCCTTTAACTCCTGCGCCACTACAGTCACGTCTTTTGGTTTTGTTCCCGGAAGGATTTCTAGTAGATTTTCGCTGGCCCGGCCCTCACCGATGAGCTGGAACATCATTTTCATGATCTCGCCTGGGTCGTAGCCCAGTTCTGCATATAGTTCCTCCAAAAGGTCGTGGTTAAACCACTTTTCCTCGACGTGGCTGGAAAGCGGGGTAGGAGTGCCCTTTCCGCCCTTGTAGCTGTAACTGGCCCAGCTCCAAGCTGAACACGGCAGGAAAGTGCCGTCGGCAAAGACCTGGCTCAAGCCGTAGCCGTCGCACATAATTTTTATCAGCCGGGCCTGTTTGTTGTGACCGGCATCCGCCAGGTTCTTTAACAACGTCCGGAAATGTTTGACCAGCGCACGATGGTGGAGGTTTTCAAATATATTATGAGCGGAGAAGGCATTGGTTTCGTAACGCCCAATCAGGGAGTTGCGGATCTTATCACCTAGATTTTTCCTCTCTTTAGCATAAGTTCTCCAGAGAATGCTGAGGTTTTCGGCCATCGTGATGTGTCTGGCTACAAAGAGGCAAAATCGCAGCTTCGGGTAGTCACCTCCCATACTCTTGTTCAGGGGTTTGACCACAATTCTGGAAGTGAGCTTGTTGAAATCGGAGATATTCCCCAACTCCACCGTACATCCCAGTATTTTCTTACCCAGTATGATCGGTTTGAGCTCCACCTCGCTCATTCTATCCGGCCTCAAATTATCCAGCACCCACAGAAGTCCCCTGTCTCCGTACTTCCTGGACTCAACCAGGTTGCCCAGGCTGGCGGCATCCCTTGCGTCCATTTTTTTATTGAGTTCTTCGAGGGTCCTGCATCCTGCCGGGATCATTAAATTGAGCGGCGGGAACCGGAGCAACATCTCCCGGAGAATCTCATCTTTTAAGGAAAAGGTCCTGGGAGAGTGGAAAAACCGGAAAAGATCGTCTACAACCTGCCCGACTCCTTCCTCTGTGTACAGGTTCCCCGGCAGCAGCAATTCCATCTTTTTTTCCAGTTCACTTATGAATTCTTTCATACGCTGGATTATTGCTTCAGAACCGGCGTTTTCCGGCATCTCCAGCCCGTCGCGGATAAAGCGGTTGAAGGCTTCCTGGTAGCGGGACTGGAGACGGTTGAATATTTCTTCCGAAAACACGACATTGCCTTCCCGTCCCTCTATTTTTTTGGACAGAACAATGGGTCTGCCCGGTGTAAATTCAAGGTAGCCAGCCGGAACGAGGGGCGGTTTCATTTCCAGCCCTTTCTTTTCCCACATCAACATGAACCGCTCTCTTAACCTTAGAAAATCTTTTCGTTGTTCTTCTTTTGCCAACGACACTACACTTGAAACGATAAGATCGGTATCGACGTTTTTAGCGCCTTCCAATTGTTTTTCCACGGACTGGATGTGTTCAATGAAACTGGACACCCGCCCGCTGAAGGCAGAAGTGAGAGCATTGAGAATATCGTCCCTGTGCACACCGGGATCAAACCAGTATTTGAACAGCAGGCGGTATACGATCCCGGCCCAAGTTTTCCCTGCTATTCGTAGATCTTTGTCCGGCACCGACTCAATATCCCCGATGCCTTCGTAAAGGTAATCGTAGTAGGCAATGTTATAAATGTCCTTGTACTGGGTGTAGTTGTCCCTGAACAGGTTCAGGTGCTGGGTAGAGCAGGCCTGCTGGCAGGGCGCGTTATTAATCTCGCTGCCGTAAATATCGGGTGTCCTGACGATGAATCTGCTGCCGATCCAGTAGTCTTCATCTCTTTTTATACATTCAAACGACGACCTGGCGCTTTCCTTAAAAACGTATGTTAGTTTTTCAATCGAGACATATTCCAGCTTATTGCCGAGTTCCACCTCGCAGATCTTTTTGTTCCAGCGTACGGCCCGGCTCACCAGCCATGAGTCGATTCCAAACCCCCCGGTGATCTCGGGCCAGAATTCTATATCGGCGCAAAAATCCTCCACGATATCGTGGGATATGGCATAGACATCGCCCAAAGATTTACTCATCTTATACCCGTAAAATACCTCCAACAGCGGGGCCACGAACAAGCTCCCCAAAAGTTCGTCTAAATAGCGCCTCTGAAAAGAGGTCACCACGAAGTCATATTCTTTCCTGATGGGTTCGGTAAGTCGCCTGATCCAGTTGGGCTGCAGCCCCTTTCCTTCATCTAGCACCATGTCGGCTGCAAGGATAACCGCGTCCGCCTCGAGCACATTGGCTATCTCCAGTATCGCCCTTATACTGGCCCCCCTGCCGTTACTCCCGGGCTTCATCAGGAATTGGATGCGGGGGGCTTTCAAGTCCAGGCGCTTGATGGATTCCAGCGTTTCGGCGCCGATGGGATCCCCTACGCAGACAACAAGAGATTTGCGCGGTTCCTGGAGGCCGGCCAATTCCTCGTCCAGTACATTCAACACTTTCGGCAGGATCTCTTTCTCGTTATAAAAAGGGATACCGATTACCACATCGACTTCACTGAATGCCATTGACTGCTCAACGGCGTCCTTGATGCTTTCGTTGAAAAGCGCTTCTAAGTTTTTCATTCGCTTGTCGTCTATGAATAACACCTCCGTTAAGCAACAATTGATTTTGTGTCAAAAGTCTTATTACTGCTCTTGACAAGGTCAGCCAACTAATCAATTGTCGAATCTTTTTTTGCTCTCGACAGGCCTGTCTTTCGCCTTAGGGTTTTGCGTATACTAACATCTTTCAAGCACGTTACCGCTTGGGCAAACGCCAACACCGATTCTGCGCCGCTGTTGGCGTTTACACCGGTATCGGTGAGACCGTCCAGAGGATAATCATCCTTCAGGTTATAAACAGGCACTCCCCTGCAGTTATTGCCTAAAAACCATCCGAAGGCCTTTTTCGCCAGGTCGTGGTAGTTTTCGTCACGGGTCTGGCGAAAGGCCTCGCAGTAAGCTTCTACGAGGCAACCAATCTCTATGGGCTGCTGATCAAAGAAAGCCCTCTTAGCGCCGTTCACCAGCCAGTTCTTATTTCCCACTATGTCGAAGTAAGTACCGTTATATTGTATGCTGGTAAGAAAGCTTAGTGTCAACAATGCCGTGGACAGAAAGATTTCTTCTTCAAGAATGCTGTGTGCCATCATCAGGGCGTAGGGCACCTTAGCGTTTGAGTATGTGACGGCGGGCTCGAACCAGTCCCAGTCGGGCCTTTTATTGGCCTTGTAGAGTTTGACCAGGTAATCTGCCCCTGTCCTGAGGAGTTCACCCGCCTCCGGCGCCTCAGGATATTTCTTCAGGTAGCCGGATAATCCACAAATGCTGTAAGCCATCGCTTTGGGATAGGTGGATAGCGGCAGTCCCGGCTGCCGGCCGGCAATGGCCCGGTCGAATATCTCCTTGGCCAGAACGGCCACAGATGGATCCTTGCTCAGGGCGACGGCGCTGCCCAGCCCCATCAATGCGCGGCCGAAGGTGTCGTCACCACCGTCTTCGTCCAGAATCCGCCGGTCATAGCCTACAAAATTATGGAACCGCCCGTCCTCTTTCTGTACATAAAGGAGTAAGGCCAGGTATTTTTGGGCCAATTGATAACACTCGGATTCCTTGCCAAAGCGAGCCACCTTCATAATAATCCCCAGCGCCCTCCCGGCGTCATCGGCGGAATAGCCGTGCTTTAAGTCGGGAATGCCGTACTTGGTGTGCTGGAAGATACCGGTGTCGTCAGTCAGGCGATCGAACATCTTATAAAAATTATGTTTTCCAGGATAATCCTGTCTGCTCTTATAGATCACACTGATTTTCTGCAGTTTTTTCAGCGAAAACTCCTTGTAAACTTCTTTGAACAAGTCGTGGTAAAGTTCGGCCACCCTGGGCCAGATCATCGAGCGACCGTATTCGTAAGCGGCCCGGCGCGTCTTCTGCATGTCCTCCCGGTGGGATAAGATCCCGCTCATAGTCCTGGCCAGAGCTTTCGGGTTATTGAAGGGTACCAGGTAGCCGCGGTCTTTGGCAAGTAATTCCTGGGCGTACCAGTAGGGGGTGGAGATCACCACCTTGCCCAGCGCAACGGCGTAAGCCAGTGTCCCGCTGGTTATCTGCTCCTGCGAATGGTAGGGGGTTATATACAAGTCGGCGGAGCTGATATAATCATAAAGCTCTTCATTCGTCACAAACTTGTCGATGAACAGCACGTTGTTTTCCAGGTTCTTTTCGCGGGTCAACTTCTGGAGGCTCTCCCGGTACCTTTCCCCGTAAACCATGGCCACTTCCGGGTGGGTTTTGCCAAGTATAACATATAGCAAATCGGGGTAATTGCGGACCACTTCGGGTAGTGCTTCCAGAACAAGCTCGATCCCCTTTCCGGGATTCAGCAAGCCAAAGGAAAGAAGTACAAAACGGCCGGCCAGGCCCAATTCCTTTTTAAAATGTTCCGGATCGACAAAAGGAAGGTCGGGCACTCCGTGTGGTATCATCACAATTTTCTCCGGGGGCACGTAGTATATTTCCCGGAGGATTTCTATGGCTCTGTTGCTCATTACAACGACCCTCTGTGAGTTGTGGATAACCTCGATGAGAGAGGTGTAATAACCCAGACTGGGGTTTTGTAAAACGGTGTGGACGGTCGTTACGACCGGTTTTTTCAGCTTTTCCAGCAGTCTTGCAATATGGCGGCCTTCCGGGCCACCGAACAGGCCGAATTCATGCTGAAGATTGACCACCTGCAGATCAGATGCATTGATGTGCATGGCGGCTGTGATGTAATTGGATACCTTGTTTTTGTCAAAAACGAAATCAACTTCCCGGGGGTAGTCATCTTCAGGAAGTCCATTTATTGCTACAATTTTTCCGGCTGACGCATACAGGTTTTGATAGGAAGTAAATAAATTATGCGTAAATGTAGCAATCCCACACTCTTTCGGTATATATGAACTGATCAAACACGGGTTTATTTCTTTTTGATTCAAAAATATTTACCTCCATATAAAATATGCTGGTTTTTATTAATACCAGGACTCCTTCCTGCTTTGTATCCACTAACCCTGTAATTATACAATAAAACAAACGGTGATACAACCGGATTGCCGGTTTTGGCGGACCTGCAGCTCTTACATGGCGTTCCTTGGTTTTTCCAGGCACATGGCAACAAGGTCGCTGATGCGGGCGGCGCCGGCGCATATAACCTTGTCCGCGCCGCCCCAATAAATCTTTACAGTGCCGTCCTCTTCCGGAACAGCCCCACAGGTAAAGACCACGTTGTGCACGTAACCCGTGATCTCCCAGGGGTCTTCTGGCTGGAGAATCCACTCGTCGGCCACACCCAGGATTTGCGACGGGTCGTGTAGGTTGTGGAGAATAACGCCCAGCCGGTAAACAGCCCCGTCCATCGTGCGAAAGACTCCGTGGTAGATATTCAGCCAGCCGTTCTCAGCCCTGAAAGGTGTGGCGCCGGGACCTATCTTCATTTCATCCCAGTGGTAGCCGGCCGGCTTTACAATGACCTTTGAGTCGCCCCAGTGAACGAGGTCGGGTGAGTAGGAAATCCAAATGGACCAAGGGCTGATTTCGGAATGGGGGCGGTCCAGCCGGACGTAACGCCCGCCGAATTTCTGCGGGAAAAGCGCTACGTTGCGCAGGTCTGCCTGCGTGATCAGGGAGATTCTCTCGACGGATGCAAAGTCCCTTGTCCTGGCTAGGCCGGTTCTCACCCCATGCCTGGAATAGGCGCTGTAGGTGATCAGAAAATCACCGTCGATCTGACAGATGCGCGGGTCCTCGACGCCATACTCTTCATACTCACCAAAAATCCCGTCCCGCGACGGGGTCATAAAAGGTTCGGGCCGTACTTTAAATGAATAGCCGTCTGCACTTTCAGCCAAACCCAGAATAGAGCGTCCGTTTAAAAGGTGCGATCGGAAAACCATAATATAACGATCATTTGCTTTCACTACACCCGCGTTGTGAACCGTGGCCACGGGGTAGGGCACATCGTCACTGGTCAGGATCGGATTACCGGCGTACCTCTTGACAACCGGATCTCTCTTTTTAAGGCTCATTGACAAGCCTCCTTAGTATTTATGCTTTTTTGTCGATGATTTTATAATAAACGCCCAAATAATCCTCTACCATACGTTCTCTTGAAAACCTCTTCTCCACTATCTTTCTGCACTTCCGGCGCGATATCGCATCCAGACTGCGCACCGCCTCTACCGCGGAATAAACATCGTCCACCAGGAAACCATTGACGCCGTTTTCTATGATCTCCGGCATGGAGCCCCTGTTGAAGGCCACGACAGGCGTTCCGCAGGCGCCCGCCTCCACAACAGAAAGCCCGAATGGTTCATTGAAATTTACCGGATGAAGCAGCGCCCTTGCGCTGCCAAGCAGCTTGTTTCTGAGCTCCGGCCCGGCGACACCCGCATACCTGACCCGGATACCGTCGAGGTGGGGCTCGACCGCCGATTTGTAGTAATCACTGTCCTGAATAACACCCGCCAGAACCAGCTTCATCCCGGCCTGCCGGGCAATTTGAATAGCCTCTGCAGCCCCCTTGTCATGATGAATGCGGCCGAAAAAAAGCAGATAGTCCTCCGGCGCCTGGCGAAAAGTAAAGTTCTCCAGGTCAATTCCGTGGTATACAGTGGCGATGTAATCAAGCTCCGGCGAGCGGTCGGCGTTACTTATGGATACGTAGTAAGTCTTGCGGTTGTATTTTCTGTATACAGGAAGGATCTTCGGGGATGAAAACCCGTGGATGGTGGTAAGCACCGGCGTGTCCGTCAGACCTGAATAGGTGAGGGGTAAAAAATCAAAGTGATTGTGGATCAAATCGAAATCCCCCGCCCTTTCAAACAGCTCGGATATATGAAGACACTCCCAGACCTTTGGGTCGAGGGTCTTGTCCTCCTCATAAGGCTTTGGCGCGATGGCGTGGAGCTTCACCTGTGTTACAGAGTCAGCCGTGGCGAAAAGAGTCACGTCAATTCCCCTGACGGCAAGTCCCTCGGTCAACAGCGAAACTACCCGCTCCCAGGGACCGTACCCAACCGGAGGAGTCCTCCATGCTATGGGAGAAAGCA
>DFZP01000094.1:0-8938 GCA_002382125.1 Firmicutes bacterium UBA4053
CTTATTATCCTTCGTTAAGGTATAATGGGATTCTTAAGCCGGGCCGCCGGCAAAGATCCTGGGTTTGGGTTGGTGGTGTAAATTAGCTAAAGTCACGTGGAGCGGCTGAGCCCAATAATCCGCAAAACCAGGGAAATTTTATATCCCAAAGAGATCCATTTTTGCGCCAAGTCTATTTTATCGGCCAGAGTTGGTTCGTTTTTTTTAACAGATCACGAAGGATGGCAATTTCCAGGTCTTTTTCGCCCAATAGTTTCTTTAACTGCTCGTTTTCTTTTGTTGTTTTCTTGTAATCAGGAGGAATACATGAGCCGTTTGTTCCTGGTACCTCCTTTTGCGGGTAAAAGGTGCCGTATTTTTTATAGCATCTTGCCCAGCGGGCAACCAAGCTGGGAGCAACCTCATGCCTTCTGGCCACGATAGAAGCGTTGCCCGTTTCCATGGCTTCTTTCACGATTTGCATTCTCTACCTGCGCCCGTTGGCGCGGCAGGCAGGTCATCTCTGGTGAGTATTGTTTTTTAGTCAACTGAATCATGCCCCCTTATTTAACTTTATCAGATTGAGGTCTAACTGTCCAACCTCGTTAGGGGGCTAAATAGCAAGGAATCCTACAACGGGGCGATTATTTGGCTGTTAGGGTTGAACTTCGGTTTCAAGAACAGTGGTCAGGAATGGGGGAAGAAGGGGAAGCCTGTGGAGGTTAATGTTTATGATTTTCCTGATCCTGTGCTTGGCAAGGCGATTCCTTACGGAGTTTACGATATAACCGCCAACAAGGGCTGGGTAAATGTGGGCATTGACCACGACACATCGGAATTTGCCGTAGAGTCGATTCGCCGCTGGTGGCGTGAGATGGGTAGTCCCTTATATCCTAACGCCAAGGAATTGCTTATTACCGCTGATGGAGGTGGCAGTAATAGTAGTCGCGTAAGACTTTGGAAGCTGGAATTGCAGAAATCTGCTGACGAATTAGGCATGTTCATTAATGTTTGTCATTTTCCCCCCGGTACCAGTAAATGGAATAAAATCGAGCATAAGATGTTCAGCTTTATATCTCAGAACTGGCGGGGACGTCCATTGGTCACCCGAGAAGTGGTCGTTAATCTTATCGGTAACACAAGAACGAAAAAAGGTCTTGAAATTACAGCAAAATTAGACATCAATTCTTACAAGACCGGCATCAAAGTCTCTGATGAAGAGCTCCAAAAAATTGCTATCGAGAAGGATGGTTTCCATGGAGAGTGGAACTATAAAATAAAACCAAGACTATCACACTGAATGTTCAGTTTATATTTGCTAAGCCCCTAACTGAACAGAAACCCCGCATTTGAATTTTAAACCTAAAATGTGGAAAGATCAACTTTTTTTCATGTCTGGTGTTCCTTTTCTCCGGACTGTTTCATCAGAGTGGCAAACTCTTCGGCTTCCAGCGTCTCTTTTTCCATTAAAGAATTGGCGACCAAATGGAGGGCATTAATATGCTTTTCCAGGACATCTTTCGCCAGTTTGTAATTACCATCCACAATCCGGTGTACTTCCTTGTCGATGGCTGATGCCACCTCTTCTCCATAATTGCGGTCCCGGGCCAGGTCGCGCCCCAAAAAAATCGTTTCATGCTTATGGCCCAGAGTCAGCGGCCCCAGGTTTTCACTCATCCCGTATTCCATAATCATGCGCCGGACTATTTCCGTAGATCGTTCCAGGTCGTTCTGAGCGCCCGTGCTGATTTCTCCCAAAACCAGGTCTTCCGCTACCCTGCCGGCCAGCAACATAGTGACTTGATCCAAAAGCATGGACCTGGTCATGTAATAACGGTCTTCCTTGGGTAAAAGCAATGTATAACCGCCGGCACGTCCCCTGGGAATAATGGAAACTTTGTGCACCGGGTCTGTATTGGGCAAGAGATACCCTACCACGGCATGCCCTGCCTCGTGATAGGAAATCAGCTTTTTTTCTTTTTCGCTGATCACTCTTGATTTTTTCTCGGGCCCGGCAATTACGCGCTCAATAGAACTTTCCAGTTCCCGCATGCCAATATCTTTTCTGCCAAAGCGGGCTGCTAAGAGGGCTGCTTCATTGACCAGGTTGGCCAGATCTGCCCCAGTAAACCCGGGCGTGCGCCTGGCCAAAACGTCCAGGTCTACATCGTCAGCCAAAGGCTTGCCCTTGATATGAACTTTTAAAATCTCCTTGCGCCCGGTTATATCGGGAATATCCACCACCACTTCCCGGTCAAAGCGACCGGGACGTAAGAGAGCCGGGTCCAGGATGTCCGGCCGGTTGGTAGCGGCAATGATAATAATTCCTTCATTGGGGCTGAAACCATCCATTTCCACCAGCAGTTGGTTTAATGTCTGCTCCCGCTCGTCGTGACCACCTCCCAAACCTGCGCCCCGCTGGCGTCCTACAGCGTCAATTTCGTCAATAAACACGATGCAGGGGGCATTTTTTTTAGCCTGGTCAAACAGGTCCCGCACACGGGAGGCGCCTACGCCAACAAACATTTCAACAAAATCAGAGCCGCTGATACTGAAAAAAGGGACCGCCGCTTCCCCTGCTACCGCCCGGGCCAAAAGTGTTTTCCCCGTCCCCGGGGAACCAAACAACAAAACCCCTTTGGGAATACGTGCCCCGAGTTCTGCAAATTTCTTGGGGTTTTTCAAAAAATCCACCACTTCCACCAGTTCTTCTTTCACTTCATCTGCGCCAGCCACATCAGCAAAGGTAACCTTTTTCTTGTCATCCGTGTGCAGCCTGGCACGGCTTTTCCCAAAGGACATTACCCGGTTACCGCCGCCCTGCGTCTGCTGCATCATGAAAAAGAAGAGCAGCACGAAAATCAAGACGGGTACAACGCCGGTTAGAATATTGGTCCACAATCCCGGCGAGGGTGATTCTTCAGTTGTAGTCCGGACACCTTTTTCTAAAAGCATAGAGGTAAGTTCATCATCATTTTTTAACCCGACTACTTTAAACTTAGCGCCGTCTTTTTTCTGCCCGGTAATCATGTTCGTTGTTTCCTTGGCCTGGATGGTTACTTCCTGGACCTGCCCCTGCTTGACTGCATCTACAAACTGATCATAACGCCAGCGCTGGACATCAACATTTTGGGGCTGGGCATATTTAAGCAAGGCGATAATTATCAGCAAGATAAGCATATAAATGCTCAGGTTCTTAAGAACCTTGTTCAAGAAAGCCACTCCTCTTTCGTATTATAACTTTCCAATTTTAGATTTCCAATTAAAAATTGTAGCACATTTAAGACACTGTTTCAATTATCTTCATGTATCTTCAGGATCGTCTTCATGATTATCCATACGACGTTCTACAATTTGTAAATACAGGCAGCGGACCGTTCTGGCCGTAACCTTAAAAGCTTCCGCCGGCCGCAATCCCCCTACCCAAACAATATCTTTCCCACTAATCACCAGTGGAATCCAATCGCGCTCGTACCGGAGTGTTTTGCTGTCGATTAAGAACTTTTTAAGCTTAATCGTCCCCCCCAGACCCAGGGGAGAAAAAACATCTCCTTCCTGGCGGCGGCGTACCCAAAGGGGTTCTTTAATCAAGTCATAATCCAGCAAAGCTTCTTTTAGGGAAATCTCTTCAAAGGAAGGGGCATCCTGCACGGACAGCAGTTCCGTCTTCAGATGAAGATCAATTTCTGGAATGTATGTTATTCCCGGCGCCACAAGAGGATATTGATAAGGAGGAACCGGCTGGGGTTCTACGATTCGAGAAAAACACAAAAAAAGGTGCGTTTTAATCACCCGGACCTGGCGGGGAAGGATCAAAACACGTCCACCAGCTCTTTTCTCCAACATTTCCATTAACCGCTTCACATGGTAATAGGAAAGCTCCTTTGTTTCCCCTGTTACCTGCTGCCAGGCCAGCCGCAAAATGCGGCGGCGCAAAGGATGCGGCTGGGATTGAAGTGCTTCCTTATTAAGCGCTAATCCGCCGTTTTTTTGCTTCTCCGACATACTACGGTAAGCTTCCATCGCCTGATGCTCCAGATAGGCGTCTTCTTCCCGGCAAATATGGCCCAAACGCACCAGGGCATGGACAATTTGAGGATTGTAATCCTGTTCCAGCACGGGCAACAACTGCAACCGGATACGATTGCGGGTATAGACGGGCTTGAGATTGGAACTGTCCAGACGCACGGGCAAAAGATGCCGGCGGCAATAATCTTCTATTTCCCGGCGGCGCACTTCCAGCAAAGGACGGATGTACATGCCGCGTATATAAGAGATGCCCTTAAGACCACTTAATCCTGTACCGCGCAGCAGGTTCAGCAAAATGGTTTCCGCCTGGTCGTCGGCATGATGACCGAGGGCCACTTTGCCGGCATCCAACTGGCGGGCCAACTGCTCAAAAAAAGCAAAACGCACCTCTCTTGCCGCCTCTTGAAGAGACATGCCGGATTTTTTCTGGTGGTTCCTGACATCAATATTCTCTATGAAACATGGTAAAGATAGTTTCCCCGCAAACTTTTCTACCAAACGGGCATCCTCAGCGGATTCTTCCCCCCGGAGCAGGTGGTTTAAGTGGGCCACACAGGGCAGGATCTGCAAATCATCGCGCAACGTCCAAAGAATATGTAAAAGTGCAATGGAATCAGGTCCTCCGGAGACTCCCACCAGAACCCTGTCCCCTGGCTTCGTCATGTTAATTTTTTCTATTAGCAAGCGAACCCGCTTAACCAACTCCACCAAAACAACACCTGCGCTATCTAAATTAAACCATAGTCCTTAAGTGATCTCTGTGGTTAAAAATACTCTATACTATAAAGTTCCACATGCAAACAATTTTTCCTCCATTTTTTCATAAATCCTCTTTTTTCTCAATCTTGGCGATCAGTACAGTCATATCATCGGGAACCTGTGCCGCTCCCCCGGCTCCCGTGGTGGCCAGTTGCAAAAGCAGTCCGGCTAAATCCCGGGGCTCCATCTCACCTGTTTCCTGCAGCACTTCCTTTAACCACTCTTCTTTCCCCCCCGGTCCGCTATAGGCATCCAGCATTCCATCACTGACCATCACCAGCAAATCTCCCGGCAAAAGCTTTTTAGTTACGCTGGTAACATCAATATCCTTGATAATTCCTACAGGCAGAGAATTGGCCCTGACCAGACTAACCCGCCTGCCCCGTTTGATAAAGCTGGGAGGAGCGCCGATCTTCATAAACTCCGCCTGGCCGCTGTATAAATCAAGCGTAATCATGTCCAGGGTGGCGAAACTGTCCCCGGGAAAACGCAGCATCATCAGGGAATTCACTGTTTTAACGGCCAGTTCCCGGCCCAAACCGGATTCCAAAAGATGTTCCAATAAAGAAAGGGCCGTGCTGCTCTCGCAGGCCGCCTGCGCTCCCGCTCCCATCCCGTCGCTCAGCATAAAGGCAAACTCCCCTCCTCTTAAAGGCACAAAAGCGTGGCTATCCCCACAAACCATGCTTCCTCCTTTACCTGTTTTAGCCACGCCAATATTCACCTGGTACTTCAAGGCAGGATAAAGCCTGAAAAAACATAAGCCATCTCTTAACGAGCCGCTGCAATTCAAGGTGGGCGGCGACAGAGGTTCCTTGACAAACCTAGAAACCAAAGGAACCACACGCGAATAGCAATCCACCATGTCAGAACAGGGTTGCCTGCTTAGAGTCACCTCTTTTTTCCTCCCTTTTTGCCGGGATAGTTTTACTTCTACTACCGGAATACCTGATTGTTTGAGTTTTTCCTTGAGCATGACTTCCCTGCCGGCGGATTCCTCTATCTCAAACTGCAACTCGGCAGATAAACCTTCAATGATGTCTGAAACACTTTTAAGTTGTTCGGAAACAATCTCTTTGCTTTCTATCATCCGCCTGGTCCAGTAACGATTAAGCTTATATGTGTCGTACAAGCAGGCTATAGTAATGGCCAGTTCCCTTGCCCGGGTGCAGCGCCGCTTCAATGTCTCCGGCAGATCACCAACCGTTACCTGGCCGTAAATCTCGACCTGCGCAAAAACATCTAAAAGACTTTGATAAGTCAGGTAAAATTCACGTTCCCAGCAGATCTGATAAACACCACAGCCATTACAGACTTTCTGACCAATTTCACTGAAAAGCGCCTGCAGCGCCGGCTCCTGTTGGAAATCAGGAGCAGCGGTACAAAGAACCTGCGCGTAGCCCTGGGATAATTCCCTGAAAATGCGGGACCATTTGTGCATACGCCCGTTTACCACCGCCTGAATTCTGCTGCCCGGCGAAACATCCGCAGAACCACCGGAAAATATCAGCGGTAAAGACTCGCTCAATTTCTCTATATACCGCATGGGAATCATGAAAAAGAAAAGTATGGCCAGGCCGGTTTCAATGATCACTGTTGTAAAATGGTCAAAGTTTTGGAGATAGATAAATAGAAAAATACTACCTAGCAAAAAGCCTGTTGCCACTCCCGGTTTACCCAGTCTCCGGCAAATCCCTGCTACCAAACCGGCAAAGGAATAACCCCCGATCACAACCGGAACCGCCACGTAGGCCAGGCCGGGAATAATCCCCATTAACGCGCCTGCCGCAGCGCCCTGACCCATTCCCCCTACCAGGGCTAAAACCAGAATAATTAAGCGGCTTAACAGCCCCTGGAGTGAAACTTCCCGGAACTCTAAGCCGCCGGCGCCTGCCAAAATACCCGCCGCCAGAACCAGGACGCAAAACAACTCCTCTGTACCCATGCTCTGCAACTCATCTAGCTTGCGCAAGGAAGGAAGGGCATTTAAAAAAACAAGGGTAAATACGCCTGCAAAGGCCGCTTCAAAAACAACGCTGATGTAATCATAGGAAGAAGAATCAATAAAGGCAAAATAACCTGCTTTAAGGATCATGCTCAGCGCAAAAACAATACCCGGTATTACCAGCAAAGGTTTTTTTAGATTCGCCGGCAGGGAGGCAAGAAAGATCCATACCAACACGACAGTAACGCAGATTATCACAAAAGGAACACCCTTGACAACTGTGATCAGACCTGCGCTCACCCCAATCACCGCCAGTACGCCGGAAGCGGGGAAAATCCAGGCTGCGGCACCCGCAAAAGCAACGGCCAAAGGAAAAAGTTCGCCCAGCAAAACAGCCCTGCCCAGGAAAAAACCTGCCAGGCAGAGAAGAAGCTGCTTGCCGGCAACAGGTAGTTTTACAATAGTAAACCGGCCCTTTTCTTTAAACTGGCCTTTTTCTTTCCTTCCCTCTGTTTTCCCTTCTTTGGGATTTCTGTCTTTGGGATTTCTGTCTTTGGGATTCTCTTTGCCTACCGCCTTCCTGTAAGCATGCCTTTTAGAATCTTCTCTTTTGCTCTTCCTGCCCGGCGCTTTCTTCAGCCGGTGAAAAGGATAAACTTCAGTTTGATCTGACACTTGCGGCCACCCCTTATACCTCAATTAAGGGTTCAAAGCCCCTTAATTATAAATTATAGTATAAGGAGCAGGCAATAAATGTCATCTATGGTAAGTTAATCTATTTTTCTTTCGACATTTACTGTGCTTCCTGCAGGGTCAGACCATACATAATGTCAGCTTCGCTCACTTTTAAATCAGTCAAACCCAGGTTTTGCATCACCAACTGTACGATTCGCACCCCGGCCACAATTATATCCGCCCGTTCCGGCTGCAAGCCGGGCAACCGGCGACGTTCTTCCAACGGGGTAGTCATCAAAAGAGCCAGCACATCTTCCACCTGCCCGGCAGTCAGGGTAAAGCCATGTATCATGACGGGATCATATACTTTCAGGGACATAGCCATGGCTGCTATAGTGGTTACCGTGCCACCCACACCGATCAGGATCATGGGCGATACTTCCCTCACCTCATCCAACACGCAAGACAGCAAAGAAAGTATCCAATCGTCGGAAAAACTACCCTCCGTTACCCTCACAGCACCCACACCAACACTGCGGCAGCATATGCGCCCGCCCCGCAGCCAGGTGAACTCCGTACTTCCGCCGCCCAAATCCATAACCACCGTCCTGCGCCTGTTCACAGCCAAGCCGCTCAACACTCCCCGGTAACTATAACCGGCCTCCTCTTCTCCGGACAGGATCTTTACTTGCAGGCCGGTCCGGCGATGAGCAACTGTTAAAAAATCTTCCCGGTTAACAGCATCCCGTACCGCGCTGGTGGCTACGGCGATTATCCGTTCTACCTGCCAGCGGGAGATGATCGTCAAATAATCCTCAACGGCAGCCAACGTGCGGTCAATGGCCGGGGACAATAAACGGGCCTGGCCGATTCCTTCCCCCAGCCTGGTAGTAACCAGGGCTGTATGCAAGGCTCTTACCCCGCTCTGGTTTTCCACATCCGCAATCAAAAGACGGGTGGAATTAGTACCTATGTCGATTACCGCTACTCTCATCTTGCATTCCTCTATATAAATCAAAAAGCACTCTTAAATATAAAAAGAATGCCCTGCTGTAAAATCTTTTTTAATCCTCCCGCCGGGCGGAACCCCGGCCGCCACGCTTGGCATCTATGCTCCGGCGCAAGTGCTGCTGCTTTTCGTCACTTTCCTTTAAAAACCGGGTAATTTTTTCTTCAAAGGAAGGCATTACCCTACCCCTCGAAAAATTATTCTCTTCTCTTGAAGAACTGGCTTGTTTTATAGATAAACCTATTTTACCACGGGGATCGATCGAAATAACTTTAACGGTAACCCTATCATTTTCCTTTAGAAAGTCTTTTATATCCCGGACGTATATTTTAGCAACTTCTGAAATATGCACCAGACCGGTCTGGCCATCCGGCAATTGAACAAAAGCACCAAAATTAGTAATCCCCGCAACGGTACCTTCCAAAACGCTTCCCAGTTTTACCAGCATAACTTTTCAAAAAGTCCTCCTTGAAGCCAGAAAAAAACCTTGATTTAATTATATGCAAGAAAACGAAAAGGTGTCAAGATATGCGTTCATTGTT
>DFZP01000013.1:0-2741 GCA_002382125.1 Firmicutes bacterium UBA4053
CCTTACGGCCAGATCGTGGATCATTAAACCTTCGCCTCCGGCCTGGGAATTTTAACGGTAAAGACGGTAGGCGGGGAGGAGACCTGGATGGTTCCGCCGTACTGTTCTACTATTTCCCGGCTGATGGCAAGACCCAGGCCCCGGCCGGGATCCTTGGTGGAAAACCCCTGCTTAAAGACGGCCTGGCGGGTCTTTTCTTCTATTTCCGGCCCGGCGTTAAGAACGCTGAAAGTAAAATTCTTATCGTCTTCACTGATGTCCAGCCGGACAAAACGTTCGGCCGGCTCCAGGGTCATCACGGCGTCAAAAGCGTTGTCCAGCAGGTTGCCCAGCACCCGGTTCAGGTGGAAGGGGCGGATGGGCAAAGCAGACAGCCTGCTCTGAATGGCCAGGTTGAGGTTGATGTTCCGGGTCGTGGCCTGGGTGGCTTTGGCTTGAATCAATGCCCCTACTTCCGGCTGGTCCAGCTTTACCAACTGGGCGGAAACACGCACCTCCCTGACTACCTCGGTCAAGTATTCCTGGGCGCTTTCCGGCTTGTTCAACTGCAAGAGACCGTATACCGTCTGCAGGTGGCTGATGAAGTCGTGGCGCTGGCCGCGGATGTCGCTCACCAGTTCCTGCATGCTTTCCAGGCGGCGGGTTTGTTCCTGGGCCAGTTGGTCTTGATATTCGGCCTGGATCAGTTTTTTAAAGATAAGGAAACTTAGCACAACATTGCCGATTGCAATAACATTCATGGTTAAAGGTAGCAAACTGGACGACCAAGCCTGACTGGAGACAACAAAGTATTTAATAAACATCAGACACAGAACAAAAGCCTGGAGCAACAGAAGAAAAACTAAGAGATAGCTGGTTGAAGCATAGCTCATGGCAGATATTTCTCCTGTCTTGACTTTTCTCCGTTATTGTGCATTTTTTGAAACGGCCAGGTGCTGGCGAAGGTTATTTTTTTCCTTCTGCACCACCAAGTGATCAAAACCAGGACCAGTAACTCTGGCATTGGAATTAAAACGCGCATGAAGGTTTCAGGCCAAATTTCCTGAATAGATTTGCCGGTTAGCCAAACAACTAATGGTAAGTATACTGTTTCGACAGCAAGTAAAAGGAGTAGGCCAACCAAACCTGCTGTTGAGCTAACTTGTAGCGGCACTCGAAAGAACGCCATGACCAAAAAGATGTATGAGATCAAATAAATCACCGTATGAAAACCGTAGGCTAAAGGAAGTTCCCTGCTGAAGTAAGAAATTATAGAAAGTATTATAGCTATAACCACGATTTTCCCCCAGCGCAGGGGTGCCCCCATCAGGGTCAGTCCCAGGGCGAGAAGAACAATGGCCTCCGGAATAGAATAAAACACCACCGCCAAAACAGGCATCTTATCCATTACATTTCCCTCGCTTAATACCGCCCACTGAATAATTTTCACAAAGCCGACCCGTCCTCTTGCAGTTAATCTCCAGAAGCATATTTTACCTTTCCTTCCAGATTATTCTCCATGTTCAAATAAAATCCTTCTTATTACCAAAAATATTTATAATTAATTTTTTAAGGACTTGCTGGAGATAAATACATGTTCTACCAGATCTGGCTTTTTATCATCTTCCCTCTCCCTTCCCCCCGGGGGAATGACTGTTTTAACTGCTTCATCCCCGATAACGGCTCCGTTGAGCACAATTACCCTCATGCCGATCAGTGCGCCGTCGCCGATGGTGTAACCGTGTAAGAGGCCCACGGTTACACCATCGGCGATGTTTAAGGAATATCCCGGCCCGAAAAAAACAGCATGTTCCTTAGCCACGCCGGTACAGACATGTTAATCAACAAGGGACTGCTGGTAGGTCAACTCATCGAAAGCTTTAATATAGGCATCGTTCACGTTTCTGCCGACACGCGCCATCAGCATGTTAGCGGAATGTTCAAGGATTTCAGGGTCATCAGTGTGTTTTCTCTTAAACCCTACACTACCGTATAGCTTAGTAAGCAGTTTCCGGTAATTCCAGAAGTTTAGCTTGCTTCCCTTTAGATCCCAGTGCTGGTGAAATTCAGTAACGATTACTATGTATTCTTCCATTATTTTATTGCCAAATGCTTCTTCCAAAAGAGCAGAGGCAATACCCTGGCGCTGCCTCTGCTTGCTTACCTCAACGGCGCCAAGTTCTAAAATACGCGGGTGCCTGCTCCATCGTGTATACCGGCTGGGGTAATGGAAATTAACGTAACCTGTAATGGTCCTGCCGTGCCTGGCTATGTAAACCATTCCTTCCGGTAATTCAGCCACGATCATTAAAGCTTCCTTTTGTCGGGTAGGGTTACGGAAGTTGTTCAGGTTTGGATCGATTACCAGAGAGGCAATATAATCCCTCTCTGCCGGCCCTTCAATGATTATACGCCCACCAGGCGCATTGACCTCTTTTTTGCTTTTAAGACTTTCGTTTACTAAAATCATAATCACCACCGGTCTTTTTGTTAGAATTTATCCTCTTCTCAAATAAAAATATTCTGAAGAATCCTCCTTAAATCCTTCTTTTTTCGAAAAATAATTTAACTGATGGTAAATTCCGTGTTTTTGGCTGCGACAAACCAAAGTCGAGCGGGTAATTCCTAAAAGTTGAGCGGTTTGAGTTTAACTTCTTTTCACCTGGCGACCGATCAACAAGCTCAACTTGGTTTTTCCCTCTTAAGTAGTATAAAACAGATCGAGGTTCTTTTGCAACTTTTAGAGTTAAAAATTTCTCCAT
>DFZP01000009.1:0-16619 GCA_002382125.1 Firmicutes bacterium UBA4053
TTACTGGCCCGGCTAGACCGGTCCCGTTTGCCGAAACATGTGGCCATTATCATGGATGGTAACGGTCGTTGGGCACAGAGGCGGGGGTTGCCGCGCAGTATTGGTCACCGGGCCGGGGTAGAGTCCCTGCGTGAGATTGTAAAACTCTGTGTAGAATTGGATATTCAGACGTTAACCGTGTATGCCTTTTCGACGGAAAACTGGAAAAGGCCTCAGGAAGAGGTAAATACTTTGATGGACTTGTTAATAGAATATCTTCAAAAGGAAATAGATGAACTGTATGCAAATAATGTACGTGTCAAGGCTATTGGACAGATAGAGAAACTGCCGGAAACGGCACGGCGCTGTGTACTCATGGCTTGGGAACGGAGCCGGAACAACCAGGGCTTAACTTTAAACCTGGCGCTTAATTACGGTAGTCGTGCTGAATTAGTGGAAACCATACAGTTGATTGCTGAAAAAGTAGCCCGTAGAGAGCTTGCGCCGCAGGATATTGACGAGGGAGTGATTTCTTCCTGTCTGTATACTGCCGGGCAGTCCGATCCCGATCTGCTGATCAGGCCTTCCGGAGACTGCCGGCTGAGCAATTTTTTGCTCTGGCAACTGGCTTATACAGAGTTCTGGTTAACTCCGGTAATGTGGCCCGACTTTCGCCGAATACATTTATTACAGGCTTTTTTAGACTACCAGCGACGGGAACGGCGTTTCGGCGGGTTATCTCATGAAGGCTGGTGAAAAAGTGCTTCTTCCCCGGATTTTAAGCGCATTGGTGGCTATTCCTTTAGTTGTCCTGGTAGTCTGGCAGGGAGGATTATCCCTGGTAGCCTTATGCGCGCTGGTGATGTTCCTGGCCCTCCTGGAAGCAAAACGCATGTTTGACCGTCTCGGTTTAAATGTACCCTTCGAGTTAATGGTGGCGGGAATTATGCTTTTGCTGGGCAGCGCTTATTTTTATAGAGATGCGGGATTGACCGGGGCAATAGCCGTGATATTTTTTATTTTTTTGATCTGGATCTTGTTTTTCCACCCCAACTGTTCGCTTGTAGAAATGGCTATGGGTTTCTTAGGCACCTCTTACGTGGGTCTTTTTGTTTATGTTTATCTCTTGCGCACCCTACCCGGTGGTTGGATCTGGATTGTTTTTATGTTGACCGGCACCTGGGTTAATGATACGGCTGCTTATTTTGTAGGCAAGTTTTTGGGCCGGCGCCGGCTGGTTCCGTCTTTAAGCCCCGGCAAAACCTTAGAAGGCGCAGTGGGTGGAATTCTGGGGAGCCTTCTGGTAGCTATAGGGTTTATATTTATCTATCCTTCTTTACCCCTTTTGCCTCTACTGGTGTTGGGGTTGTTGGTGGGGGTGGCTGCCCAGGTGGGAGACCTGGTAGAATCGGTATTTAAAAGACAGGTGGGGGTAAAAGACGCAGGAAATCTCATTCCTGGTCACGGGGGTATGTTAGATCGCCTGGATAGCATGTTATTTACGGCTCCCTTAGTATACTATTACGTACAGAAGTTGATTATAAGTTAAGAGGTGGAACGGGTGTCCCGGTATGTGCAGGTGGCGGCAGCGGCGGCAGCGCTTTTATTGTTGTACCTGGCCTGGAAATTTGTTGTGCCGGAAGTATTGACTGTTGTTAAATATATACTTGTTTTATTAACACCATTTATTCTGGCAATAATCCTGGCCGTTTTAATTGAGCCTTTAGTTAGATTTTTACACTTGAAGATGAGGCTAATCAGGCCCCTGGCCGTAGCCCTGGCCATGTTGGTGTTAATCGGGGGCTTGGGTTCCCTGCTTGCCTTGCTGGTCTTCCGGTTGGTAGGGGAATTGAGTGAATTGTCGGTATCGCTTCCCCGGTATACAGGCCCCGTTCAGGAGTATGTCAGTCAGTTGGTAGAGCGGGGAAAGATTTTTTATTTTCAGTTGCCTTCCCCGGTTACGGATCGTGTTCAGGAAAAGATGGGGGTTGTTACCCACTGGTTATCTGAGTTGGCTGCCTCTTTGGCTAACTTTCTGCTGCACGTAGTTACTGCTTTGCCCGGGGCAGTAATGATCATTGTTGTGACATTGATTGCTACCTATTTTATCAGTCGTGACCGGAAAGAAATAGTCCAGTTCTGGTTGAAGTATGTGCCTGTCCCCTGGGGGACGCGGGCGGTGGATGTAGGGCAGGAAGTGATGAATGCCTTCCTGGGTTACCTGCGGGCGCAGCTTGTTTTAATTTCGCTGACTACTATCCAGAGTATCGTTGGACTGCATATAATTGGTGCTAATTATGCTTTGACGGTAGGCTTGTTGATTGGTTTTTTCGATTTAATACCGGTGCTGGGGCCGGCAACGATTTATCTTCCCTGGGCCGTATGGGCTTTTATTAGTGGTGACATGGGTTTTGGGATTAAGCTTTTATTATTGTATGCTTTGGTTTGGGTAGTACGGCAGACGCTGGAAGCCAAGGTGGTTGCCGCAAGCCTGGGACTTCACCCCCTGGCTGTGCTGGTGGCCATGTACGCCGGCTTAAAGGTCATGGGAGTGGGAGGATTGATCCTGGGCCCGATTTTATTGATTACTGTGCAGGCTGCTGTTAAAGCCGGGTTCAGCGCCCGTGTTAAGTGAAAATTAGTATATGGAGTGGATTAGAATGTCCAGGAATTTTACTTTGGAATACTGGATTGACGAAGGCTGGTACGTTGGCAGGGTGGAAGAAGTGCCAGGTGTTTTCAGCCAGGGAAAGTTTCTTCAAGAACTGGAAGAGAACATTAGGGATGCGTATTACTTGATGCTTGAAGATGAAAGCTTGTCGTTTCCATATGAGGTACAGGTGAAGGAAATCTGTGTTTAAGATTTTATCTGGAAAGGGACAGTAACATGATAAGAATTAAAGTTACGGGGTTTTAAGGCGATGAAGAAAATTGTTATTTTAGGAAGCACGGGTTCTATTGGCCGGCAGGCGCTGTCGGTAATCCGCCAGTTTCCTAGGGAATTTGAGGTAGTGGGACTGGCTGCAGGGAAGAACTGGAATCTTTTGGCAGAGCAGATTCTGGAGTTTCGCCCCCGCGTGGTGGCCTTGGCCGGAGAAAAAGAAGTGGATGAGTTATCCCGCAACTTGGACCCGGCTACCTTACCCGAACTTTGCCGGGGAGATTCCGGTTTAAGAGTTGTGGCCGCTTGCTCTGAGGCAGATGTGGTGCTGACCGCGGTTCCCGGCATTACCGGCCTTGTTCCTACGGTGGCGGCCATCAGGGCAGGTAAAGACATTGCCTTGGCCAACAAGGAAACATTGGTGACCGCCGGTTCGCTGGTGATTGAACTGGCACGGCAATTCAAAGTGCGTATTTTGCCGGTGGACAGTGAACACTCGGCCATCTGGCAGTGTCTGGAAGGGGCGCCCCGGGAGGAGGTAGCCAGAATTATTCTGACTGCTTCGGGAGGTCCTTTTCGCCGGGAATCTGCTGACCTTTCCAAAGTGAGCGTGGAAATGGCACTGGCCCATCCCAACTGGAAAATGGGGCGTAAAGTTACTGTAGATTCAGCAACTTTAATGAATAAAGGTCTGGAAGTTATTGAAGCAAGGTGGTTGTTTGGGGTAAACTATGATCAGATCCAGGTAGTTATACACCCCCAGAGCATTATCCATTCTATGGTGGAATTTGTTGACGGTTCCACTCTGGCCCAGTTAGGAGTACCGGATATGCGTATACCTATTCAATATGCGCTGACTTATCCTTCTCGCTGGTCCAACCAATTGCCCAGAATAAACTGGGGCAGCATGAGTGAATTGACCTTCGAACAGCCGGATTTAAGACGCTTTCGCTGTCTTTCCCTGGCTTTCGATGCCTGCCGGGCAGGAGGTACCATGCCGGTTGTTTTGAATGCTGCCAATGAAGTAGCAGTAGAAGCTTTTTTGTCCCATCTGATTGGTTTTGCTTCTATTCCTGAGATTGTTGCGCGGGTAATGGATAAGCATCAAGTGATGGAGTATAATGAGATTGATGAGGTGCTTGCTGCTGACAACTGGGCACGCGAGCAGGCCTGGCAGGTAGTTGGAGGGTGATAAAATGCAGACGTTATGGGCTTCGCTGGCCGTTTTTGGGTTGTTGATTATTTTTCATGAACTTGGTCATTTCATTGTTGCCAAACTGGTGGGCATCAAAATCCACGAGTTCAGCATTGGATTTGGCTTCAAATTGGCCGGTGTGGTGAGAGGGGAAACCGCTTACAATTTCAGGGTGTTGCCGCTGGGCGGATTTGTGCGGATGGCCGGTATGGAGCCGGAAGAAAAAATAGAGGATGAAGCTCAGGCCTTCAATAAAAAAACCGTGTTCCAGCGGATGATGGTTATTTCTGCCGGTCCGCTGATGAACTTTTTGCTGGCAGTTTTGTTGCTGGTTGTAGTTTTTATGTTTGATGGTCTACCGCTGCCTACCACCACTGTTGAAGGGCTGCTCCCCGGCGGGCCGGCGATTGATGCCGGTTTACAGCCGGGGGACAGAGTTGTTGCTGTTAATGGTCAGCAGGTAAACCAGTGGGGAAAGATGTCTGCCATCATTAATGCTCATCCTGACCAGGTTCTTGAGCTCACGATTGAACGTGCCGGCAGGCAACAGGAAGTCCATGTATTAACAATGCGGGATGAGCATGGTCAGGGCAAGATAGGGATTTACCCTGTCAATCGGGTCCAGCGCCTGGATTTATTCAGCGCCCTGTTTAAAGGCGCTGAATACACAGGGCGGGTTACGGTTTTAATTGTACAGTTTATTGGCCTGATGATCACTGGTCAGTCGCCGTTAGATCTGGGTGGGCCGGTAAGGATAGTGTCGGAAATAAAAAAAGCGGCGGGCTTTGGTATTTTTAGTTTGCTCCAACTAGCTGCCTTTTTAAGTATAAATCTGGGTTTGTTTAATCTGTTTCCTATTCCCGCGTTGGATGGCAGCAGGATAATGTTTTTAGTTGTCGAGCGGCTGCGCGGCCAGCCGGTGGATCCGGTAAAGGAAAATTTTATTCACCTGATAGGTTTTGGGTTATTGATGCTGTTTTTTGTTTTTATCACGTATAATGATGTGCTACAGTTGTTTCAAAAGTAGATAGATTTAAGATGTTTCCCCTCCCCTTGTGGGAGGGGGAGGGGAAGGGGAATATCTATGGAGCGCAGGAAGACCCGGCCTGTGTGGGTAGGAAAGGTACAGGTAGGCGGCGGCGCCCCCGTTTCTGTTCAGTCCATGACCAACACTGATACCAAAGACGCAGCAACTACCGCGGCCCAGATTAACCAGTTGGCCCGGGCGGGTTGCGAGATTGCTCGTGTGGCTGTTCCCGATCGGGAGGCGGCGGATGTTTTACACTTAATCAAAAAGCAAATTGAAATTCCTCTGGTTGCCGATATCCACTTTGATTATCGCCTGGCTCTGACTGCCCTGGAGAAAGGCGTAGATGGGCTGCGGATCAATCCCGGTAACATAGGAAAGCGGGAGAAGGTGTCGGAAGTAGCGGCGGCGGCAAAAGAAAGGGGAGTGCCGATACGCATTGGGGTGAATGCCGGTTCATTGGAGAAAGACCTTTTGGATCGTTACGGTTCTCCTACTGCTGCGGCCCTGGTGGAAAGCGCCATGCGGCATATTCAACTGCTGGAGGAGTTGGGGTTTTTTGACATTAAAGTGTCAGTAAAGGCGTCTAATGTGTCGTTGATGCTGGAAGCTTACCGGATGTTGGCTGAAAAGGTAAATTATCCTCTTCATGTGGGGGTTACGGAAGCAGGCACCCTGCGTTCGGGCGTTATCAAATCGGCAGTAGGTATCGGCGCCCTTTTAGCGGAGGGTATAGGTGATACGATAAGGGTTTCTTTAACCGGTCATCCACTGGAAGAGGTGCGGGTTGGTTATGAAATACTAAAATCCCTTGGCTTGCGGACAAGGGGGATTGATCTGGTTTCCTGCCCCACCTGTGCCCGTACCCGGATTGATTTGATCAGGATTGCCAATGAAGTGGAAGATAGGCTGCGGGGGATAACTAAACCGCTGAAGGTAGCGGTAATGGGTTGTGTGGTTAACGGGCCGGGAGAAGCGAAGGAAGCCGACGTGGGTATTGCCGGCGGGAAAGGGGTAGGGCTGCTTTTCCGCCGGGGCCAAGTAGTTCGTTCGATTCCGGAAGACGAATTGGTGGAGGAACTGGTTCGGGAGGCAGAAAAGTTATCTTCGATAGGAAGTGAATCATAAGTGCGGGTGACTCAATTATTGCTGCCGACGTTGCGCGAGGTGCCGGCGGAAGCTGAAGTGATCAGTCATCAGCTGCTGCTGCGGGCGGGTTTTATTCGCAAGGCGGCAGCAGGGGTTTATACCCTGTTGCCCCTGGGCTTAAGAGTGATTAAAAAAATAGAAGCAATTGTGAGGGAAGAAATGAACAGGCAGGGCGCCCAGGAAATCATGATGCCCGTCATTCAACCGGCGGAATTATGGCAGGAATCAGGACGGTGGGATGTTTACGGTCCCGAATTATTCCGGCTAAAAGATCGTCACGGCAGGGATTTTTGCCTGGGGCCTACCCACGAGGAAATCATCACCGACCTGGTGCGCAATGAAGTAAAGTCATACCGGCAGTTGCCGTTGCTGCTTTATCAGATTCAAAACAAATACCGGGATGAACGCCGTCCCCGTTTTGGATTGATGCGCGGACGAGAATTCATTATGAAGGATTTATATTCATTTGACCGGGATGAGGCTGGCCTGGAAACCAGTTACCGGAAAATGTTCGAGGCTTATACATGTATTTTTCAGCGCTGCGGACTTCGTTTCCGGCCTGTTGAGGCTGATGCCGGCGCTATTGGAGGTAACGATACCCACGAGTTTATGGTTTTAGCCGAGGCAGGCGAATCGGTGGTGGTTTTTTGCGCCCAGTCCTCCTGCGGCTATGCTGCTAATGTAGAACGGGCGGCTGTACCTGCAGAAAAGAAGGCGAAGGAGCCGCTGGCCCTGTTGCGGGAGGTGGCCACGCCGGGGCAGAGGACGGTAGAAGAGGTAACCTCTTTCCTGGGGATGGATACCCGCCGTTTAATTAAAACCTTACTTTTTGAGACGGAAAAAGGTTTTGTAGCAGCTTTGGTGCGCGGTGACCGGGAGGTCAATCAGGTCAAGTTGCAAAAAGAGCTGCAGGTTCTTAAATGTGAGTTGGCTGATTCGGAAACGGTGGGGAAAGTTAGGGGCGTCCGGCTGGGCTTTGCCGGTCCCGTAGGGCTCGACGGGGTACGGTTGGTTGCTGACCTGGAAGTAATGCAAATGGTTAATGCGGTAGTAGGAGCAAACAAGGATGATCTCCATTTGCTGAATGTAAATCCGGGCCGTGACTTTGAACCGGACGTGGTTGCCGACCTGCGGTTGGTACAGGCGGGAGATAGTTGTCCCCGGTGTGGTTTCCCCTTGAGTGAAGCAAGGGGAATTGAAGTAGGCCAGGTTTTTAAGCTGGGCGATAAGTACAGTAAGGTGTTGGGAGCCACCTGCCTTGACGAAAAGGGTCAGAGCAGACCTGTGGTTATGGGATGTTATGGTATCGGCATCACCCGTACTATGGCTGCTGCGGTGGAACAAAACCACGACGAAAACGGTATTATCTGGCCTGTTTCGATTGCTCCTTTTCAGATACTGATAGCGCCGGTGAGCACCAGGGATGAAGGGCAGCTTTCGCTTGCAGAAAAGGTTTATGGCTTACTATCTGAGGCTGGGGTGGAAACTGTGCTGGATGACCGGCCGGAACGGGCCGGGGTCAAGTTTAAGGACGCTGATTTAATTGGCTATCCCTTGCGTCTTACTGTTGGCAGCAAAGCAGTGGAAAGCGGCAACCTGGAGATTCGCCGGCGCAGGGACGGTAGTACGGTGCTTGTGCCTTTGGAACAAGTGGTTGATTATGTCAGGGATTACTGTAATTCTTCGGGGGATACGAATTCAGAACTCAGAATGGAAAGTATCCATGCAGTTTAAGTTTCAATGTTGCAATTTACAATTTCTTTTAATATCATACTTTGTGTTTATGGTTAAATTTTATTTTTAAAGGGGTTATTATGGCGACTTTAAACCGGGTTCTCATTTTATCAGTATCTGTCGGCGCCGGTCACATGCGGGCGGCTACGGCTGTGAAGAGTGCCATTCTGGAACTAAACCCGCAGGCAGAAGTAACCGTGCTGGATACCTTTCGTTATACCAACCCCTTCTGGGATAAAATGTTATTCAACACTTATATTGAAATTCTGAAAGCAACTCCATTATTTTATGGTTATTTATACCACCTGGCAGAAAAGGAACGCCCCTTATCTAGTGTAGCCAGGGAAGAATTCAATAATGTTTTAAATAAGTTTGCTGCTCCCAAACTAATCCGGTTTTTAAGCATGTATCGTCCCCAGGTTGTAGTTTGCACTCATCCTTTTCCGTTGGGTGTTTTAGACAAGCTAAAGGGACAGGGTTGTTTTACTGAACCTGTGGTGGTTACTCTTACTGATTTTATTGTTCATCCTTTCTGGGTTTCCCCTAGGGTGGATTTATTCTCGGTGGCGGCAGAAGAACTGAAATTTTCTTTTAAAGAGTATGGTATAGATATGGGACGGGTTTGTGCCTGTGGAATTCCTGTTGACCCCTGCTTTGCTGACCCTGTGGATCGTTTGGCAGTGCAGGCTGGATTATCTTTAAATCCGGGAAAAAAGACGGTATTGATCGTGGGAGGCAGCCTGGGAATGGGACCTCTGGCTGATATTGTCAAGGCTTTGGGAAACAGTTCTGTTCCCTGTCAGATGATAGTTGTCACTGGTTATAATGATTCTTTGCGAACAAAGCTGGAACGCATGGTTCCCGGTTTGAGCAATCCGGTAAAGGTTTTAGGATTTGTGAGTAATATGCATGAGTTGATGTCGGTTTCTGATTTCATGATTGGTAAGGCTGGGGGACTAACCTGTGCCGAAGCCCTGGCTAAGGGACTGCCTGTTTTTATAGTTGATCCCATCCCCGGTCAGGAGGTCCGGAATGCGGAGTTTTTGAGCGGCGCGGGGGCGGCATTGTTAATGAGCAGTGTAAAAGAACTCGTGCAGAAAGTAGAGGAGTATATAAGTGAACCGTGGCGGTTGCAGGAAATGTCAGTAGTTGCGGCACGTTTGGGGAAGCCCCGGGCCGCCCGTTCGATCGCCGGGATGATAGAGAGCCTTGTTGGTTCTGATTGCAAACTGAAGATTGGAAATTGGAAATTTTAAATAAGATGCTATATGGCCGGCCGGCATTACGCATAAGTTGCTTGCTTCAAGGACAAATGACAGCGGTCAGGCTTTATGTTAAGTTGATAGCCATACATTATAGATTTATTCTTGTCAATAAAGTTTTTGTGTGTTATACTTAGAATTGAGAATGGTGTGAGGCAAGAAGTCGCGTAAAGGAGAGTGGGTAGTGCCCACTCTTTCATCTTATACTATGGAAAAAACAAAATTTGCAATTTCTTCTAAGAGGAGGTCTTCCCCTGCTATGAGCAGGAAAAGGATAATTGCCGCCGTACGTGAGTTGGCCTTGCTGCCGGCGCAAGAATTGGGACTGGAACTGGTAGATGTGGAGTATACGATTGAGCAGGGTCGCTGGTACTTAAGGGTGTTTGTTGATAAAGAAGGTGGAGTTACACTGGACGATTGCCAGGCTCTGTCGGAAAAGCTGGATGCGCTCCTGGACAGAGTAAATTCTATTTCCCATGCTTATATTCTGGAGGTGTCTTCGCCGGGAATTGAACGTCCATTAAAAACGGTTGCAGATTTTCAACGTTTCCGGGGTCATCTCGTGAAGATTACCACTTTTGCTCCCCAAAATGAAAAAGGACAGCTTGTGGGTCGTTTAATTGATGCTTCAGGGCAAACGGTGGTACTCGGGATAGGGGATGACGAGATACCCATTTCCATGCGACAGGTGGCTTCGGCCCGGCTGGTGGCGGATGTTTGGGAAGGTAAGGAGGCATGCAAAAAGTGAATAATGAATTTCTGGAAGCCCTTTATGCTCTGGAGAAAGAGAAGGGAATTCCGGTTGATATATTGATGGAGACCATTGAAGCAGCATTGCTTTCTGCCTATAAACGCAATTTTGGGTCGGTACAAAATGCCAGAGTGCAGATCAACAGAGAAACTGGTGATTACCAGGTTTTTACCCAGCACACGGTAGTAGAGAAAGATGTTGATCCCAGACTGGAAATATCTTTGAGTGATGCTACCAAACTTGATCCTCGCTACCAGTTGGGAGAAGTAGTAGAATATGAAGTAACGCCCAGGGATTTTGGACGCATAGCTGCTCAGACGGCCAAACAGGTGGTAATGCAGCGCATTCGCGAGGCCGAGCGCAATCTGGTGTACGAAGAGTATGCTAATCGTGAAAGAGATATTGTTACCGGGGTGGTCCAGCGGGCTGAGCAAAAGAATGTATATGTAGAACTGGGTAAGGCTGAAGCCATACTGACCCCCAGTGAACAGGCGCACGGTGAAGTTTATCGCCACGGTGATAGAATTAAAGCCTATATTTTAGAAGTTAAGAAAACAACCAAAGGGCCTCAAGTTTTTGTTTCCAGAACACACCCGGGCTTGTTAAAGCGGCTTTTTGAATTAGAGGTTCCGGAACTTTTTGAGGGAATTGTGGAATTGAAATCTATTGCCCGGGAACCGGGTTACCGTTCGAAAATCGCTGTTTATTCCAGGGACGAAAACGTAGACCCCGTGGGCGCCTGTGTGGGGCTTAAGGGCACGCGCGTCCAGGCTGTTGTCAATGAATTAAGAGGAGAAAAAATCGATGTTATTAAGTGGGACTCCGATTCCTCTAAATATGTGGCGGCTTCTTTGAGCCCAGCGAAAGTTGTAGCGGTAGAAATTTGGGAAGAAGAGAAGATTGCGCGGGTGATTGTACCAGATTTTCAGCTTTCGCTGGCGATTGGCAAGGAAGGGCAAAATGCCCGCCTGGCTGCCAAGCTTACAGGGTGGAAGATTGATATTAAAAGCGAATCTCAAATGGAAGAAATTTATAAGCGGGAATATGTTGACTATGCGCAGGATTATGCAGAATAGACAGGAGGCGGGCGCACTACATGCCGAGGGTTAAAAAGATACCCTACCGGATGTGCCTGGGATGTCAGGAAATGAAACCCAAAAAAGAATTAATCCGAGTCGTTCGGACCCCCGGGGGGAACATTGAAATAGACCCCACGGGCAAGCGGGCGGGGCGTGGCGCTTACATCTGTTCCCGTGTGGAATGTATCCAAAAGGCAATAAAAGCTAAGCGGCTGGAAAAAACCCTCAGACATCCCGTTTCTAAAGAAGTTATTGATGCCTTAAAGGGAGGGGTTTTACAAGGATAGTGCAGCGACGAAAAGAAAGTCCGTGCGACTCAAAACAAAAAACTACCAATTTTGTCAGGACTTCTTAAGTCTAAGCTGCACGTTTAAAATCAATACTAGTGCCGTCTAAAATGGCTGTTTTGAATTAAAGAATAACGAACCAGCAAATTGCCAAAAAAAGTTACATGAATTTATATGTCAAGGCACTAGTTGACCTTAATTAACTTGGAGGTGGATTAATGGCAAAAAAACGGATACACGAGTTGGCAAAAGAATTTAAGATAGATAATAAAGAAATGATTAAAAGATTATCTCTGCTCGGGATAGCCGTAAAATCTCACGCCAGTACGGTAGATGAGCAGGTTGTGGAACGCCTGCGGGAGGAACTGGAAAAGGAGAAGACTGAAAAAGTACTTGATGATTTTAAACCGTCTGTTGATGAACAAAAGACGGGGACTGAGCGTGTCAGGCCCAAGGGACAGTGGGAAAACCAGCGCCATGATCAGAGCCCGGGAATGGTGGACCGGGTCCCATCCCGGCCTCCTGACCGCCGTTTCCAGGAACGTCCTTTCTTGAAAGGAGATATTTTACCCGGCAGGGCAGATCAGCCTTCATGCCAGCCGGGGCCATCAGTAGCGAAAGCCAGGCCTCAGTCGACAGAAAGCGCTGCCCGGCCTCTTCAGGGGCAGCAGCGTGGCCTCTTCAGATCGGAGACCGATGGGGGCTATCCTGTGCGTTCCGGAGATGCCGCGACTGTTTCAGAACGGGGAGAGCCACCCAGAAGAAGCCCTAACGGCTTTCCGTTAAAAGAAGGTTTACCTGGGTCTCTTGCCCGTGAGCAAAAAGAGCAGCCCGTCAGGTTAAGAACTGAACAATTAAAGGTGCCGAAAGTACCCGAAGAGGTTAAGTCGCAGGAAAAGATCAGGGCCGACAAAACCAGGGGTGAAAAGCCCAAGCAAGCGGGAGCAGAACGCGTTCCCGGAAAAGGCAAGGGCAGGTGGAATAATCAGGAGCAGGCAGCCGAACACAAGCTGCGTTTTGCCGCCGGGGGGCGGCAAAAAAAAGCGCGGTCCGCGGTAAAAACCGGAGTGATCCACCACTTTGAGAAAAAGCCGGTTGTAATTGGTGAAATCGTGAGTGTCCAGGAGCTTTCTACAAAAATGAAAAAAAGCCCTGCTGAAGTGATTAAAAAATTAATGGCACTAGGGGTTATGTCCACCATAAACCAGGAAATAGATCATGAAACTGCCATTATTGTTGCCGGGGAATTTGGATTTGAGGTTCAGGTCAAGGTGGAACTGGATCAGGAAGCGCTGCTTGATTTGGAACAGGAGGAAGATCTTTCCCAGCTCCAAATACGGCCCTGTGTGGTTACTGTAATGGGGCATGTGGACCACGGAAAAACTTCCTTGCTGGACGCCATCCGGGAAACCAATGTAACAGCCGGTGAAGCCGGAGGAATTACCCAGCATATTGGAGCCTATCAGGTGGAATATAATAATAAGGAAATTACCTTTATCGATACCCCGGGTCATGAGGCTTTTACTGCCATGCGTGCCAGAGGCGCACGCGTTACCGATATTGCTGTTTTGGTTATCTCTGCCGAAGACGGTGTGATGCCGCAGACTGTAGAGGCTATTAATCATGCTAAAGCAGCAGGGGTACCGATCATTGTTGCAATAAATAAAATGGATAGACCAGGTGCTGACGCGGAAAAGGTTAAGCGGCATTTAACTGAGTACGAGCTGGTGTCTGAGGAATGGGGTGGCCAGACTATCTGTGTGCCGGTTAGCGCAAAAACCGGTCAGGGTCTGGACGAATTGCTGGAAATGATTCTTTTAATGGCGGAAGTAAACGACTTAAAGACTAACCCTGACCGGCTGGCACGGGGTACGATAATAGAGGCAAAACTGGATAAGGGGCGCGGCCCGGTAGCTACCGTGCTGATTCAGAATGGCACTCTTCATGTGGGTGATAATATAGTTGCCGGCACGGCCGCCGGAAGGGTGCGGGCAATGATGGATTACCGGGGCCGCCGGCTGAAAAACGCGGGGCCTTCTACACCGGCGGAGGTATTGGGTTTTTCTGATGTTCCTTTGGCGGGAGATGGTCTTTATGTAGTGGCCGGGGAGAAAATGGCCCGTCAGATTGCGGCCAAGCGCATTTTACGCAAGCGGGAGGAAGACATCAAGGCCTCACTGTCCAGGGTTTCGCTGGACGACCTTTTCAAGCAGATCAAGGAAGGTCGGGTTAAAGAATTAAATGTAGTCATTAAGGCGGATGTTCAGGGTTCGGTAGAAGCCTTGAAGCAATCTTTAGAGGGCTTGCCTACTGAAGAAGTGAGGGTTAATATTATTCATTACGGTGTAGGATTAATCAGTGAAACTGATATTCTGCTTGCTTCTGCTTCTAATGCCATTATAGTCGGGTTTAATGTGCGCCCGGACGTTAACGCCCGCCGGGCTGCTGAACAGGAAAAGGTGGACATCCGCCTGTATAAAGTTATTTACGAAGCGATCAACGATGTTAAAGCGGCTATGAGTGGTCTTTTAGAACCCGAATACAGGGAAGTTATAATAGGTCGTGCTGAGGTGCGAAAGACTTTTAAAGCATCGAGGATAGGTATTATTGCCGGCTGCTATGTGATAGAAGGCAAGATTTCCCGCGACGCTAAGGTTAGGCTTATTCGTGATGATCAGATCGTTTACGAGGGGAAACTGGATTCGCTCAAGCGTTTTAAGGACGATGTCCGTGAAGTGCTGCAGGGTTATGAATGTGGGCTGGCTCTGGAGAGATTCAATGAGATAAAAGAAGGAGATGTAGTGGAGGCCGTTACTACTGAGACTATAAAAAGAGAACTGATTTAGCCTCAAGAGAACGCAAGTATTCAAAAAAACCAATGTTATCATTGGAGGTTTAAGGGGATATGTCTTATCGGCCGGAACGTCTGGCGGAAGCTATTAAAAAAGAATTTTCCGAAATGCTTCAGAATGAAATTAAAGATCCCCGGATAGGTTTTGTTACCATTACCAGGGTGGAGGTTTCTTCTGATTTGCGTAACGCTAAAATTTATGTCAGCATCTACGGTTCTTCTGCTGAGCAAGAAGTTAATATGGAGGCCTTGTCGAGCGCGCGGGGTTATATCCGCGGTGAGTTGGGGAAAAGGATCAGGCTGCGCTATACACCGGAAATAACTTTTAAGCTGGACACTTCTGCGCTTAAGAGTGTGCGGGTAATGGAGTTGCTCAAAAAAGACATAGAAAGGAATCCACAGTATGAGTGACATGCGTTCTGTTGCCGGGGTTTTGGAGAGAACAAGAACGGTGATCATCGCCGGGCATATGATGCCCGATGGTGATTGTGTAGGTTCCGTAGGTGCTTTGGGTTTGGCCCTTCGGCAGATGGGGAAGGAAGTAACCATGGCCCTGCCAGATCCCGTTCCGGAGATCTTTGGTTTTTTGCCGGAGGTGACAGATTTTATAATAGGTGAAGAGGCGCTAAAAGGAGAATATGACACTTTTGTGGTTTTGGATTGTTCTGTGCCCGAGCGGCTGGGATCTCTACGCGGACTGCTTGATCGTTCTTTGGTGATTGTCAATATAGATCACCATGTCAGTTCCCGTGAATTTGCCCGTTATAACTATATCAATCCCGCTTATGCGGCAACCGCAGAAATAATCTTAGACTTGCTTGGCCCGCTTGGAGTAAAGATTACTCCCGAAATAGCCACCTGCCTGTATACCGGCATTGCCACAGACACGGGTTCTTTCCAATATGAAAATACCACCTCCGGCACCCACCGGCGGGTGGCTTTACTTATAGAGCAGGGAGCGCCTTCGGTATGGATTAATATCATGCTGCACGAGCAAAACCCCCTGGTTAACCTGCTGGTGTTGGGGGCTGCACTGAAAACACTGCGTTTGAGTCCCTGCGGGCGCGTTGCCTGGGTAAGTGTGAAGCGGGAATTACTTGATCGTTTGAGGGCTAAAGATGAAAATACTGATGGATTAATTGGCTATATCCGTTCAATACGTGGAGTGGAGGTAGCCCTTTTGTTTCGTGAGCTTTCACCGGGGCGTTACAAGGTGAGCTTTCGTTCCAAAGAGGTGGTGGATGTCAATCGCCTGGCATCCCGTTTTGGCGGTGGAGGCCATCTGCGTGCTGCAGGTTCTTTGTTGGAAGGAGATATTGAAAATGTCGTGTCCCGGGTAGTAGGGGCAACACTGCAGGAATTGGGTAAGAAGGAAAAGGAGTGCAGAAAAACTGGATGAGTGGTATCTTGAATGTGCTCAAACCACCCGGCATGACTTCTCATGATGTAGTAGATTATATTCGCCGGTTGACGGGGATACGCAAGGTTGGTCACACGGGCACGCTTGACCCGGCAGCGGCAGGTGTTCTACCTGTCTGTTTAGGACAGGCTACACGCATCATTCGTTTTCTCCAGGATGATAAAGAATACCGGGTAGAGGTTGCTTTTGGGGTGACCACTACCACGGGGGATGGTGAGGGAGAAATCATCGAAAAGCGTGATGCGTCTGCTTTATCCGGCCAAAGCGTGGAGGCGGTGTTAAAACATTTTAAAGGCGAAATTGAACAGGTGCCGCCCATGACTTCTGCTGTTCATTATCAAGGTAAGAGACTGTATGAACTGGCCCGTACCGGTCAAGTGGTGGCGCGTAAGCCCAGGCGGGTTAATATTTATAGTTTGCGTTTGACTCGTCTTGTAGAGTGGGGAACAGGAACACCGCGGGCGTTCCTGGATGTCGTTTGCTCGACAGGGACATACATCCGTACACTGTGTATGGACATGGGGCAAAGACTGGGCTGTGGCGCTTATATGAGTTTTCTTTTGCGTGTTAGAGCAGGTGTCTTTGTTTTAAGTAAAACCAGAACGTTAGAGGAAGTTTTAGCCCTGAATAAAAGTGGAGAGTTGGAATCGTCGCTGGTAAGCATGAACGAGGCGTTGGGACATTTAAAAGCAGTTCAGGTTAAAACAGGCGCCATACCGGCGGTACAGTCGGGGAACCGCTTGTTCCCTGCCGGGCTGATAGATTTTGCTGAACCAGAACTGCCGGGCGGCCAACTGGTAAGGGTATGTTCCGGTCAGTGCTTGCTGGCTGTAGCCCGGGTGGAGAATGATTCGACGGAGTATTTCTTTCAGCCGGTAGTGGTGCTGGCCGGTTCAGATAAACTAAGTACCTCTCCACATAATTAATTTAAAGGCGGGTGCAATGGTTTTGTGCGCACGAACCCCCCTACCCCCCTTGTCAGGGGGGATCGTTCGTGCGAAGCA
>DFZP01000009.1:16720-21404 GCA_002382125.1 Firmicutes bacterium UBA4053
GAAGCACCGGAGTGAGAAGAAAACGTATTGCACCCGCTAATTTGGGTACTGTTTTATGTGGAGTTGTGCTAAGTGGAGAACAAAAAGGACGTGGAGGGCAGGCTGCAAATGGAGATTTATCAAACGTGGCAGGATATGGGGCAAAAATATAACAGGTTGGTAGTTGGTCTGGGGAATTTCGATGGTGTCCATCTGGGTCACCAGAAGTTAATTGGTGAACTGGTGGCTGTTGCCAAAAGATTTTGTGGGGTGTCGGCGGTTTTTACTTTCCATCCCCATCCAGTAATGGTTTTAAACCCTGAACAAGCTCCGTCGTTGCTGATGACCCAAGATGTGAAAGAGAAAATGATTTCTAAATTGGGAGTAGACATCTTGTTCCGGGTGCCTTTTACGCAGGAGTTTGCCCGCTTGGAGCCCGAAGAATTTATTGATCAGGTGCTTTGCCGGGGTTTGAATGTGTGGGCGGTGTTGGTAGGTTATAATTATACCTTTGGTTACCAGGGGCGGGGAACAACGGATTTGTTAAAGGAATATAGCTACAGATGTGATTACGAACTGCAGGTAATCCCTCCCGTGATTGTAGATCAGCAGGTGGTAAGCAGCACACTGATTAGGGACCTTTTAAAAGATGGAGAGGTAGCAGAAGCTGCAAAGTATTTGGGTTTCCCCCCTTTTTTTGAAGGAGTAGTAATCGAGGGGGACCGGCGGGGAAGCGTTTTGGGTTTTCCCACTGCAAATCTGGAGTCTACTGGAAATGTACTGCTTCCGGCCAAGGGTGTTTACATGATAAGAGTTTCTATTGATGGAGATATGTTTTTAGGAGTGGCGAACATAGGAAGCCGGCCGACTTTTTATGGTTATAACGCCCGGCCCAATGTAGAAGTACATCTGTTGGATTTTAGCGGGGATCTTTACGGCAAGGTTGTGAGTGTTCATTTTACCAGGCGTTTGCGGGGAGAAAAAAAGTTTGCTTCGCCCGAGGAACTGGCACTCCAGATCAAGCAGGATATTCAAATAGTGCGTGAGAGCATCCGTTCTACGAGCTTTGAAACCGTAAATTGAAGATTGGAAAATTGTAAATTCTAAATTCCATAGAGCCTGCAAAGAAAAGTTTACTTTTTGTATCTAATTGTGTTACAATAAGCTCGCTGAGCGACATTCCACGAATAAAGCTCATTTTACGGGCATTGGTAATCGGAAAGTAAAAGTATATCAAAAGGAATGAACTGCTGACCCGGCAGTCTGTCTTTAAGGTGACGGTTAGCTTAGTTAGCAGCGATTAGGCCAGTTTTAAGGAGGTGAATTTAAGTGGCCTTTACAGTAGAGGAAAAGCAGACGCTTATTGGTAGTTACAAGTTGCACGAAAATGATACCGGTTCTCCGGAAGTACAAGTTGCCATATTAACGAGGCGAATCAATAATCTTACTGAACATTTGAAAATCCATAAGAAGGATTTTCATTCCCGGCGGGGGCTTTTAAAAATGGTGGGTCAGCGACGGGCGCTTTTAAATTACTTGAAAGACTCTAATTTTGACCGCTACCGGACATTGATCGGAAGATTAGGTCTGCGCAGATAGTGTAAGGCGGAATAATCACGCTTTTTCTAAAAGCAAAAGGGTAGGGAGGGTAAGGCTATTTTTTTTCTTTGCTTTGGGGGAATAATAGACGGTGGATTAGGAACGGGAGGTTTTGCGTTTAATGGTTGAACAAATATCTTTGGTAAAAGAGTTGGATGTTGGAGGCCGGAGCATGCGGCTGGAGGTGGGAAAGGTAGCCAGACAGGCAGGAGGAGCAGTGCTTGTAAGGTATGGAGATACGGTCGTTTTGGTGGCGGCTACCATGGCCGGGAATGTTAGAGAAGGTATAGATTTTTTACCACTTACAGTGGATTATGAGGAAAGGCTTTACGCGGTAGGCAAGATTCCGGGCGGTTTTATCAAGCGGGAAGGTCGTCCCAGCGAAAAGGCCACATTGTCTGCCCGGTTAATTGACCGTCCCATACGGCCCCTTTTTCCTAAAGCTCTTCGCAATGAGGTACAGGTAGTAGCTACCGTCCTTTCAGTGGATCAGGATAATCCTCCTGAAATATCGGCTATGGTGGGAGCGTCGGCGGCCCTTTACTTAAGTAATATTCCTTTTCAAGATCCTGTTGGTGGAGTGATTGTGGGTCTTGTTGACGATCAATATGTTATTAACCCCACCTTGGTCCAGAGCCAGAAAAGCAAGATGTATCTGGTGGTGGCAGGAACGCACGATGCCGTCATGATGGTAGAGGCTAGCGCCCGGGAAGTACCGGAGTCGGTTATCCTGGAGGGGATTGCCTTCGGGCACGAAAAGATTAAGGAGATTGTTAATTTCATCAAGGCTTTTCGTGAGGAGGCTTTGACCCATGGTTTGGCTGCTCCCAAGATTGAACCGCCGGTTGTTGAAGCAAATCCGGAGATGGAACATTCGGTGGCCGGTACTGCAACGGAAAAACTAAGAGCGGCGGTAGACCGGTGTATCACTGAGAAGTTAAGCAAAAAAGAAAGAGAAGAGTACTTGCAAGAGGTTAAGACAGGGCTGGTGGAAACCTTTTTGCCGGTGTTTGTTGAACAGGAGGCTGAGCTTAAGAAGATCATAGATGAGTTAGAGAAAAAGGTTGTCCGGCGTTTTATTCTTGATCAGAAAATGCGCATTGACGGCCGGGCGGTGAATGAAGTCCGCCCGATAACGGTAGAGGCGGGAATTCTACCAAGGGCGCATGGTTCGGCCATTTTTACCAGGGGTCAAACCCAGGTGCTCTCGGCGGTAACTTTGGGGCCTATTTCTGACGGGCAGATCCTGGATGGGTTGGGTATCGAGGAGACCAAGCGTTTTATGCATCACTATAACTTTCCTGCTTATAGTACGGGAGAGACCAGGCCCATGAGATCACCGGGACGCAGGGAAATTGGCCATGGGGCGCTGGCTGAAAAAGCTTTGGAACCGGTTATTCCGTCGGAGGAAAATTTTCCTTATACGATCCGGATTGTCTCGGAGGTATTAGAGTCCAATGGTTCTACTTCCATGGGTAGTGTGTGCGGCAGTTGCTTAAGCCTGATGGATGCAGGAGTTCCCATTAAGGCCCCTGTAGCCGGGGTGGCCATGGGTTTGATTAAGGAAGAGGATCAGGTAGCTGTATTAACCGATATTCAAGGGGCTGAAGACTACCTGGGGGATATGGACTTTAAAGTAGCCGGTACGGCCATGGGTGTGACGGCCCTGCAAATGGATGTTAAAATAGCCGGTGTTACTGAAGAGATCCTGGAAAAGGCGCTGGCCCAGGCACGGGAGGGCCGGATGCATATTTTAAATAAAATGTTGGCTGTTCTTCCTGCTTTCAGGAAAGAGTTGTCTCCTTATGCGCCACGTATTCTGCATATTGTTATTGATCCCGATAAAATAAGAGATGTTATAGGTCCGGGTGGTAAAATCATTAAGAAAATTATTGAGGAAACCAAGGCAGAGATTGATATTGAAGATGACGGGAGAGTCTTTATTGCGTCAGTTAATCCCGGTGGGGGTCAAAAGGCGCTGGAGATCATCGAGAGCCTGACCAGGGAAGTAACTACCGGTGGGATTTATACCGGGCGGGTGACGCGGGTTACTGACTTTGGTTGTTTTGTGGAAGTCATTCCAGGGGTATTGGGTATGTCCGGCAAGGAGGGGTTGGTACATATTTCCCAGCTTGCTTATCAGCGTGTAAATAAGGTAGAAGACGTGGTTAAAGAAGGGGATATGATCGTAGTTAAGGTGCTTGGTTACGATAACCAGGGACGATTAAAATTATCCCGTAAAGATGCCCTGCCGCACGAGCCAAAACGTGATCCGGAAAGCCACCCGAGGCGTCCGGGACGGGTCAGGGAAGTACAACGCTAGCCAGATAACGGTGTTGGTTTGTTCTTTAAGGGAATATCACTGGCATATAAATTCCCTGCCATTGTTTTACCGGGTAGGGTTTTATTGTTTTTTTAGATCAATATTGTAAAGGGGATACGGAAAATTGCATCAGGGGGCTTTTTTAAATAATGGAATACAGGTTTTAACAGAAGATATTTCGCATGTGCGCTCGGTAGTCCTGGGAATCTGGGTCAATGTAGGCTCCCGGGACGAGCCGCGGGAAATGGCAGGAGTTTCTCATTTTGTTGAACACCTGATGTTTAAAGGGACTCGAAAACGAACTGCCAGAGAGATTGCCGAGGCCTTAGATGCCGTGGGAGGACAGTTAAACGCCTTTACCACCAAAGAGTATACCTGTTATTATGCCCGGGTAGCGGATGAACATTTTGACCTGGCGCTGGATATACTGGCGGATATGGTTTTGGAGTCGCGTTTTGCGGCGGAAGATATAAACAGGGAGAGAAATGTGATTGCTGAGGAAATTAAAATGTACGAGGATACTCCCGACGAACTGGTTCATGATGTATTTGCAACTACTATCTGGCAGGATCACGCCCTGGGGCAGCCGGTTATTGGAAGAGCAGGGGTAATTGAAAATCTTACCAGGGATCAGATAATGTCTTATTATCAAGCTCATTATGTCCCGGCAAACTTGGTGGTTGCAGTTGCCGGAAATATAAATCATCAAAAAGTGGTCGAGAAGGTTGAGAGTGTTCTTGGTCATCTAAAAGGTGAAGCAAAGCCCCGCAATCCGGTTGTGCC
>DFZP01000009.1:21555-25857 GCA_002382125.1 Firmicutes bacterium UBA4053
GTGATGGAGTTGGTTTTTAAGGAAATCAGGGATATTCAGGAAAATGGTATTGCGGAAGAGGAACTGCGCCGGGCGAAGGACCAGGTGAAGGGAAATTTGTTTTTAAGTCTGGAGAATGTAACTACACGCATGAGCAGACTGGCAAAGTCACAACTTTATCTGGGGAGGATAGTTACGCCTGAGGAAGTGGTGGAGAAAGTTGGCCGGGTGACCAGGGAACAGACAAGGGATGTTGCCCGGGCCATGCTGCTGCCGCGGACGTTTGCCATAGCCAGCGTAGGCCCATGGGACGACTGCCGGGTACTGGAGGCGACTGCGGGGAGAGTTTTTGGCGGTTAAGAACCTTTTGTCCTAAAACCTGCCCTACCTGCCATATAATGTTATTGGAGGTGGGGACAATGTTGACAGGCACGATCGCCTTTACGGCGCTGGTTCTTGTTTTTATGGGGTTGTCAGTTAAGGAAAGAATGAGGTTGAGCATGTTTCGTGAAAAATCATGGGATTTTTTTCCGGAGGGCAAGCCCTCGCCTCTTTCGCAGGCTGTTCTCAACCTGGTGGGCCTGGCTGGAGGTATTTATCTCTCCCTGGTTATGCTCCTGGATTTTTTGAAGTTCCAGTTGCCGGAGCGCATTCACCTGGGCCAGATACAGTTAGAACCGCTGGCTGCGGTTTCTGTTGCCCTGGCTGTTATCCAACCCTTTGTATCAAGGTTGTTTGTTTTAAGGCGCAGGTGGTAGCCGGTAACTTCTGCGCATCATCCAGTAAGCAAAGGCCATGATCAGGGGCGTACTGATTTGGGCCAGTGTGAAAAAGCCCAGTCCCCAGTGGGGGATAATGTATCCGCCAAGAGCCAGCGGGTTTTCGCGTACCATTTCTTCAACTGCACTCCGCAGGAGTTGATGATAGAAGATAAATGACCAGAACTGGTAGCCGGTTGGCAGGCTCTTTTGTTTAAGATAAAAGTAGCGTGCTAAAAGCGTCAGGCCAATAATTGATCCAATGGGTTGGGCAGGCCACCTGTCAAACCAGAAATCTGTCGAACGTCCAAGTATCTCCTGGTTAAAAATATTTGCTATCCGGATCATGAAATAACCGACGGCCAATCCCGGTACTGCCAGATCGGCCAGAGAGTTAAAACTCATGCCTTTGCGGCTGGTGTACCACCAGCCGGCCAGCATTCCCCCCAGCAGTCCGCCATGCCATGCTAGACCGCCCTGGTATATTTTTAAAACCTGAACAGGATCATAAATAAACCACTGGGGGTAATTAATCAGTACGAACATCATGCGCGCCCCTGCAATTCCGGCGAGGATAACCAGAATGGTAAAGTTTAGCAGGAAGTCTTCATCCATGCCTCGCTTACGTGCCTGAGTATACAAATACCAGGCTCCGGCTGCGAATGCCAAAGCCATGAAAACACCATACCAGTACACTATGAAAGGGCCAATTTGAAAAGCAACAGGATCGAGATCAATAAGCAACAAAATTCCTCCTGTGGATTTTGAAGTTTTTTTTAGCTAACCCCCTCCCCCTAGCCCCCTCCCGCCAGGGGAGGGGGAACATTGTACGCCTTTGTTTTCATGCCTTATAAGAAGACATTATAAAAAGACATAAGCCATTGTGGGCAACTTCCTGGAAAATAGACTTACCTGGTTCCCTCTTCCTCGAAGGGAAAGGGTCAGGGTGAGGGTGAAAGCAAGATCATGTTATATCGTTATTTTAGAAAACACTTTACCGGAATAACGTTACAGTTTAAAAAGTTCAATGGCATTATCCCGCAGAAGCTTTCTTTTCGTTTCCTCGCGCAGGTTTAGTTCGTCAATCTGTTTCCTGAATTCTTTCCAGGGGATGCCGTTAGTTCCCCAAATGCACCTTTCAGCACCTAAGCGGTTGTTTATATATTGAACTATAGAAGGAGACCAGTATTTTGGCAACCAGGCGTCAACACCGAACCAGACATTCTCCCATTTGTAGCATACGGAGATAAGTTCGTCTACCCACGGATAACCCGTATGGGCGCCAACTATCTTAAGATCCGGGAAGTCACAGGCTATACGGTCAAGGTAAATGGGCCGCGCCACATCGCTGGGCATTGCTTCCAGTACGTGTCCTACCTGCATAGAGACGGGGATATCGAGTTCCACACACTTGGCGTAAAGGGGATACATTTTGGCATCGTGTAAAGGAATATCAAATCCATAAATATGAACGTAGACACCTTTAAAACCGTATTCTTTAACAGCGATCTCTATTTCTTTCACACTTTCTCGGATCCGGAAAGGATTGTATCCTGCCAGCCCGACAAACCTGTCCGGATACTTTTCGGTGTATTGAACCACGTCCTTTAGTTGAGTATCAAAGTACATCCATTTGTTCCAGTAAGACCACATTTTGCACTGACTGATAAAAACCTTTTCCACGTTGGCTTCATCCATAAGCTCAATCATTTTTTCAATGCTTTCATACCTGGGCAGGCCTCCAATCGACCTTTCCATCCGGCAGATAAGCTCACCTTCCTTGGCCTTGTCCCACTTTGCCATGAACTCCGGCGTCGCCACGTAATACATGATATCAATTGCTTTTATATCCTCAGCCATTTTAATTAGAATACCTCCCATTCTTTATAATAATCAATCTCCCTCAAAAAAATAAAGGCAAGGCAATTTTTGATCAGATTGGATGTACCCCCCTTTACTTTTAATCTGATAATAGTGTTGAATGCTAGATAAATTCATTATACCAGAGAGCCGGGAAAAAGAAAAATAATACTTGACTACATTTTGTATAATTGTCCATCTTTTATATTTACCCTGTCGCTGCCATAATACCGGTTCCTCTCATTTTAAAATTTAGTTCAGTCCGGGTATCGGTTTTTCTTGACAGGGGAGAATAATTACATGAAAATAGAGCAAAAAAGTTTTAAAAGGATTTTTTAGGTTCTTAACGAAAATAGCCTGTTAAAAGAATTTGCTGTGAAAATGAAGAGGGGGAACCGTATCAGTGATTAGGGTTATTGTTGTGGGGGCGGCCGGGCGCATGGGCCGGGAGGTTCTAAAGAGTGTCTGGAATTCAGAAGATATGCAGTTGGTAGGAGCGGTAGATATCCGGGATGAAGGACAGGATGTTGGTACCCTGATTGGTATGGGGGAAGCAGGTATCCTGTTGCAGGAGAATCTGGAACGGGTATTTCAGGATACCGGGCCTGATGTGATGGTGGACTTTACCATACCGGAGTCAGTGGCCGCCAACATTAAGCTTGCCTTGCAATATAGAGTAAGGCCTGTAGTAGGCACAACGGGCCTGAGCAGTATTGAGCTGGCTGAAATTGTTGAAGCTGCTTCCCGGAAAAGAGTGGGCGGAGTAATTGCACCCAATTTTGCCATTGGCGCCCTGTTGATGATTAATTTTGCCGCCCAGGCAGCCAGGTTTTTCCCCCACGTGGAAATCATTGAGCTTCACCACGACCAGAAACTGGATGCTCCTTCCGGCACGGCATTGACAACAGCCGAAGCAGTATTGAAGCAAAGGGGTGATTTTCAGCAGGGACTGCCAATAGAGGTAGAGAAACTGTCCGGCGCCCGCGGCGGCCGCTTTGATGGCGGCATCCGTTTGCATAGCGTGCGCTTGCCGGGACTGGTTGCTCATCAGGAGGTAATCTTTGGCGGTTTAGGCCAGACGCTTACTATAAGGCATGATTCTATTTCCAGGGAGTCGTTTATGCCGGGTGTGTTGACGGCCATCCGCAAGGTAATGCATTTGGAAGGAGTGGTATACGGCTTAGAAAATCTCATTTTTGATTAAGCACCTCCTTTTCCGGCAGAACATATATTGAAGATAAATAATGCCACAATAAAGATCAGGTAAGAGGTGGCCTGTTATGACTTCAGGCCCGGGTGGAGTTAAAGTAGCCATTTTGGGTGGCGATGCCAGAGAGGTTTTTCTGGCCGGGTACCTGGCAAAAGCGGGGTTCTCAGTAAGAGTGGTAGGTCTTTTTGCGCAGGAAGAAAACATTACTTCTTGCCAGGATCCGGCGGAAGGCCTACGGGGAGTGCAGGTTGTGATCCTGCCTGTTCCCGGGATCAACGAGCGGGGAGAGGTATACTCAGCCTTTCTGGAAAGGCCGCTGCTTCTTTCAAAAGACATTCTGGCCATTCTGCCGGCAGGAACACCGCTGTTTGTGGGAGTAGCCAGGCCATTGCTAAAAAAGATGGCTGAACAACTGGGTTTGCAACTGATTGAATTGCTTAACCTGGATGAAGTGGCGATTTTAAATTCTATTCCTTCTGCCGAGGGAGCCATTCA
>DFZP01000077.1:0-2245 GCA_002382125.1 Firmicutes bacterium UBA4053
TAAAACAGAATCTTGCTGTGTGATGCAGATTCTCATTTTAATCAAGATACGAATCGCAAATTAAATTTTCTTCGAGAAACCCAAGAAGAATCCGGATTATCAAAACCGCAACGATAAAATATATGTTGTCGACGGCGCCTTATAGAATACCTTCTCCGGGTGGATGCTGCATAGTTTACTAAGGCAGTAAACCCGGGGAGGTTTTTTAATGTTTTGGGGCCTGACTGTTTAATCCGAACTTCAACCAACATAATTTTCCAGTCCAGTAATGCTTGATACCATTGACTTGTAGAATAGTAAAAAGTCTACACTACATTAGATTTATTTTTTCAGAAACCTAGATTTACCAAGGGTTTAAGCCCATTTTAAGGTTGAACTTCGGTTTAATTCTGTAAGAGGAATTTCCTCTCTAACAATAGAATACTAAAGTAAATTTCCCGAGTTAACCAGTGGAACTTGTGGGTTGGGAATTAACATCTAGTNNCTAGTTCCCAATTAATTAAAAAAATGTTTCCCTATTCCCTATACGATGATATAATAAATAAAAATACTTTTCTAAACACACAGAGGATACAAAGTAAAAAGATTCTTGAGTTATAACATTAACTTTTAAAAAATGCTTTATTCCAATACTATTTGAATTCTGTATTTTAGTTTTCTATAATCCAATATCTCTGTATTTTCTGTGGTTAAGTCTTAAGTTAATTTTATAAATCTATAAAAGAGGTGGCTTTAGTTAATGAAGGACGGACTGGAAGAAATAAAAAAGGGACAAAAAGAATGGCTCGACGCCCGGAGTAAAATGAAAGACAATAAGGAAAAATTTGAAACAGTCTCCGGTATGCCCGTAAAGGATCTCTACACACCCCTGGATATTGAAGAACTTGATTACGCGTGCAACCTCTCCTTTCCCGGCCAGTATCCCTTTACCCGCGGCGTACAGGCCAACGTGTACCGCGGGCGCCTCTGGACTATGCGCCAGTTCTCAGGATTCGCTACAGCTAAAGAGTCCAACGAGCGGTATAAATTTCTGCTCTCCAAAGGACAAACCGGCTTGAGTGTAGCATTTGACATGCCCACCATCATGGGTTACGACAGCGACCATCCCCGGTCCTTAGGAGAAGTAGGACGGGTGGGAGTGGCTATTGACTCCTTGCAGGATATGGAAACGCTTTTCGAGGGCATACCGCTGGATAAAATCAGCACCTCGATGACCATCAATGCTCCTGCTGCCATCCTTTGGGCCATGTATATCGCCACAGGTGAAAAACAGGGGGTGCGCTCCGAACAGCTTGCCGGCACCATCCAGAACGATATTTTAAAAGAATATATTGCTCAGAAATCCTGGATTTTCCCTCCGGAACCATCCTTGAGGCTGATTGTTAATACTTTTGAATATGGCTGCAGACACGTACCAAGATGGAACACGATCAGCATCAGCGGCTATCATATAAGAGAAGCCGGCTCCACTGCGGCACAGGAACTGGCCTTTACTTTAGCCGACGGCTTTGCCTACGTGGAAGCAGGCATAGCTGCCGGCCTGAATGTGGACGATTTTGCTCCCCGCTTATCCTTTTTTTTTAACGCACACATTGACTTTTTTGAGGAAATTGCAAAATACCGGGCGGCCCGGCGTATCTGGGCACGCCGGATGAAGGAAAAATACGGGGCTAAAAACCCGCGCTCCTGGCTGCTGCGCTTCCATACCCAAACGGCCGGCTGCAGCCTTACCGCCCAGCAGCCGGAAAACAATATTGTGCGCACCGCATTTGAAGCTCTTTCTGCCGTTATGGGCGGTACTCAATCCCTGCATACCAATTCTATGGACGAAGTACTGGCCCTGCCAACGGAAAAAACCGTGCAGATTGCCCTGCGCACCCAGCAAATCATTGCCTGCGAAACAGGAGTGGCAAATGTCATTGATCCACTGGCCGGATCCTATTACGTAGAGGCATTAACCAACAAAATGGAGGAGGAAACAGAAAGATACTTTGCCGAAATTGAAAGGCGCGGCGGCGTGCTGGCCTGCATTGATCAGAATTACTTGCAGCAAGAAATCGCCGATGCTGCCTACCGCTATCAACAAGCTGTCGACAGTAAAAAATTCATCGTGGTAGGTGTTAACGAATTCATAAACCAAAATGAAAAACCGGAGATCGAAATTTTAAAAATCGACCCCGGGATAGAAAAAGAAAAAATAGCAAGGCTGCAAAAATTACGCCGCGACAGGAATAACTTGATGGCC
>DFZP01000077.1:2364-6176 GCA_002382125.1 Firmicutes bacterium UBA4053
TAACGAGACACGGCGCAGGTGAGGTTGGCGAATCGGCTTAAGCGAATCGCGCTAGTATCAGTACACTGGAAAACTAACAGCAAGCACTGTTAAATTTTGTGATGCTCGAAAACTAACGAGCCGCGCGCAATATGCAGCACTGGCAGATTCGCTCCGAACCAAGCCGATGTCTCGTCGGCCTGTAGCATCGAAGCGACGGCAAACGAACGGCAAGCAAAATCTATTTTCGAGGGAGGATGAATAGAATATATGGCTGGTAAAATCAGGGTATTGGTAGCCAAACCGGGGCTGGACGGCCACGACCGGGGAGCAAGAATAGTAGCCCGCGGCTTGCGGGACGCAGGCATGGAAGTAGTTTACACCGGTCTCCACCAAACCCCCGAACAGATAGTCGAAACCGCCATCCAGGAAGATGTTGATGTGATCGGCTTAAGCATTCTGTCCGGCGCTCACATGACCCTTTTCCCCAGGATCTATGAACTGCTGCGGGGCCGGGATGCTGACGACATTATTATTATGGGCGGAGGCACCGTTCCGGACGAAGATATTAAAACTTTAAAGGAAATGGGATGGGCCAAAGAAATATTTACTCCTGGCGCCACCCTTGAAAGCATTGTTAACTGGATCACATCCCACATCCAAAAGACACGATGATGAAGTATAGCAGTCAAATCAGACAGGAGAAGCTTAAACCTCCCGGCTAAAGCTTCATAACGGAAGTTTGAAGGGAAACAAAATGATCCAGCAAAAGGCGGTAGATATTTTCAACCACCTGTTCATCCACCCCTTCCTTCCGGGCCAGGAAACGGACATGGTGAATGATTTCTTTTTCTCTTTCCTGATCTCTTACCTGCATAGGATAGGGCTTTAACTTCCCTACCCGCTTAACGATGCGCGTTCTTTTACCCAGCAACTCCACTATTCTGCCATCCACCTGATCAATTTCATCTCTTAACTGTTTTAATAAGCTGGAAACCGGTAATTCAGGCGCAGGTTCCTGCCGGCCACCTGTACCGCGAACAGGATAAGACCCCAAAAGCCGCATACTTACAGTATGTTCAGAAATAGCCAGCAATGCCTGGCGCACCAAAAAATCCCGGTGATGCCCTTCCAGATCAATAAAGAAAAGGTAATCTCCCAACCTGCTTTTGGCCGGACGGGACTCAATGCGCGTAAGATTAATCCCGCTTTGTGCAAACTCCTTGAGAATGTCATAAAGCGCACCTGGGCGATCCTTAACCGAAAGAATGATGGAAGTCTTACAACCCGGTAGATGAGCACCATCTTCCAGCGCAACCACCACAAATCTGGTGGCATTATCCGGATAATCGTTCACATCCTCAGCCAAAACAGTCAGACCGTAAGACCCGGCAACCAGTGCAGTGCCAATAGCGGCCCAGGGGGCGGCTTCCCGGGCAACAATCCGCGCTGCTTCGGCGGTACTGATCACCTCCCGGATCTCCGCCCGGGGCAGAAAACGCTCGATGAACCCCCGGCATTGAGCAAGAGCCTGGGGATGGGACACTACCGCGGCAACCTCGCCCAGTCCGACCCCCGGATGAGCCAGCAACTGGTGAATCACCGGCAGGATCACTTCAGCCTTAATTTTTACCTGCTTGAAACGGTGTGCCAGCAAGTCCAGGGTTTGATTGACGGGCCCCTCCGTTGAATTTTCCAGCGGCAGTATTCCTTCCTCTAATTCTCCTGCTTCTACCGCAGACAATATATCCGCCAGCGAATAAAAACATACAGCTTCAAATGATTCTCCACCGTTGCCGGCAGCAATTTTCTCCAGGTAAGACCGGGTCGCCAACTCAGTAAATGTCCCCGGTGGTCCCAGGTAGCCAATTTTCTTGATCACAAAAATTTCCCTCCAGTTCTTTATCCACTGACACCTGCAACAAAACGGCGGGCATTTTGCCCTGTAAACTTGCCAGCCACCCGCCCCATAACCATCGCAATCGCCTGCAACTCCAGCATTAAACGGGCAAATTCATCCGGATAAAGCGACTGCTGTCCATCACAAAGCGCCCGTGGCGGATCATGGTGCACCTCAATTAACAAACCATCCGCACCGGCAGCTATCGCCGCTCTGGACATGGGGCTAACCAGCCGGCGATCTCCAGTTGCATGGCTGGGATCAACAATCACCGGCAGGTGGCTTAAACATTTTACCAGCGAAACAGCGCTCAAATCCAGGGTGTTGCGTGTAGAAGGTTCAAAAGTACGGATACCTCTTTCGCAAAGCACTATTTTCCCGTTTCCCTCGGACATGATATATTCCGCCGCCATAAGCCATTCTTCTATTGTCGCCGACAAACCACGCTTCAACAACACTGCCTTGCCCGAACGCCCCACAGCCTGCAGAAGGCGGAAATTCTGCATATTTCTTGCCCCTACCTGCAAAATATCTACATAATCTCTTGACATATCCAGGCTGTACTGGTCAATTACTTCACTAACCGTCGCCAAACCAGTTTGAGCCGCAGCTTCAGCCAGTAACTCCAGACCCTTTTCCTCCAATCCCTGAAAGCTGTAGGGGGAAGTGCGGGGCTTAAAGGCTCCCCCGCGTAAGATTGTTGCTCCCGCCTGTTTAACCAGATGAGCGGCAGTCAGTAACTGTTCCCTGCTCTCCACTGCACAGGGCCCGGCCATTACGGCCAACTCGGGACCACCAATAGCAACCGGCCCGGCTTCAACCACACTGCCGGCTCCATCCCCGGCCTCCCTGCTTACCAGCTTATAAGGCTTCATGATGGGTATTATTTTCTCTACTCCCGGCAAATTCTTCAGGCCCAGGGTATCAACAGCCCGGCTTCCCACTGCGCCGATAACGGTCCTGCTTACTCCCCGGATCAGGTGTGCTTGAAAACCCATCTCTTCCAGGCGACTGGTAACTTCACCTATCTGTTCCTCAGAAACATTTACATCCATTACTACCACCATAAATATTCACCCTCCCTGACATTCAGATCAAAAAAGCCCGCAGCCAACATCCCCCAGGGACGAAAGCTGCAGGCTCTTCGCGGTACCACCCTGATTGACCGTTCACACGGCCCCCTCAAACACAAGGCACGGGAAACATTACTCCTTCAAACTAAAAAACTTCTCACCTTCTAAGGAACGAGAAGCATTACGCTCACCGCGTTACCACCCTACTTGTTCTGCCGCCGTCAATTGCTGCAGAACCTCTTTACCTGAAAGTACGGGAATAATTTTCCGATACCCCTTCCCTCTAACGCAGGAAAATGCGGCTTAAGACCTACTTGACCGTAACGGTTTTCAGCCTGCTCCTCCGGAGTGAACTTCAGCCAGCCATATTTTAAAGACGCTCCCAGTCGCCGGCGTCTTCTCCCTGGAAAACTGGTCCTGGCCTACCTTTCTCCTTCACAGGATTTGTTCTGTGTTCAATTGATTGTAAGTGTACCACATTAAAAACCACGATGCAAGAGCCAAAAATAGTCTTGACTTAATCCGGGACTTGGTCTAATCTGATTTTGACGCCCCGCTCCCCTAGTCCGTCTTGAAAATGTTTGAAAAACAAGAGCAAGGTATTTGTTTCAAGAAGGGAAATCCGATGAAGATACTTTATTTTGACTGCTTCGGCGGCATCAGCGGGGATATGGCCGTAGGAGCGCTGATTGACGCCGGCGCTTGTTTTACAAACCTGCATGAACAACTGCAATTGCTGGGACTGGAAGGTTATACCCTGCAAGCGCACCGGGATAAATCATACGGTTTCCAGGGAACCAGGTTCCAGGTGCAACTAAAGGAAAAGCATCAACCTCCCCGGACGTGGCAAGACATTGCCC
>DFZP01000077.1:6264-31349 GCA_002382125.1 Firmicutes bacterium UBA4053
TATTGTTCCCCCCTGCCCGCCGGTTGCGGGTATGTCCGTAGCCGCCATGGTACGCTTCCCATACCGGCGCCGGCAACTGCTGAACTGCTTAAAGGCCTGCCCCTTCGCCCGTTAGATGTTGAAGGGGAACTGGTTACTCCTACCGGTGCGGCTATTGCAGTTGCCCTGGCCTGCCAATTCGGGTCCCTGCCGGCTATGACCATCTCTCAAATAGGATATGGCTTGGGGAATAACGATTACGGAATACCCAATTTTTTACGTGTTTTTATCGGTGAAGGTGGCGGGCAACAGTACAAAAAGGAAAGCACGCCAGAAAAATTGCGGCAAGAAATATCTGTGCTGCAAACCAGTATTGACGACATGAATCCGGAAATACTGGCTTTTACGGCTGAAAAGATACTGAACTCCGGCGCTCTGGATGTATCGATCACGCCCGTAATCATGAAAAAGGGCCGTCCGGGAAGCCTGCTGACCGTGCTTTGCCTGCCGGAAACTCAGACTGAGCTGATCCGGATAATTTTCCAGGAAACAACCACCCTGGGCGTACGGGTGCACAGAGAAGAACGATATCTTCTGCCCAGGCAAGAGATCTGCGTGCAGACAGACTATGGATCAGTAAGGGTAAAAATAGCAAATGCTGCCGGGGGAGGGCAAATAAGCCCGGAGTATGAGGACTGCCGTAAGCTCGCCCGGGAAAAAAATATTCCCTTAAAAAGTGTCTACCAATCGGTCGTGGAAGCTGCTGAAAAATTTTTAAACAAGCAATAGTCTATTTTCTAAGGAGTTGCATATGTGGATCGCCAAAGACTAAAAAAAATGCTCAACAGCCTGGCCCAACAAGAGATTACGGTTGACCAGGCCATGGAACAATTAAAGACATTTCCTTACCAGGATCTGGGGTTTGCCCGGATAGACCATCATCGAAGCATACGTTGCGGGTTCCCGGAAGTAATCTTTTGTGAAGGGAAAAAACCGGAGCATGTAGCTAAAATCTTCCGGCAATTGATAAATGTCCACCAACCCGTGCTGGGTACCCGGGCAAACTACCAGACTTTCCAAACGGTGAAAGAACTATGCCCGGATGTGCAATACTTTGAAACTGCCCGCTGCCTGGTTTATGAAATGCCGGAAGAACCCATGTTTTCCAACAAAATTCTGATCATCAGCGCAGGAACTGCAGACCTGCCGGTAGCCGGGGAAGCAGCAGTATGTGCCCGGACAATGGGTAACCCCGTGGAACAACTGTTTGATGTGGGAGTAGCCGGCTTACATCGTCTACTGGAGCACCAGGATGACCTTCATCAGGCCTCTGTGATCATTGTTGTAGCCGGCATGGAAGGAGCTCTACCCAGCGTAGTCGGCGGTTTAACTGACCGGCCGGTAATTGCCGTACCCACCAGCATTGGCTACGGCGCCAGTTTCGGCGGGCTGGCAGCTCTTTTGGGAATGTTGAACAGTTGTGCACCCGGCATAGGAGTTGTCAATATAGACAACGGATTTGGAGCAGCCGCTCTGGCCACAGCCATTAACCGCCTGATCTGTACTCTCGAGAAAAAGTAACCTTTCAACACCATAATTAAGTTTCATTTTTCATTTTACGATTTCTTTAAATGTTATGCTTAAGTGCCCTTAAGTGGTTAAATCTTATTTTCGAGGGAGAGAATAAAAAATGGCGAGAAAAACCGAGGAAACGGTGCAAGAAATAATTCAACAGCTTTCAAACAGGCGTCAGGGAATCATGAGCCAAGATGAATACTTCCTCTCGGCAGTCCTGCTTCCTTTGATCGAAAAACAGGGCCAGACCCATGTGCTTTTTGAAGTTCGTGCCGAAGACCTGGATGTCCAGCCGGGGGAAATTTGCTTTCCCGGTGGAGGAATTGAAGACCACGAACGGGACAATCCCTTAAATACCGCCCTGCGTGAAACATCGGAGGAACTGGGGATTAAAGAAGAAGACGTGCAGGTGCTCGGCGCGCTGGACATTTTGCCCACTCCCATGGGCAGGCTGGTTTACCCCTATGCAGGTAGAATTTTAACTCCGGAAATCAGGCCCAATCCTCAAGAAGTTGCTGAAATCTTTACGGTGCCTGTTACCTTCTTGCTAAACAATCCCCCTACTAAAACCTGTGTCGGCGTTGCCACTCAATACAGCCCTGACTTCCCCTTCGATAAAATACCTCCCACCTACGAACAGGGGTGGCAAAAACGATGGCGCTTTTCCATTTACTATTTTGAGTATGAAAAATATTTCATCTGGGGCATGACGGCCAAGATACTTTATCACTTCCTTAAGCTGTGCTGGCCGGCAAACAATAACTATAAGTAAAAACCCGTCTGTCTGCAAGACAATAGACAATTGGGTATTTCCTTGACATCATAGAGCGCCTGGTGCTAAGATAAGGATGTTGTCAAAATGAGCAGGTAATTTGTTTTTTAACTAATCGGGGAGAGATTTTCAAGTGCATCAGCCATATGACGTTATTATTGCCGGCGCAGGACCGGCGGGAATTTTCACTGCCTTGGAACTTGTTAAACACAAAAAAAATTTGAAAATATTAATTCTGGAAAAAGGACAGAACATACAAAATAGAATCTGTCTGGCCAGAGAGAAAAACAATACCTGCTTTCATTGCAACCCCTGCTCAACCATCTGTGGTTGGGGCGGCGCGGGGGCCTTCAGTGACGGTAAGCTTACCCTTTCCACAGAAATCGGTGGCAGTCTGGAACAATACATTACTGAACCGGCACTTGCGGAACTGGTTAAGTACATTGATGGAATATATGTCGAATTTGGCGCACCGGAAAACGTATTCGGCTTGGAACAGACGGATAAAATTCAAGAATTTCAGCACAAAGCAGCCCAGGCGGAGCTAAAACTAATTCCGGTAGCCATCCGCCACCTGGGAACCGGAAGATGCAAAGAAATTTTACAAAACATGCAAAATTACTTACTGGCACATGGTGTCGAAATGCGCACATCCTGCCCTGTGGAGTCAATCCTCACCGAAGAAAAAGAGGCCAAAGGAATAGTCACTGCTAAAGGGGATACCATCTTTGCCCAATATGTGGTGCTGGCTCCCGGCCGGGAAGGATCTGGATGGCTGACAAGGGAAGCTCACCGGCTAAGTTTATCTATTACGATCAACCCGGTAGATATAGGTGTGCGGGTTGAGGTGCCGGCCGCAATGATGGAACCATTGACCAGCGTTTTTTATGAGGCCAAATTCATCTACTATTCACGCACCTTTGATGACAAGGTGCGTACTTTTTGCATGAACCCCTATGGAGAAGTGGTGCTGGAAAATAACGACGGGCTGGTAACAGTAAATGGCCATACTCACGCTTACAAAAAAACCAACAATACCAACTTTGCCGTGCTGGTAAGCAAGACATTTACTGAACCCTTCAAAGAACCTGCTGCCTACGGTAAATATATAGCCAGCCTGGCCAACCTACTGGGCGGCAGCGTTATTGTGCAAAGACTAGGAGATTTAATAGGCGGGCAACGCAGCACACCGGAAAGAATAAAAAAATGCCTTACCGTTCCCACCCTGTCCCAGGCTACACCCGGGGATTTAAGCCTGGTTTTTCCTTACCGTTATCTGGTGGCCATTGTAGAAATGCTCAAGGCATTAAATGAAGTGGCGCCAGGTATATATTCACGGTATACATTGCTCTACGGGGTAGAAGTAAAATTTTACTCCTCCCGGCTGGCTTTAACAAACTCTTTGGAAACCCAGATCCGGAATCTGTTTGCAGCCGGGGACGGAGCAGGTATAACCAGGGGCTTAGTCCAGGCTTCAGTATCCGGTGTAATAACAGCCCGGGAAATACTGAACAGGACGTAAAGAAAACAGCATAAGGAGGTAAACCTGGAGATGTCCGCGTTAGTACTTGTCGGCACACAATGGGGAGACGAAGGCAAAGGAAAAGTTACCGATTTTCTGACAGCAAAGGCAGATATGGTAGTACGCTACCAGGGAGGAAACAATGCCGGGCACACAGTTGTAGCAAATGGCCGGGAGCTAAAGTTACATTTAATTCCTTCAGGCATCTTATACCCCGGTAAGTTCTGCCTCATTGGCAACGGGGTAGTAATTGACCCGGCAATCCTCATTGCCGAACTGGAGAACCTGGCCAGGCAAAACATAAGCACGGAACATTTGCGCATCAGCCCCCGGGCACATATTATTTTACCTTACCACCAGCGACTGGACATGTGCGAAGAAGAATGCAAGGCCCATAGAAAAATTGGCACCACATGCCGCGGCATTGGACCGGCCTACGTGGATAAAACAGCACGGGTGGGTATACGCGTCGCCGACCTGGTTGATCCGGAAGAGTTTAACCACTGCCTGGAATACATCCTGCAGGAAAAAAACAGGCTTTTACACCATATCTATGGAGCTGAAGGTTTTATCTACCAAGAAATACTGAATGCCTATAACAAATACGCCGACATCATAAGACCTTACATAGAAGATGTTTCCATAATTATTAACGACGCCCTGGAAAAAGGTAAACATGTTATTTTTGAAGGCGCCCAGGGGACACTTTTAGATCTCGACCACGGAACCTATCCTTATGTAACATCATCTCATCCCACAGCCGGAGCAGCCTGCTTAGGAGCCGGCGTCGGCCCCACCAAAATAAATCGCGTGGTGGGTATAGCCAAGGCATACATCACCAGGGTGGGCGAAGGACCTTTCCCAACAGAATTGAAAGATTCCCTGGGAGACTACATCAGAGAATGTGGACATGAGTTTGGCACAACCACCGGCAGACCGCGCCGCTGCGGCTGGTTTGACGGTGTTATAGCACGTTACGCAACCCGCATTAACGGGCTGGACTACATCGCCATCACCAAGCTGGACGTACTTTCGGGATTGAATAAAATTAAAGTGTGCACAGCCTACCGTTACCGTGGAAAACTGATTACAGAATTCCCTTCTACCCTAAAAATCCTTGCCGAATGCGAACCATTATACGAAGAACTCCCGGCCTGGCAGGAAGACATAAGCCATGTCCAAAAGTACGAAGAACTGCCTCTTAAGGCAAAAGATTATCTTGACCGACTGGCAGACTTAGCTGGTGTACCGGTGGCCATAATAGGCGTGGGCCGAGGTAGAGAACAGACTATAAACATCCACGAGGTGTTTTAAAGACTACTGTTTTTAAATTTACGGAACCTGCAGCCAACTGGCTAAAGGCTTATAAACTGCTTCAATGGCCTTTGCCGGGGAAGGCAGCTCAAACCCCAGCACTAAAGGAACGGAAATAGCCATACCTACCAAAAGGTAAACAGCAAAAGCAACCAGTTCCCGCCACCTTTTATTTTTAACCAGTGGTGGCGCTTCAAGGTAAATAATAATTAAAAAAACAAAGCCTAATAAAAAAATCAAGGTTTGAACCACCCCTTACCTCTTTAAAGAAGCCCTTCTTCCCTGCATACCGGTATCCCTTAGCTTTACTTTTACCGTTAAATAAACTTGAGCGTCTGTAAATTCTTCGTCCCAGCGGTTTTTAAGCTTTGTCCACTGTTTTTTGTACTTGCGGTGAAAAGCTTCCCCAAAACCAAAACTATCCACCTTATACTCCCCTTGGGCTTTATCTAAGGTTGTTTTTACACTCTGCCTTATTTCATTGGCGGCTGTATTTTCTATGATCTTAATCGTTTCCGGCCGGGTAAAGTTCTCTTCGCCCTGTTGCTCAATTAAATCTATTTCTGTGTTTATGGTCAAGTAAAATTTAATTTTCCCATTTTGGTAGACCGGTTCTATCTTTGTTTTGCTTTTTATTGCTTCTAAAGAAATTTTTTTGCCCGGACATATTGGCGATGGTATAATAATTTCCATTCTCTGCACTTCCCCTTTTAGCCAACGTAAACCCTGTGTTTCCCGCCAGTCCAGCCAGCTCATGAGTTTATCTCCTTTAAAAACAGCCGCCCCGGTTAAAACAATCTCCTGGTGGTGGTGGGCCTTTTCCAGGCCGGGGCCCTGCGCCACCCCCTGTCTTTTTAATTCCACCCGAGTGAGAACAGGGTTAGTCCCGCGACTGGCCAGGTCCATACTAAGGTCTTTGAATTTTACCGTATAGCCTGTTTTATGCCGGGCTAAAAAACCCACCGCCTGGGCGGAAGTCATTTGCAGTTCCGAGTGGCTTTCCAACACCTTTTTTGCTTCCTGCGGGGTGGCCATGACCCATACTGTCCCCCGGCTTAGGGGTTGGCGGTGGAAAAAGTTAATTACATCCAGGACCCCGTGCCGGCACAACCTTTCGTCTAAAATTAAAACTACGTTATGGCCCAGGTAAAGGTGGCGGGAGACTTGCTGTGATAATTTCCTTTGGGCGTCAAAAACTGTATCCCCGGTAGCTGAGACCACCCAAGTAATATTTTGATTCATCGCGGCTCCCCCGCCAGGACCTCCTCCCATGCCGCCTCCGCCAAAAGCCGCCGGCCTAGCCAGTTGGTAAGTAAGCTGGATTTTATTATCATTAGTGTAATCTACCCCGGTACCCAAAACAATGGCAATTTCGTTTAACTCCTTTTTGCTCCAGCAGCCGGATGTGGTTATAATTATTAAAAGCAAAATTAAAACTAAAAAAGGTTTTTTCTTCATTTTTTACCTGACCCCTTAAATAAAACAATTATTAAGAGTAAAAGGGGGATTATAAATTCAAAGGTAAGGGCATAAAAAGGAAAGGTTTGGGTTAAAAAATTTACAAGGTCAGTAGTGCTGGAGTGCAAAAGGCAGCCTAAGGCGGTAATAATTACCGACAAAGGCAAGATTAAAGAGCGATAGCTTTTTAATCCCAAGAGCTGGGCGCTGCCTAAAGCGGCCACCCAGAAAAAAAGGGCGCCTTTCACCGCGCCGCTGGTTATCCAGACAATTAAAGGGACCATCTCCAGTCTTTCAATAAAGTTGGCAATATTAATCATCTTGGTCCCGCTTAAAAGAGGGAAAAAATAACTACTGGCAAGGGTAGGACCGAAAATAAGCAGGACCTCTACGGTAGCTATTTCAATTAAAACCAAAACAAAAAACAAGGCTTTAATCGTCAGGCGGTAAACATTCTTTTGTTCTGCCAGGTAAGGGATTATAACTGCCAATGTAACAATTTCCCCAAACCAGGAAAGAGGAGTTAGGGTACTTTTGACCAAGGGTAATAAACCGACTTCAAAAACAGGTAAAATATTGGTTATTCTCATTTCCGGGGTAGCCAGGACAAAAAGAGTGGCCATTAAACCAGCATTCAGGAGTAAGAAAGGCTGGTTAATGCGGGCCATCACTTCCAAACCACAATAGGCAACGTATGCAAACATAATTGTGCCGTGCATAAGAATAACTATTAGGGGTATTTCCGGCATAAAAGCCGCCATAATGGTGGAGGGGTATTCCCGGATTACTAAAGTACAAAAGTGGACAAACAACCAGACATAAAAAAACCCGATAATCTTTCCGGGCCAGCGGCCTAAAATAAGGGGAAGGTATTCAAACAAAGTCTGGCCTGGAAAACGCAAGCTTAAATTTATGACGACCAAAGAAATTAAAACACCACCGGCAAAGGCGATCAGAAAAGATAACCAGGCGTCTTGTTTAGCGTGAGCCACAGTGTTTTGCGGAACAAAAAGAATTAAGGTGGCGTAAATCATGGTCACCAGTAAATATAAAGTTTGTCTGGCATCAATTCTACCGTCTTCCAGTATTTAACCCGCCCCCTTTTAGAATTATAAGTTGAACGATTGGAAATTTTAAATTTGAAGAAAGAATTTAAGCCTCTATACCTTATCTTTCTTCCCCTGGTGGCTTTGGTTTTAAACCTGCTTTCATCCGGTTCAGGTTTTCTTTACCTAATAAATGAGGGCGGGTCAAAAGAGCCCACCAGGGAGCACGCACCACCACGTCTTTTAATTCGGCTGGAGACAAGGGCATAACCGGGTATAAAAAAGGAATCCCAAAGGAACGCAAAGAGGCCAGGTGAGTGATGAGGATGATTAAACTACAAATCAGTCCTATCAAACCACTAAAAGCAGCAATCATGGTTAAAGGGAACTTCATTAATCTTAAAGGCAGGGTTCCGCTGTAGCAAAGGGTAAAGGAAGCAATGCCGGTTAAAGCCACCACAATTACCGTGGCGGGAGACACCAGCCCAGCCCGTACAGATGCTTCCCCGATCACAATTGCCCCTACAATACTTACTGCCTGGCCCATCGGCTGGGGCATGCGAATACCGGCTTCCCTTAAAATTTCAAAGGTTACGTCCATCAGCAAGACCTCTATCAGGGCGGGAAAAGGGACGGCTTCTCTTTGACCGGCAATGCTTAAAAGCAAAGCAGTGGGCAGCATTTCCTGGTGAAAGGTAAGCAAAGCCACGTAAGAAGCCGGCGCGATGAGAAAGACAATTAAAGCCAAGATGCGGATTAACCTTATTAATGAATAAAAAATGTAGCGCTGGTAATAATCCTCTGGAGATTGGATAATTTCATTAAACAAGGTAGGTACGGTAAGCACATAAGGTGTGCCGTCGGTAAGGATAGCCACACGGCCTTCTAGAAGCATGGCGGCTACTTTATCCACCCGGTCAGTATGGTTAATGGTGCAAAAAGGAGATAAGGGGTTATCGTCAATTAATTCTTCCAGGTAGCCTGATTCTAAAACGGCGTCAATTTCAATCCGGGACAGCCTTTCCTTTACTTCCGCCACCAGACCAGGGTAAACAACCCCTTTAATGTAGGCAATGGCCACATCGGTGCGGGTAATTTTGCCTATAAGCATGACTTCAGTTTTTAAGGCCGGGTTTTTAATCCGCCGCCGGAGGAGGGAAGTATTGGTGCGCAAGGTCTCTACAAAAGATTCACGGGGCCCACGGACCACTGCCTCAGTTTTAGAATCCTCAATACTTCTGGCTTCCCAACCCCGGGCCGAGTTAATAATGGCCCTATCATGCCCATCCACCAGTAAAGCCGTATCTCCGGACATTATCGCGTCGATAACCACCTCCAGAGTGTCCGCTTCCTTAATCTGGTGGATGCAAAGGCCGCGGTCGCGGATAAAATTAAAAGCTTGGGCTTTGGTAATTATGTAATCTTTTGGTAAGGCAGGTGGTACTTCCAGGGAAAGGGAGCGCATGACAAAGTTGCTGACCTGGATTTTATCCGCCAGGCCGTCTATGTAAATTAAGGCCAGGCGGATATCGGGGAGTTGGGCAAAATCAAATTCCCGGAAGACCACGTCATAGCAATCAGCCAGAATAAAATGTAAGGTGGTTAGGTTTTCTTTTAGGCTGGTTCTTAGCTTTTGGCTGCGCCAGGATTGCTCTTTGACCCCCGGACTTTCCGGAGACACGTCGAGTGTCTGGGCCTGTTTATCTGCAGGTAAACCTTTTAAAAATTTAAAAAAATCGAACATGGGCCATCTCCTTTTTTAAAAAAGAGATTTTCCTATTCGACTATTGTTTACAATTTATGATTATTTATACCAAAAACATTTACCAGGACAAAGGTCACGGTACTTCTTTTTCCTTTTTCGTCTTGTTTCCAACCATATCGCTATTTGTATCTTCCTGCTTCGCCAGGTTCATGAAACGGGTAAACTCCTTTAAGAATGCCAGTTCCACCACTCCTGTGGGTCCGTTACGCTGCTTGGCCACGATGATTTCGGTAATTCCTTTTTTTTCTGTATCCGGCTTATAATATTCCTCCCTATAAATAAACATTACCACATCAGCATCCTGCTCAATGCTGCCGCTATCCCTTAAATCCGACATAATCGGTCTTTTATCCTGCCGCTGCTCTACCTGGCGGCTGAGCTGCGCCAAAGCCAGTACAGGCACTTTCAGATCCTTGGCCAGACCCTTTAAGGAACGGGAAATTTCCGTGATTTCCTGCTGGCGGTTTTCTGCCCGCTGGCCGGCCTGCATCAGTTGCAGGTAATCAATAACAACCAGCCCCAACCCTTTTTCCTGCTGTAAACGATTGGCCTTGGCTCTTATCTGCCGCACCGATAAGAGCGCAGAATCATCAATATACAAGGGCGCCCGGGACAGTACAACAGCAGCCTGAGTTAAACGCGCCCAATCTCCCTCACCAAGATAACCACTACGCACCTTTTGCTGATCAACCATCGCTTCGGAACATAATATTCTCTGCACCAACTGCTCTTTAGACATTTCCAGGCTAAACACAGCAACCGGCAGTTGATGATGAAGCGCCACGTGATGGGCTACGGTCAGGGCAAAGCTGGTTTTTCCCATCGCCGGCCGCCCGGCCACAATCAGCAAGTCTCCCGGCTGCATACCACAGCACAGCCGGTCCACATCCAGGAAACCGCTGGATACCCCGCTGATCGATCCCTTGTTTTGATACCTTTCCTCTATATATTTCAAAACCTCCATTAGAAGATCTTTGATAGATGTAAAGACGGATGAAGAACGCCGGGTGGTCAGTTCCAGAAGCATTCTTTCAGCTTCATCCATCAGCCGCTCGACACTCTCTCCCCCCTCATAACCTAAACCGGCAATACGCGTGGCGATCTGGATCAGGTTGCGCAAAAGAGCCTTTTCCTCTATAATGCGGGCATGATACTCCACATTGGCAGCCGTGGGCAACATGCTGGCCAGGGAAGCCACGTAGGTGGCCCCACCAATCCTCTCCAAAACCTCCTTGTCCCGCAACCAGTTGACTACAGTTACCAGATCTACGGGGCGCCCGTTTTCCTCCAGGCTTAAGATTGCCTCGTAAATCTGCCGGTGACCTTCCAGATAAAAATCCTCAGCCTTAAGAAAGCGGGCTACTTTAGCAATCGCTCCCCGATCCAAAAAAAGGGCCCCTAGCACTGATTGTTCAGCATCAATGTTTTGAGGAAGCACTTTATCCATCATGTCCGTCATATTTGTTCACCCAATAAGTAGTTTCTAAATCAAAAGACGTGAGTCAGGATGTCTTCTACCGTGGACACCGGCACGATCTCAACATCCGACAGGTCAGGCGGTACATCGTGCAGGTTTTCTGACGGGATAAGAACCCTTTTGATTCCCGCCTGGCGTGCTCCATAGATCTTCTCCGGAATACCCCCTACCGGCTTAATCCTGCCCTGAATCGACAGTTCTCCGGTAACAGCAAGATCGCAAGACAAGGCACGCTCTTGCAAAGCACTAAAAACAGCCAGGAAAATAGCTACCCCCGCCGAAGGACCATCAATGCGCCCGCCTCCCACCACGTTAACATGCACATCGTAATCAGCCAGATCCTTACCCGTAATTTTGCGAATCACCGAGGCAGCATTAAACACCGAATCCTTAGCCATAGAACCGGCAGTATCGTTAAATCGAATCGTGCCTCGTCCTGCTTCCCGGCCAGGAAACACTACCGCTTCAATCTCCAGCAAGGAACCCAAAAAGCCCAGCACACCCAGGGCAAAAACCCTGCCCACTTCACGCTGGCCGCTCAAATGGCGAGTAGCATAGGGTGTAAGCCGGCCCAACTGAAGTACTTCATAAGTATTCTGTTCTGTAATACAAATCTTGGAATCTTCCCCTTGCCAGCGGTAGCAAGCCAGGCCATAAGCATCAGCAAGAATACCAATTGCCTTGCGTCCCTCGATAGTGTAGCGGCTGATTATTTCAGAAATCTTTCCCTCCAAAACCACATCCAGTTTTTTCGCGGCATGAATAACAATTTGCTGGATATCCCGCGGCGTAAGTGGTTCAAAAAAAACCTCTGCACAACGCGAACGCAAAGCAGGATTAATATCTTCGCATTCCCGCGTCGTGGCGCCAATCAAAAGAAAGTCCGCCGGCGCTCCTTCTTCAAATATCTTCCGCACATACTGCGGTATGCCGGCATCGTGTGGATCGTAGTAGGAAGATTCAAAGTAAACCCTTTTATCTTCCAGAACCTTTAAGAGCTTATTTTGCAGGAGGAGATCCATCTCCCCAATTTCATCAATAAACAACACTCCCCCATGGGCCTCAGTAACCAGGCCAAACTTCGGCTCGGGCACCCCGCTCTCAGCCAGTTCCCGCCGGGCGCCCTGATAAATTGGATCATGCACCGATCCCAGCAGTGGATTGACAACCTCCCGCGGATCCCAGCGCAAGGTAGCTCCTCCAACCTCAACGAAAGGAGCATCCTTAGCAAAAGAACCAGACGACATCTGCTTAACTGTCTCCAAAGCCAGCCGGGCAGCAGTAGTTTTACCCACGCCGGGAGGCCCGTAAAGAAGAATATGCTGGGGAAAAGGTGATGCTATCTTAGCTAAAAGAGACTTAATAGCTCTTTCCTGCCCTACAATTTCGTCAAAACTGGACGGCCGCAGCATTTCCATGGCCGAACGGACCAGCTTCCTTTGCTCCATTTTTTCAAGAATAGCCAGCTTTTTTAGCGTATGAGCATTTTCCGGGCCGCTGCTTTCCTTGAGCACCTGCGCTTTGATCTCGTGCACATAATCATTATGACGATGCTGCAGTTTTTCATTAATCTTTTTTTCCAGTTCCTCTTCTACTGTCCGCTTTGCCAATATATCGGCAATTTCTTCTTCTAGCTGCTCCAAAATAGCAGGTATTTGCTCGACTGAAGGCACTGTTTCATAAGTCGGATCTTCAAAAACAAGCTTCTGCAAGGCCAGTACCCGTTCCTCCAACCGTTCGGAACGCATCAACTGCAGCGCATTCAGTTTGCCTGCCCTCAGAACAAGCTTGTCTGAACTATAAAGGTTGGCTACCAGGCCATAAAGGGCGTTTACCTGACGGCGCAGTTGTTCCTCCCCTGCGAATTTATTGCCTGCTCTACTTTTAGATGCTTTGAACCTTGCCAGGAACGACTCCATCGCTATAACCCCTTGCTATAATATTTTATTTACTGCTCAGCCAACACGGCAACGCTGAGATGAACCTTAACCAAAGGATACAATTTGACAGGCAAAGAATATGTACCCAATTTTTTAATCGGCTCCTTAAGAACAATTTTCTTCTTGTCTATTTTTATTCCATGCTCCTGCAACAAGGCATCGACAATATCCTTGTTATTTACCGAGCCAAAAAGTTTTCCACCCTCACCTGCCCTGCTATATACCCGTACCGACAGATTTTCCAACTGGACCGCCAGTTCTTTTGCTTTACTCTCTTCCAGTTGTTTTTTTCTGTCAGCGGCAGACTGGAGTTGGGCCAACTGTTTCATTTTACCTTCCGTTGCTTCCACAGCCAGCCGTCTGGGTAAAAGGTAATTGCGGGCATGGCCCTCGGCAACCTGCGCCACGTCTCCCTTTTTGCCCAGGTTCTTGACATCTTCCAATAAAACAACTTTCATTTAGCTCCCCCCTTTGGCTGTTCCCCACCAGAACAAAAAAGATGCCGCAGATTAACAAACGAATCAACAACCCCCAAAATAATCAAAAACACTGATGTCAAAGGCAGGTAAAACACACTTATCCCAACCAGAAAATACCTGATAAACCTGGAGAAATTCCACCTGACAACAAAAAATACACATACCGACAGGCCTGCCACAGAGTAAAGAAACCCCGACACATAAAGAACGTTCCTGCCTGTTACACCGGCTGCAGGCCAGGCCAGGAAATCTCCCGACAACATCAAGGCAAGGCCAACTATCATGACCCAAACCACATACCAGGGAAATTGCCAGCGAGCAAAAGGAAACAAAGGCGGCACATCAAACTTCAGCTTGCTCAGCACCCGCCCTGCCAGTACATAAGTTAAAAAAGCATTAACCATAGACCAGATAACAAAGTTGGCTGGTATTAACTGGCCAATCATCTCTACCGTTTGATCAAATATCTGCTTCTTCTCCTGCGAAAGAGGCTGCTCAATCATACCCCAACGGGCATACCAGTTTACCATCTGTTCCATGGCCTGCCTGGTTTCCGGTCCCATTACAAAAAGATTGACGCCGGTTATCCAAAACACCAGACCCAGGGCAACCAGAGTAAACACGGCTGCCGTAAGAACAGAAAAAACCATGCTTGCGCCGGCGGAAACGTGATTTTTAAACAGCATACCAAGCAACAGCCCCAGCAGGCCAGCCGGCAAAATCATCACTAACGCCGGTATACTGGCGCCAGAAACCAGGAAACACAAAATAACTGCTACCAGTAAGGCTATGGCTCCTGTTCTCAAGTCCCTGCGCAAAACAGCGACAACCAGAGGTAAAGGAGCAAATATACCGGACAAAAAAGTAAGCATAGGCACAATCAAACCAGTTAATTCAATAACAGCCATCAGGACCCCCAAAAAGGCCCCTTCCAACAAGACCCGGTTTTTCGGGCAGGGGATCAAGGAATCACCTCTTTTTATATGCCAGGTGGGTAAGCAGAAGCGACAGGTCTGAATACCATTTTTCCAATTCATGGTTTTCCTCGATGTTTTGCCGGAGCTTAGACTCTAGCTTTAAATCAAGCCGGGAAAAATTTATACCCAGGCGCCGGCCTAAAACATAACAGGTAATGATCAAGCCTGCCAGAGCATCCACCAGATGTTCTTCGCCACCCCGCAGCATACCCCTAAATAAAGCAGACACGGAGGTAAGCAAATCAGCTTTCAACCATTCAACTACCCTGATATTCCTGGCAATACCTGATTCCTGATTGATTGGGAACAAGCGCCTACCTCCCTTACCATAGAAATTTCATAAACTCCTTAATTCGTCAACTGCAGGCCATTTTCCTGCTCCCTTAAACAAAGCAAACTCAAATACAAATTAAAGAAGGGGAACCAGCAAGTTCCCCTTAAATTATCTTCATGAAATAAACTTCGCCCCCGCCTTTTCACTCAACAGTAAAAGGCACCAGAGCCATAATCCGTGCTCTTTTTATCGCTACTGTGAGTATCCGCTGGTGCCGGGCGCAATTTCCAGAAACCCTGCGAGGTAATATTTTCCCCCGCTCGGTAACGTATTTCTTTAAACGTTGCACATCCTTGTAATCTATAAGCGTCACCTTATCCATACAAAAGCTGCAAATGCGCCTTTTCCCCTTGCGGCCTTTTTCTTTTTTAAACGCCAAGTTTCCCACTGCACCTCCCCTTTAATTCAAGTAACTAGTGCCTTGACACATAAATCCTTACAGCATTTACGGTAATTAGGCAGTTCATTTTCCTTAGATTAAAACAGCCATTTTGACGGCACTAGTATTTATTTAAAGCGTGCAGCTTTGACTTAAGAAGTCCTGACTATTGAACAATTAGTAATGAATGTTTTAGTGCACGGACTTCTTAAGTCGCTGCACTAGAGTTCCTTAAAATGGAACGTCGCTCTCGTTATAAGGAATCTCCTCGCCAAACGAACCCTCTGCCAGTGGCGAAGGCGAACCTCCTGCCCCAGCCTCCTTGGCGCGATCAAGAAAACGAACATTTTCGGCAACTACTTCCGCCACCCTGCGGCGGACACCCTGTTTATCATCATAAGAACGAATCTGCAGCCGCCCTTCAACAGCAACAAGCCGTCCTTTCCCCAGGTAGTTTGTACAAGTTTCTGCCAGCTTTTGCCACACCACGACGTCAACAAAATCCGCTTCCCGTTCCCCTTGCCGGTTAGTAAAGGCTCTATCCACGGCTACTACCAACTTGGCCACCGCCACACCGCTGGGAGTGTAGCGAAGTTCGGGGTCCCTGGCCAGCCGCCCGATTAAGATTACCTTATTCAGCATTATCCCCCCACCTTATTTCTTTTTGGTGTGTTATCCTTACTTATGCGGCATTACGTACAATGATGTGGCGGATAACTTCGTCGGTGATTTTGAATATACGGTCCAGTTCCTTAACTACTGCCGGATCAGCTCTAAACTGCAAGATAATATACAAACCCTCGCGCAAGTGCTCGATTTCATATGCCAGCCGTCGCTTGCCCCACTTTTCCAGCCTGGCAATCTCTCCACCGTTGTTCTCAACGAGCAACCTGAACTTTTCCATCATTTCACTGATCTTTTCCTCTTCCAAATCCGGCCGTAGAATAAAAAGAGACTCGTAACTCACCATTTTCTTACACCTTCCCCTCTGGACTAACGGCCCTACCTTAATCGGCTGCTTAAGCGATGGTCACCAAAAAGCCGAATGCATAAACACAAAATACGGCCGTCTGCTTTGACCTCAACCCGACAACAGGATAGAGCAGGGCGGAACAACTAAACAAAATGATTATAACACAATCACTGGAAAAAGGCAAGGAAACCTTTACACTCCTTAATCTTCCATATTTAAAATTTCCAATCTTCAATTTGCAATTATCAAGCGCCGCCTACCGTTTGGAGAATTGTGGCGCCCGGCGGGCTTTCTTTAATCCGTATTTCCTGCGTTCCTTCATGCGCGGGTCGCGGGTAAGAAAACCGGCGCGTTTGAGCGTAATTCTAAGGTTGGGATCAGCCTGTAGCAGCGCGCGGGCAATACCCTGTCTTAAAGCGCCAGCCTGCCCGCTGACTCCACCACCCCGTACAAAGGCCCTGATATTAAACCGGCCTGCGGTACCGGTAAGCTCCATAGGTTGTCGTACCTGCATTTCCAATATCTTACGCCCAAAATATTTATCTATTTCATGATCGTTGATTACTACCTTACCCTCGCCGGGGAAAAGATACACCCTGGCAACAGCTTCCTTCCGCCGACCGGTACCGTAAAATTTTACTTGTTCCAAATCTTAAACCTACCTCCTTAAATTTTTTACATGGTCCAGGCTTCCGGCTTCTGGGCCTGGTGAGGATGGTCTGATCCACGGTAAATACGCAACTTTTTGACCATGGCAGTACCCAACTTGTTATGCGGAAGCATTCCCATAATAGCCTTTTCAACTGCCAGCTCCGGCCTGGTTTGCATAAGGACGGAATAACTTATAACCTTAAGGCCTCCCGGGTAACCGGAGTGATGCACATAAAGCTTTTTATGCAGCTTGTCACCTGTAAGGATAACTTTATCAGCATTAATAACGATCACGTGATCCCCTGTATCCACATGCGGGGTGAATCGCGGATTGTGTTTTCCCCGCAAGATGCATGCCGCCTCTACCGCCAGGCGCCCTAAAACTTTCCCCTGGCCATCGATAACGTACCACTTGCGCTCCACTTCCTCTTTTTTAGCCATGTATGTTCGCGACATTTTTAATCCTCCCTACTCATACTCAACCTGCTCAAGGCATAATCCCCGGGCCGGTACCGTAAATCCGGCCAGCTTCCGGTCACAGGCTTTTAAAATCTGTTCCACTTCCCCCGGTAAACGCTTACCCAGGCCGACTTCCAGCAGAGTACCAACCATAATCCGCACCATATGATAAAGAAACCCATTCCCCCGAAAAGTAAGATACACAAGCTTTCCCGCCTTTCGCACATCTACCTTGAACAGCGTGCGAACCGTACTTTTTACAACAGTTCCCGCAGCCTTGAAAGAAGCAAAATCGTGCTCACCTTCATAAACCCCGGCAGCAATACTCATTGCCCGGACATCTAAAAAACGTGGCGTAAAATAGCTATACAAACGCCAAAAAGGCGAAGGAACGTTGTTGTTATACACGGTATAACGATAAGTTTTAGCCAGTGCACTAAAACGGGCATGAAAATCAGTACAAACATCTTGTGCATTTAGAATGACAACATCTTCCGGCAATAAGCCATTTAAAGCCAAAGGGATGCGCGGAGTAGGAATACTCCAGCCGGAAGCGTCAAAATTAATTACCTGTCCGCGAGCATGGACACCTGCATCTGTACGTGCCGCCCCAATTATTCTTATCTTCTTACCGGCTAAGGTATATAAAGCCTGCTCGATCACTTCCTGAATGGTAACCAGGCCCGAGCCCCGCTGTTCCTGAAAACCATGGTAACCGGCGCCATCGTAGGCAACAACCAACATGACATTGCGCATGATTAAACCGCCCTGAAAAAATAATGGTTTATCTATCTAAACCAGTTCCAAAACAACCAATGGAGCGCCATCACCCCGGCGGTGACCAACTTTTACAATTCTGGTATAACCGCCCGGACGCTCACTATACCTGGGGCCCAGGTCATGAAAAAGCTTTTTTACCACGAACTCATCATATATATATGCCAGTGCCCGGCGTCTGGCCGGGAGATCACCTTTCCTGGCCAGGGTAATCATCTTGTCAGCCAGGCTTTTAACTTCCTTAGCCCTGGTTTCCGTAGTTACGATACGATCATTAAGCAACAAAGAAGTAACCAGGTTTCTTAACATGGCTTTGCGGTGGCCTGTATTTCGCCCCAACTTCCGGTAACCCATAACCGCTCCTCCTTATTCATCGCTCTTGCGCAGTGAAAGTTGCAGCTCGTTTAACTTTTTGACAACCTCTTCTAACGATTTCCTGCCAAGGTTGCGCACCTTCATCATTTCATCCTCATTTCGATTCAGCAATTCTTCTACCGTATTAATACCCGCCCGCTTCAAGCAGTTATAAGAGCGCACGGAAAGGTCCAGTTCTTCTATGCTCATTTCTAAAAGCCTGTTCTTATGCTCCACCTCTTTTTCTACCATTATCTCTACCTCACTGGGTACCGTCTCGGTAAGCCCAATAAACAATTGCAGATGTTCTACCAGGATCTTGGCCGAAAGGCTGATAGCTTCATCAGTCCGGACACTGCCATTGGTCCAAACCTCGATGGTGAGTTTATCGTAGTCGGTACGCTGGCCTACTCGCGTGTTTTCAACCGTATAATTAACTTTACTCACCGGCGTAAAAACAGAGTCCATGGGAATCAAGCCAATAACCTGCTCACTCTTCTTATTCCGTTCAGCAGGAACATAACCCCGCCCCTTGGTCACCGTAATCTCCATAAAAAGGCGACCGCCATCCAAGGTGGCAATATGCATATCAGGAGTCAGAATTTCAATATCAGCATCGTGGATGATATCCCTGGCGATAACTTTTCTTTCCCCTTCCACTTCAAGGCGCAGGATTTTATCCTCATCCGTATACATTTTAAAACATAGACCCTTAAGGTTCAGAATAATATCTGTAACATCTTCTGCCACCCCGGGAATTGTAGAGAACTCATGTAGTACACCATCTATCTTTACTGCTGTGACAGCAGCCCCCGGAAGAGAGGAAAGCATTACTCTCCTGATGGAATTACCCAGCGTAATTCCATATCCTCTTTCTAAAGGTTCCATGACGAATTTAGCATAGGTATTGTCTTCATTAACCTGAACACATTCAATCTTAGGTTTTTCAATTTCCAGCATTGTTCGAGTTACCCCTCCTTCTTTAGCCGAAAACGGACTCCCTTTTTGATGCACCCGGCTTACCTGGAGTACAACTCTACAATCAAATGTTCTTGAACGGAACTGTCAATCTGCTTCTTCGTTGGAATACCTGTTACAAGCCCTCCGTATTGCTCGGGCTCAAGCTTCAACCAGGGAGGAGGAGTCCGTTCCGCTGACCGCTCCAGCAATTCAATAAGGCGAGCCGATTCCCTGCTTTTCTCTCGAACTGTTATTAAATCGCCCACCCGAACCATGTAGGAGGGTATGTTAACTTTCCTTCCGTTAACCGCGAAATGCCCATGACGCACCAGTTGCCTGGCTTCTGCCCGTGAAGAAGCCAGGGCCAGGCGGTAAACAACATTGTCCAGCCGGCGTTCAAGAAGTTTAAGCAGGTTTTCTCCCGTAACACCTTTTTCACGCTCTGCACGTGTAAAATAATTACGAAACTGCGTTTCCAGCACCCCGTATACGCGCCGGGCTTTCTGCTTTTCCCTCAACTGCAGGCCATATTCGCTTTGCTTGGCTTTTCGTTTCTGGCCGTGTATGCCTGGTGCGTAACTGCGCCGTTCAACTGCACACCTGGTGGTATAGCAGCGATCTCCCTTTAAAAAAAGCTTAACACCTTCACGCCGGCAGAGTCGGCACTGCGGACCTGTATACCTCGCCATCTAACAATATTACCTCCAATCAAAATCATAATCTTATTAAACTCTCCGGCGCTTCGGAGGACGACAGCCGTTATGCGGGATGGGGGTAACATCCTTAATCAGGCTCACCTCCAGACCAGCAGCCTGCAACGAACGAATAGCAGCCTCCCGGCCGGCCCCCGGACCTTTTACCAACACTTCTACCTGCTTCATGCCGTGTTCCATAGCTTCTTTAGCCGCCTTCTCAGTAGCCATTTGGGCAGCAAAAGGGGTGCTCTTACGAGAGCCTTTAAATCCCACCGTCCCTGCACTGGACCAGGAAATAGTGTTTCCTTTAACATCAGTAATAGCTACAATAGTGTTATTAAAAGTAGATTTAATATGAGCTACCCCGCGTTCTATGTTTTTTCGCTCCCGCCGTTTGGTGCGAACAGGTCGACGAGCCATTTTAATACCTCCCTTAATCAGATGTCAGTCGTCGGATGTCGGAAAATGCTCTCTTACCGCTGAACAACGATGATTGATCTCCGTTTCAAAATCAAACTTTACGACCTTTTGCGACTGAAGACAACTATTTTTTGCGGCGTATACCCACGGTTTTGCGCGGGCCCTTACGGGTCCTAGCGTTGGTTTTTGTCCGCTGACCCCGCACAGGCATCCCCCGGCGGTGACGCAGACCACGATAACAACCAATCTCAATCAATCTTTTGATATTCAAGGCTACTTCCCGACGCAGGTCTCCCTCCACCTGGTAATTCTTTTCAATGATTTCCCTCAGCCTGTTGATTTCTTCCTCAGCCAGGTTCCTTACCCGCGTATCTGGATTAACTTTGGCCTGGGCCAAAATTTTCCTGGCCAGAGACCGGCCAATTCCATAAACATATGTAATGGCTACTTCCACCCGTCTATCACGAGGCAGATCAACCCCTGCAATACGTGCCACCTAGTTCAAACACCTCCTTTAACAAATAGATTTTGCACTTTGCTTTTTATAATTTTATTTTTATCCCTGTTTTTGTTTATGCTTTGGATTCTCACAGATCACCCTGACCTTACCATGACGTCGAATAATCTTACATTTTTCGCACATCACCTTAACAGACGGCCGTACTTTCATTTCCCTTCCCCTCCCCCGGAAACAACCATAAAATCGATTACTTATATCGATAAACAATACGACCCCGGCTTAAATCATAAGGAGACAACTCTACCATCACCCTGTCACCAGCAAGGATCCGAATAAAATGCATCCTGATTTTCCCAGAAACATGGGCCAGTACTTTATGCCCATTTTCCAACTCTACCCGGAACATCGCATTGGGAAGCGGTTCAATCACCGTACCTTCCACCTCGATAACGTCCTGCTTTGACATAGCTACCCCCTTTCTTAGATGCCGGTTACCAGACAATTTGATGAAAAGCAAGTCCTGACCAAATTGAACAATTGGTAGTAAAGGTTTTATTTGCTTTTCGTCGCTGTACTAGTTCCAGCCAGTGTTTCAGCCATTAAACGCTGCAGCCCGTTTCGTATATCCAGATCAGTTACGCGCTGACCGGAATGACTTTTTTCTGTTATTTCAGTAGCCAGTTGAGGATACACCTTTAGATGCTTGATATTTTTTTTCTTCGGTGTTTTCAGCTTCCGGACCTCTCCATCAGCTACCTGCGCAATAGTATCGTTTACCATATTAATTACAAGGTAAAATTTCCTGGAATCCCGCCCGGCTGTGGAACATACCAGCCGGCCGGGTACAAACTTATTTTCCATGCCCATAACCTCCTACTACAACCGCGTTAATATCTCCGGTTCTCCATCGGTAATGGCCACGGTATGTTCAAAATGAGCCGACAACCCCGCATCTTTAGTAACTACCGTCCAGTTGTCCGGCAACTTACGCACCTCATACGTACCATCGTTTACCATGGGTTCAATGGCCAATGTCATACCTGATTTAAGCCTCAACCCGCGACCGGGCCGGCCAAAATTTGGCACCTGGGGATCCTCATGCATACTCTTGCCAATGCCGTGTCCTACATAATCCCTGACTACAGAATAACCCCTGCTTTCTACATGAGTCTGAATAGCATACGAAATATCAAATAAGCGGTTACCTTCACAGGCCTTCTCAATCCCTGCGTATAATGCCTCTTCTGCCGCTTTAAGCAATCTTGAAACCTTTGCGCTTGTCTCACCAACCGGAAAGGTAACAGCTCCATCACCAAAATAACCATTTATTTCCGCACCAATGTCAATACTGATAATATCTCCATCTTTTAATTCCCTTAAACCGGGGATGCCGTGGACTACTTCCTCGTTTACCGAAGCACAGATGCTGGCCGGAAAACCATACAATCCCTTAAAGGCTGGTTTAGCTCCCCTGCCGGTAATAAACTTCTCAGCTATATGATCTAATTCGCCAGTAGTTATTCCCGGCTTAATTTCCCTGGCCAGTTCCGTAAAAGTACCGGCCACTATCCGCCCGGCATCACGCATATAAGCCAGTTCCCGCCTCGATTTAATAGTTATCATCCATGTTCTCTCCAATCGCTTACCTGATGAATCCCTGGTAACTGCGCATAAGCATATGTGATTCTACTTGCTTCATTGTATCCAGAGCTACTCCCACTACTATCAACAAGGCAGTGCCACCAAAGTAGACGTTAGGAATACGCGTGGCTGCAAATACGAAATTCGGCAAAACAGCAATCAAGGCTAAAAAAATCGCTCCTATTAAGGTTATCCTGCTCATTACTTTGCTGATGTACTCAGCAGTCGGCCGGCCGGGGCGAATACCCGGGATAAAGCCTCCGTATTTCTTAATGTTATCGGCAATATCCACCGGATTCATAATCACTGCCGTATAAAAATAGGTAAAACCAATCACAAGCAGGGCATAAAAAACAGTATGCGCCGCTGTTCCCCAGGCAAAATAAGACAGGTACCAGTTCGCAAATTTACCACCGGAAAACCACTGCACCAGTTGTTCGGGAAACATCAAAATTGACGAAGCAAAGATAACCGGGATTACTCCTGCCTGATTAACCCTTAAAGGAAGATGTGTACTCTGGCCGCCGTAAACCCGCCGCCCCACCACACGCTTGGCGTACTGAACCGGAATCCGGCGCTGGCCCTCGTTAACCAGAATAATACCGGCAATAACCACTCCCCCGATAAGCAAAAGAAGAAGCACGCTGAAAACATTAATCGTTTCTGCCTGTAGATATTCAACTATTCTTACCGCGCCAGACGGAATCCGCGATACAATGCCGGCAAAAATCAAAAGAGAAATTCCATTCCCTATCCCTTTTTCAGTGATCTGTTCTCCTAGCCACATCAAGAATGCGGTACCCGCCGTCAGAGTCAAAGCTACCAGAATATATTGTTCCATTGAAGGTTTAAAAAACGCATGTTTTAAAGCCACACTCATTCCCATGGCCTGAATGAAGGCCAACGCTACCGTTAGATAACGGGTATACTGAGTTATCTTTTTGCGTCCTTCCTCTCCTTCCTTGGCCAAACGCTCAAGATGGGGAATCACTACAGTCAATAACTGCATGATAATGGACGCATTGATATAAGGAGTGATACTCATGGCGAAAACAGAAAAATTCTTAAACGCCCCGCCAGAAATGACATCAAAAAATCCAAACAATGCCCCGCTGGATACAAGGTCGGCAAACACCTGGGTGTTCACACCCGGAACAGGAACGTGAGCTCCTAACCGAAAGACAAACAACATAAACAGGGTAAAAAGCAGTTTTCCCCTTAATTCATCAATCTTTACAGCGCTGCGCAGNNGCATGCGCCTGAACCGTCAATGCCCTCTTTAATTCTCCCTGGCCAAGAATCTTAACCCCGTCACCCATTTTTTTAATAATCCGGGCAGCCTTTAACGTTGCCGGCGTAACTACAGCCCCATCCTCAAAGCAGTTTAAAAATTCTACATTGACGCCTGTAATCTGTTTTTTGAAAGGCGCATTAGTAAAACCCCTTTTGGGCAGGCGGCGCTGCAAAGGCATCTGCCCGCCTTCAAAGCCGGGACGCACTCCTCCCCCGGAGCGGGACTTTTGCCCCTTCATTCCTCTACCTGCTGTCTTGCCCAGACCACTGCCAATCCCCTGACCCTTACGGGTGGGTTTTGTCCTGGCGCCGGGAGCAGGCCGCAGTTCGTAGAACTTTACCATTCATAACACCTCCACGCTATACTTCATCTCTGTCCTCATCCCACTACCCTATCAATTCCTCTAGTGTCTTGCCACGCAAACGAGCCACCTCAACAGGTGTCCTAAGGCCCTTTAAAGCTACCATGGTAGCATGAACCATGTTATTGGCATTATGAGAACCTAAAGATTTGGTTAAAATATCCTTTATGCCGGCCAATTCAACAATAGCCCTCACCGGTCCCCCGGCAATTACTCCCGTGCCAGGCGCCGCCGGTTTGAGAAGGACCTTTCCGGCGCCAAAAACTCCTACTACTTCATGAGTAATGGTAGTACCCGAAATAGGAATCTTAATCATATTCTTCTTAGCATCTTCAATTCCCTTGCGAATAGCCTCCGGTACCTCCCCTGCTTTACCCAGACCGGCGCCTACATGCCCCTCACCATCGCCTACCACAATAAGAGCAGAAAAACTAAAACGGCGACCTCCTTTTACCACTTTGGCCACGCGGTTAACATAAACAACCTTCTCAGTTAGTTCCAGCGTGTTGGAATCAATCTTTGACACTCATCACCCTCCTTAACTACCCCCACCCTAACCCTCCCCTAGGGGAGGGTTAGGGTGGGGGTTAAAATTCCAGGCCGCCTTCCCTGGCAGCATCAGCTAAAGCCTTTATCCGGCCATGATAAATATAACCAGCCCTGTCATAAACAACCTTTTTAATACCTTTCTGCATTGCCTTTTGGGCAATTAACTTCCCCACTGCAGCAGCAGCCTCTTTATTGCCACTACGAGGCAAATCGCCCCTTAACTCCGGCGAAAGAGAAGAAGCTGAAAGCATGGTCGTCCCCTGCGCATCATCAATAATCTGCGCGTAAATATGATTTAAACTGCGGAAAACGTTTAACCTCGGTCGCGCGGCAGTTCCAAAAATTTTCTTGCGCACCCGCCGCCGGCGCCTGGAACGCAATGTTTCACGGCTGGGTTTTTTAATCAACCTGGCTTACCTCCTTGAAAATGGGAAATCACACTTTGTATTTTAAGAACGCGAATGATCATGCCTG
>DFZP01000063.1:0-11253 GCA_002382125.1 Firmicutes bacterium UBA4053
CCCATCGCTTATGATTTCGCAAACTCGATCTGGCAATGATGGGTTATCGGTGATCCACCATAAAAAGGTGTGAGTGTCTAGAAGCGCTCTCATTTTTCGAGTGGAGAGAGGGTTGGGGGATGAGAGTGGTTTTTGTCCCATTAGCAAATTTGCACCCGGTATTCCCGCAGCCATGTGTTAACCTGAATCAGATATGCAAAAAGCTGCGCGCCGCCCATGAGCTGGCTGAACCAGGCTGGATTGAAGGCGGCCGCGTTCGAGCGGATGACTTCCCGCAAGGCAGCGGCATCCACTAGCGGGAGTAAGGGGGAAGCCGGATCGTTGAGGATATTTTCCAACCACTTGCGGACAGCCGCCAGATAAGCTGGGTGGTGGGTCTTCGGGTAGGGGCTCTTGCGCCGCGCCAGCACGTCTTCGGGCAATACGCCCGCCAGGGCCCGGCGCAAAATGCCTTTTCCCACGTTGCCGCAGCTTTTCATCGACCAGGGAATGTTCCAGACATATTCGACCAGGCGATGATCACAAAAAGGCACCCGCACCTCCAGGCCGGCAGCCATGCTCATACGGTCTTTGCGATCCAGGAGAATAGGCATAAACCGTGTGATATTCAGATAAAGCATGGTGCGCATCCGTGCTTTACCTGAATCCTCGCCCGGCAGACGCGGCACTTCCGCCAGGGCTTCCTGGTATCGGTCGGCCACATATTCCTCCGGCCGGATAAGCTCGCGTAGTTCCGGCGAGAACAGGCGAGACCGTTCCCTTACCATCCGTATCCAGGGAAAGGCGCCGGCGGCAAGATCCTCTTCCCTGTGAAACCAGGGGTAGCCGCCAAATATTTCGTCGGCAGATTCGCCTGAAAGAACGACAGAGGCTCCTTTCTTAACCTCGCGACTGAACAGGTAGAGGGAAGCGTCCACATCGGCCATCCCGGGCAGGTCGCGTGCCCGCACGGCCATTGTCAGGGCATCTACCAGTTGAGGCGTGTCAATTATAACATGATGGTGGCATGTACCCAGAAAATCCGAGACCCGTTGCACCCAGGGGGTATCCGGATCAGGCTGGAAACAGTTCGACTGAAAATAATGTTCATTGTCAATATAATCAACTGAGTAGGTGTGCAAGGGCTCCATACCTGCCTGCGTAAAAGCTTCGGCTGCAAATGCCGTAATCGCGCTCGAATCAAGACCACCTGAAAGCAAAATGCCAACAGGCACGTCGGAAACAAGCTGGCGCCTTACCGTGTCTTTCAACAATTCACGCACTTTGATCGCGCATGTGTGTAGATCATCATCGAAAGGCTTGCTTTCCAGCGACCAAAACTGGCGTGTGCGGACTCTGTTCAAGTCGTACACCAGGCAGTGTCCCGGCTTGAGTTCGGTGATCCCGCGAAAAACACCATGCCCCGGTGTACGGGCCGGCCCCATGATAAAAATTTCGGCCAGACCGGAAGCGTCCACTTCCGGCCGGACTGCCGGGTGTGCAAGTAGGGATTTGAGTTCTGAACCAAACAGAAATGCGCTACCGCGCTGCGTGTAAAAGAAGGGTTTGACACCCAGCCGGTCGCGGGCGCAAAACAGGCTCCGGCCGGTCTCGTTCCATACGGCAAAGGCAAAAATGCCGTTTAGCCGCTCAACGCACGCCGTTCCCCATTCTATAAACGAATACAGGAGCACCTCGGTATCGGAGTATCCCTCAAAGGTATATCCGCGTTCTTCCAGTTCACGGCGCAGTTCATCAGTGTTATAAAGCTCCCCGTTATAGGTTAGCACATAGCTGTTTTCTCCTCGCCGGCGGACCATTGGCTGTCCTCCTCCTTCCGGGTCGACTACGATAAGGCGGCGGTGAGCCAGGGCAGCGCGCGGCGATACCCAGATCCCGGCGGCATCCGGTCCGCGGCAGGAAAGCGTTTTGTTCATTGCCTCAACGATGGATCGCTGTTGGGTAAGATCTACCTCCCGGTCTATCCAGCCCGTAATTCCACACATCTGGTTTTCCCCTCCAGTTTAAGGTTTTAGTATTCACAAGGATTAACATGCACGCCCCCCGGGGAAAAAGCTTTTGGGGGTCTTAACAATGTTAATTCTTCTGTGGAGGGCGTCATTGCCTGGGCCGGTAGTTACCCCCTTGCAATCCACCGGCGCTTTTCTTTTATTCTAGTTTTATCTTATGCAGGGATAAGGAAAATGTGAAGTAGAAGAAGGGTCCGCTTAAAGAAGTGAGAGGGGAATGCGGGCAAGTAAACAAGTGCAGGCAAAAAGGGGGCGTAAAAAGTATAATGGCTATTGTTTGAGCATTAATGCAACATAGCTATTGAGCGGTACGTTTAAAGATTCGGCTATCGGCGAACACTTTGCTTTCAAAAGAAGAAAGACCGGCCCGGACAAAGACAGTTCCGGAAGCGTTTCATAATATCCCATTCCCTTGGCAAAAAGCAGATCGGCTTTTGCAAGCACGTCGTAAAATCCTTCAGGAGCAAGGGAAAGATCCAGACCCGGGCTATCGGTACCGGTGGTGATCACGTTTTTAAATTTATCTCTTATTCCGCTGGACTCAAGATCCTTCAAGGTAAGGTCATTTTGCACGGGGTTTTCTTTAACTATGTAAATTACGTCTGCAAACTCCTCCAAGGCAGTGATTAAGGGAAGGTCAAAGTAACATTCCCCCGCGTTGTCGGCAAAATAAAGAATCGTTTTCCGCTTTCCGGCCTGCTTAAAACTTTTCAGCAATGAATAAAGCCCGGGAGTATCGTCCCTGGCAAGGGTTACCGGCTTGTCCATCTCTTCCCGCAAGTTCTCCAAAGCGAGAAAAAAGTCAATGCTGTTACCCCTGGCGGCAAAGGATATTAAAGCATCCAGGCTGCTTTCCAAGGCAAAACCGGTCTTCTCTGCCAGTTCCCGGGCAATTTTCATTTCCTTTGTTTTAACAGTTGCAAAAGGGTCCTTGTTTTTTCCTGCCGTGCGAATTATCTTTTGCATTTCGCCGGCAAGGCGGGTGGGTATCTGTTCGCAAGAAAAATTTTGGTTTAAGTAGGCCAGCCCTTGATTTAAAATTTCCTCTTTCTTTACAGGATCCGCAGCAGCAAGTTCAGCGGTACGCCTGGCCAGATCCTCAAGACACCCGACACATTCAGCTTTAGCACGCAACCCTTTGCACCCCCCGGCTTGAAAATTTCACAACCTGACCGGTACTTTCTGCTCTCGCAGATATTCTTTCACTTCCAAAATGGAGTATTCACCAAAGTGAAAAATGGAAGCCGCCAAGGCGGCATCGGCCCCGCCTTCAATCAATCCCCGGGCAATATGTTCTAGTGTCCCCACGCCGCCTGAGGCAATCACAGGGATGCGTACAGTACTTGCAATTGTAGAGGTCAAAGGAATATCGTATCCATCTTTAGTTCCGTCTCGATCCATGCTGGTTAATAGAATTTCGCCTGCTCCCAGTTGCTCTGCTCTTTTTGCCCATTCTACCGCATCCAGGCCGGTAGGGATACGCCCACCGTGAATATATACTTCCCATTTACCCTGCACCCCTGTCTGTTTTGCGTCAATGGCCACAACAATACACTGAGAGCCGAATGCTTCGGCACTTTGGGCAATTAACGGAGGATTTAGGACTGCCGCCGTATTAACAGATACTTTATCCGCACCGGCCCAAAGAATATCCCGGATATCTTCTAAAGAAGCAATACCTCCCCCTACAGTATAAGGAATAAAAACCTCCCCGGCGGTACGGTAGACCATCTCCAACATTGTCTTACGTCCCCGGACAGAAGCGGTAATATCCAGGAAAACCAGTTCGTCCGCCCCCTGCTGGTCATAAAAAGCAGCCAACTCAACGGGGTCGCCGGCGTCGCGTAAATTTATAAAATTAGTGCCTTTAACTACCCGCCCATCCGTTACATCAAGACAGGGAATAATTCGCTTGGTCAGCATACACGGGTCCTCTTTCCCTCTTCCGTTATGTCTAGGGCTTCTTTTAAGGTAATGCTGCCCGCATAAAGCGCCTTACCTATAATTACAGCTTCTATTCCGGCTGGTTTCATATCCAAAAAAGCAAGTACATCATCAACCGTAGAAATGCCTCCGGCAGCAATTATTTTAAGCCCCGTAGCCTGCACCATTCTTTCGACAGCCTTTAAGTTCGGCCCTTTTAAAGTCCCATCCCGGCAGATATCGGTAAATATCAACCGTTTTATACCCAGCTTTTTCACTTCCCCGGCTAATTCCAGGGCATCCTTTTCCGCAGTCACACCCCAACCCTCAATCGCCACCTTGCCGTCCTTGGCGTCAATGCTCACAGCAATAGCTTCTCCATATTCAGCACAGGCCTCGGCTACTAGATCCGGATTAATAATGGCCGCCGTACCCAGGATAACCCGCCGGGCGCCAATACCCAGCAATTCTTCAATAATGCTCATTTCTCTGATGCCGCCGCCTACCTGAACAGGAATATTCACTGAAGCAATGATTTCTTTGATTATATCCAGGTTCTTTAAACTGCCGGCAAACGCACCGTCCAGGTCCACTACATGCATCCAGCGTGCGCCCTGTGACTCCCAGAGATGAGCCATCGCCACCGGATTGTCGGAGTATATCGTTTCCCTGTCTACCCGACCTTCTACCAATCGTACACATTTTCCCTCACGCAGGTCAATCGCGGGGATAATTATCATTTTTAGCCACCAACCCCCCAAAATTTTGAAGAATTCGCAGGCCTAGGGCACTGCTTTTTTCCGGATGAAACTGTATACCAAAAACGTTTTCTTTTTCAGCCACGGAAGTAAAATTTATGCCGTATTCGGTAACGCCGCTGATCAGATCTTCCTGTTGGGTTTCTACATAATACGAATGAACAAAATAGAAATGTGACCCTTCTTCTACCCCCCTCATTAAAGGACATTTTTTTCTAAAGAAAACCTGGTTCCAACCCATATGAGGAACCTTAAGCGAATCAGGCAACCGCCGTACCCTGCCGGGCAGCACACCAAGGCCGGCAGTCAATCCCCATTCTTCGCTGGTTTCAAAAAGCAACTGCATTCCCAGGCAAATTCCCAAAAAGGGCTTGCCTGCTGATATTGCCTGAAGTATTGGTTCTACTAAACGGGCACGTTTTAAGTTTTCAACGGCCCGGGCAAAAGCTCCCACACCCGGCAGCACCACGCCTGCCGCTGCCGACAGAGCCTGGGCATCCTTTACTATAGTGACGTCCCACCCTGCTTTTTCAAAACCTCTTACGACACTGCGCAGGTTGCCCATCCCGTAGTCAACAATAGCAATCAAAAAAAGATGCCTCCTACTTGCTTATATAACTCCTTTAGTAGACGGTATATCTCTTACACGGTTATCAAACGAAACAGCGTCATGCAGGGCCCGGCCCAGCGATTTGAAAATAACTTCACAAATGTGGTGACTGTTGCGTCCGGCTAGCAAACGGACATGGAGCGTAAATTCTCCGTTCATCGCTAGTGCCCGCAGGAACTCTTCAACCAGTTCAGTATCGAAATCGCCCACCCGCGCCGCAGGCAGGGTTCCTTCAAAGGCCAGGTACCCCCTGCCGCTAATGTCCACCGCCACCAGGGCCAGGGCTTCATCCATGGGTATGATGGAATGTCCGAAACGGACGATTCCCGCCTTATCTCCCAGGGCCTCCCTGATCGCCCGGCCAAGACAAATGGCAATATCTTCTACGGTATGATGGGCATCCACCACCAGGTCACCCTGGCCGGTAAGCTCCATGTCAAAGGACGCGTGCCGGGTCCACAAACTCAGCATGTGGTTAAAAAACCCCAGCTCCGTTTCGATGTGGCAGTTTCCCGTACCATCAAGGTTTAAACGCAATTTTATTTTAGTTTCTTTCGTTTCCCGTTGAACTTCAGCCGTTCGCTGTCCGGCCATTTCCCTCCTCCTTTTTCATGAGCAACCCCTCAAAATTTATTTGACAACCTCCCCCATCCTTAGCTCAACGGCCTTGGCATGAGCATCCAATCCTTCCAGCCGGGCCAGCTTTATTATATGTTCCCCCACCTGCTCCAGAGCCTGCCGGGAGTAACTGATGACGCTGGATTTCTTAAGAAAAGCATCTACCCCCAGAGGAGAAGAAAAACGTGCCGTGCCGCCGGTGGGCAGGATATGATTGGGCCCCGCCAGATAATCACCTGCCGGCTCAGGAGAATAATGTCCTAAGAAGACGGCTCCTGCATTTTTAACCCGGGTCAGCCAGAAAAAAGGATCGGCTACCAGGAGTTCCAAATGTTCCGGAGCGTACCGGTTAACAAGTTCCACCGCCTCCTCCAGGTCAGAGGTAATTACAATGGCTCCCTGGCCTGCCAGAGCACGTGCGGCTATTTCTTTTCTGGGCAAGAGCGGCAACTGGCGGGCCAGCTCACTTTGTACCCGGTGGGCAAGGATCTCTTCCGGAGTAAATAAAAGCGCCGCCGACAGGGGATCGTGTTCTGCCTGGGATAAAAGATCGGCCGCAATGTAAGCAGGATCGGCCGAACCATCGGCCATCACTGCCACTTCACTTGGACCGGCCAGCATGTCAATACCCACCTGGCCGTACACCTGCTGCTTGGCCAGGGTAACGTAGATATTTCCCGGACCGGTTATCTTATCAACTGCCTTAATACTCGGGGTACCATAAGCCAGGGCGGCAATGGCCTGCGCGCCGCCCACCCTGTAAATTTCCGTTACCCCCGTTTCAACTGCCGCCACCAAAGTGTATGGATTGATTCCACCGTCATACTCCTTACACGGGGGCGTAACCATAACAATTTCTGCAACCCCGGCCACCCGGGCAGGGATGACATTCATCAACACTGAAGAAGGATACGCAGCCCTGCCGCCTGGAACATAAACACCGGCCCGGGCCAACGGCCTTATTATCTGACCGCAGATAACACCTGCCTCATTTAAGTCAAGCCACGAATTCAACAACTGTTTCCTGTGAAAAGCTGTTATGTTATCCCCGGCAATCCGCAGGGCTTCTAAAAAACCGCCGTCCACCTGGTGATAAGCGGCTTCTTGCTCAGTTGTCTCTATTTTTAACTTTTCAGGAGAAAGTTCCACCCCGTCAAACCGGGCAGTATACATGCATAATGCCCGGTCTCCTTCCCGTCGCACGGCAGATAATATTTCACCTACTAAAGCCGCCTCTTCCTCCCGGAAGGAAAATTGCCTGGTCAGAAGGTGCGCCAGTTCGGGATCCCGGGCATTAATAATTCTAATTGCAGGTGTCATGAGGATCTCCTAAACCTTAAAACTTTTTTGTAACTGCTTAGCCTGCTTAATCACATATAAATAAGACTTTCGACGCCCATAAGTCAAAAACCTTCTCGCAAAAGCGCCTTTTGTCCAATATCCCGGCGGTAGTGCATACCCTCAAAATATATGTTTTCCACCCCCGCGTAAACCCTGGCAACTGCTTCGGCGATATTTGCGGCTGCTGCAGTGACTCCCAGCACCCTTCCCCCGGAATTAACCAGTTGACCTTCTTTAAAAGCCGTACCTGCATGAAACACTTGAAGGTCACCGGGCAAGCCTTCCAGTCCCCTGATTGCATAACCTGTGGAATAACGGCCGGGATACCCTCCTGAGGCCAGGACCACGCACACGGCCGCGCCCTGCTTCCACTTAATATCCAGTGAAGATAGCCTCCCGGCAAAGATGGCTTCACAAACATCCACCAGGTCAGTTTCCAAAAGCATCAACAGCGGCTGGGCCTCCGGGTCGCCAAAACGAACGTTGAATTCCAATACTTGAGGCCCTTCGCTGGTTATCATCAAGCCTGCGTAGAGCACCCCCCGGTAGGGACAGCCCTCTGCGGCCAGGGCGCGTATCATGGGTATGAGGACTTGCTCCTGTGCTGCCTGATAAATCTCCGGCGTACAAACGGGCGCCGGAGCATAAGCGCCCATTCCACCAGTGTTTGGCCCCCGGTCACCGTCAAAAACCTGCTTGTGATCCTGGGCAGATAACATGGGCGCCACTGTTTCCCCATCGGTAAAGGCCAGCACGCTGACCTCTTCCCCTTCCAGGCATTCCTCAATCACCACCCGCTCACCGGCAGAACCAAATACCTTTTTCTCCATTATGTCCTCAACAGCACAGAGAGCCTGTTCAACTGCAGCACATACTACTACTCCCTTGCCGGCGGCCAGACCGTCAGCCTTTACCACGCACGGGGCGCCGTTCTTCAGCAGGTACTCCCTGGCGGCGCCCGCCCGGTCAAAAACAGCGTAGCGGGCGGTGGGGATATTGTACCTGGTCATCAGTTCCTTGGCCCATATCTTGCTGCCCTCAATGGCTGCTGCCCGCGCTACAGGCCCGAAGATGGACAGGCCGGCCGTGTTAAATGAATCTACTATGCCTTCAGTCAAAGGAATCTCCGGCCCTACGAAGGTGATGTCTATCTTTTCCCGGCGGGCAAAATTCAAAAGGCCGGTAATATTCCCTGCGCTTATGTCAATACAGGTGGCACAGCGGGCGATGCCGGCGTTGCCCGGCGCGCAAAACACCTGCTTTACCCGCGGGCTCTGCTGCAGTTTCCACACCAGCGCATGTTCCCGCCCGCCGCTGCCGATCACCAAAGCCTTCATCCTTTAACCTCCATCCCCCCTCACCCTAACCCTCCCCCTTCAAGGGGAGGGAAGGGTGAGGGCGGTATTAGTGTTTGAAATGTCTTACGCCGGTAAAAATCATTGCTATGCCGTGTTCGTTACAGGCAGCGATGGATTCTTCATCCCGCAGCGAACCGCCCGGCTGAATAATAGCCGCTATGCCGGAGCGTGCCGCTTCGTCCACCGTATCCCGGAAGGGGAAAAAGGCATCCGACGCCAGCACTGCTCCGCGGGAACGTTCGCCGGCCTGGCTCAAGGCAATACGGGCAGAGCCCACACGGTTCATCTGACCCGCACCCACCCCGATAAGCTGGCGATCCCTGGTTATTACGATGGCGTTCGACTTGACATGCTTTACCACTGCCATGGCAAAAGCCAGTTCAGCAAGTTGCTCCTCAGCAGGATGCTTTTCGGTAACCACCCGCACCTGACCATAATCCACCGTTTCCCGGTCGGTTTCTTGAAGCAGAAAACCACCATTGACGTTGCGCAGATCCAGATAGCCGGATGACTGCGCGGATAAGGGACCGGTTTTCAGGCAGCGCAGTTCACGCTTTGCCGAGAGAATTTCCAGCGCTGCTTGCGTATAATCAGGAGCAATGATCGCCTCTAAAAATATTTTTACCATTTCCCGGGCAGTAACAGCGTCTACTGTCCGATTACAGGCCACAATGCCGCCAAAAGACGATACCGGATCCCCTTCGCAGGCCATCCGGTAAGCAGTAACCAGATCCATAGCAATTGCCGTCCCACAGGGATTATTGTGTTTAACAATTACTGCCGAAGGCTCAACAAACTCACGAACCAGTTCCAGGGCTGCGTTTAAATCCAATATATTGTTGAAAGAAAGTTCTTTGCCGGCAATCTGGACGGCGCTGCCCACACAGGAGCCCGAAACTCCCGGCTGACGGTAAAATGCAGCCCGCTGGTGGGGATTTTCCCCGTAGCGAAGAGCCTGGACAAGATCAGCCGTCAAAACCAGTTCAGGCGGAAAAAGAGCGGTTTCCCCGCTTATTCCTCTTAAATAACCGGCAATGGCGGCATCATAAGCAGACACGTGGCTGAAAGCCTCCAGGGCTAAAAGCATTCGAAAATCATCATCGATCCTGTCTTCACGTAAAGCTCCCGCCAAATCCGGATAACGGACGGGGTCAACTACTACCAGCACATTTTTATAATTCTTGGCTGCCGCCCTGATCATAGCCGGGCCGCCGATGTCAATGTTCTCTATGGCTTCTTCCAGGGTAACACCCGGCCTGGCAACAGTCTCCTTAAAGGGATAAAGGTTAACCGCCACCAGATCAATAAACTCAATGCCCTGTTCGTGAAGCTGATTCGTATGTTCAGGTGTCCGCAGAGCCAGTATTCCTGCATGCACCCGCGGGTGCAGCGTTTTCACCCGTCCGTCCAGAATCTCCGGAAAACCTGTGACTTCCGAAATGTACGTTACCGGTAAGCCGGTCTGACGCAAAGCCTTTGCCGTACCACCGGTGGAGATGATCTCTACCCCCATTTCCACCAGCGACCGGGCAAATTCCTCCAGGCCTGTTTTATTGGATACGCTGATCAGGGCCCGTTTAATCATCCTTTCCCTCCTCCTTTATGATCACCCTTCTACCATATATTTTCAGCCTGTCCCCGGCCAGAAGCCGGATTGCTTCAGGATAAATCCGGTGCTCCTCAACCAGTATGCGTTCAGCCAGTGTATCAGGCGTATCGGTCTGCAAAACCGGTACCACTGCCTGCAAAATAATGGGGCCCGTATCTATTCCCTCGTCAACAAAATGGACGGTACAACCGCTAAAACGCACCCCGTGTTCAATAGCCTGCTTTTGAGCGTGCAGGCCGGGAAAAGCCGGGAGTAAAGCAGGATGAATGTTGATTATCCTGCCGGGGAAGGCTTCAAGAACGGTTTTCCCCAACAGGCGCATATACCCGGCCAGGCAGACCAGCTCCACCTGGCGCTCTCTCAATACCCCGGCAACAGCCTGTTCGTATTCTATCTTACCGGCAAAGGCTCCGGGATTTACATAAACGGCGGGTATTCCCTTTGAGCGGGCACGTTCCAGGGCTGGGGCGCCCTCAACGTCACTTACCACCACGGTTACCCGCGCCGGTACTCTCCCTTGCGCGCAGGCATCCATTATGGCCTGCAGGTTCGAACCGCGGCCCGACACCAGCACCCCTATATTTAAGACAGACATTGTAGACACTCCTCTTATACGTACCTTATTCCCCGCTCCCCGGCTGTCACTTCCCCCACCAGGCAGGCTCTCTCGCCTTCCTTCTCCAAAAAGGCAAGGCAGGTGTCCGCCTGTGCGGGAGGGAGCGCCAGGATCATTCCCAGGCCCATATTAAAAGTACGCAGCATCTCTTTATCTTCTATCCGGCCAATTTCCTGAAGAAGTGAAAAAACCGGCGGAACAGGCCATGAACCTTTCTCTATCAATACGGCGGCGCCCGGTGGCAATAGACGCGGGATGTTTTCCGTCAGACCGCCGCCGGTAATATGAGCTATGCCCCGGACATCAAAATTTTTGAGCAGATTTAATACCGTCTTGACATAAATACGTGTGGGTTCCAGCATTTCCTCCCCGCTAGTTCGGCCGAACCCGGGGCAAAAAGTATCGACCCGG
>DFZP01000096.1:0-16783 GCA_002382125.1 Firmicutes bacterium UBA4053
TAAATTTTCTTGAAGAGGACCTTTTAAAACTTCTAAGAACGCTTGATATTCTACGATATTTAAAGTACAATTAAATCTACTACGAATATAAAGCCCGCTTCATGAACCTTTTCGGCAGTCCGAACCTCATTGGACAGGGGGGAATATGCTTTGGTCCCCAGCGGGTGGTGGGGTATTTGATTACCGGTTACCCCGCAGGAAGAACCTTGGTGCTTACCAAATGCGTCCTGATTACAGGAAGTAACCCGCAGCAGGCATTTCACCGCCGGTGGTTCTTGTTTCGTGACTGCCAAAAGGCAGGTGCGAAGATCATAGTAATCGACCCCAGGGAAACGGTGCCGGCAAAAGAGGCCGACGTGTGGGCGCAGATCAGGCCCGGTACGGATACCGCCCCTCTGGCCATGATCGACGTCATTCGTTCCTTGGAATTCCACCTGAAGGCGATTGAGGGTTCTACCGTCCGGATTTGCTCAAGGCGGCATCAAGAACCGAATCTGTTACCTCGTTACAGCCATCACTTCCGTTTCGGTTTAAACCGGCTGTGGTAAGTTGAGCACGAATACAAACGTGACGGCGCGCTGAATCTATTTGCGGTTTTTGATACGCGTACCGGGCATGTCTATGGCCAGTGTTACGAACGCAAGCGTTTTAAAATTGCCGATTTTGAGTCAAATGTAAATTTTAGACTACGGTTGGATTTGCTTTATGAGAGGAAGTGTAGCCTTAAACTCCTCAGTATCTGCCCTTTTCAAAAGCTCGTAAATTAGCATTTCAGTGGTTGTAATAGTGGCTCCACTTTCCCGCAATCTTTCCAAAGCAACACTCCAGTTAGGAAGGAACCTTGAAGATGTGGCGTCGCTTATTACTTGAACAGTGTAAGCCGGCAGTGCATGTAAGACGGTCTGGGCTATGCAAATATGAGTTTCTACACCACAAATAAGCAAGTTTTTTTTGCCCAATTGGTTTATGCGGGTACAAAATTCCTCACATGCAAAACAGTCAAATTCCCACTTGAACACAGGCTGTATATCTGATGCTTCGGCATAAACTTCTGCCACGGTAGCTCCAAGTTTTTGCTGCTCGGTAACAATTACAGGGAGACCGGTAAGGCGTGCAAATTTTAAAAGAACCACCAGATTATTGATTACCCTTACACCTTTTGCAATTACCGGCATCAGTTTCTCCTGGACATCAATAACAACCAGAAGGCAGTTTTCCCGGTTTAGCAGTTGGCTGGAAGTTGGAGAAATTTTGGTAATAGACATGTCTTTACAAACTCCTTTAATAGATACCATTATTACAAGTACTTACTTCAAAGGCAATATAAGTATAACTCTTGCAACTATTCAGTAAAACCCAAAAAGGAACTAAAAAACAGGGGATGCCAATAAAATTATACCATTTTTTCCTTTCCTGACAACCTGGTTTTAAAAAATTTCTTTCCTGTTTTCTCTCATTTGAAAAAGAGGGTTTTTGCAAGCCTGCTTTTGAAGGATTTGTGCGCATTAACCTTTAAGGTAGCCGGGCAGGCACAGGATTTTTTGAAAAATTGTCGAAATGGTTTCAGGAGGAGGGGTTTTAAAGTTGAATTATCACGAGGCCGTGGAGTACCTGCAGAATTTAACCAGGTTTGGCTTTAATTTTGGTCTGGGCCGGGTTACTGAGTTATTGCGCAGGGTGGGGAATCCCCACTTGCCTTTGCAGGTTATTCATATTGGCGGCACTAATGGCAAGGGTTCCACACTGGCCATGGTGGCAGCCATATTGAAGGCTGCGGGGTATAGAGCGGGTACCTTTATCTCTCCTCACCTGCACTCTTATACTGAGCGTTACTGTATCAATGGAGTGGAAATTTCTTTTGAGCGGGTGGCGCAGTTGATTACCAGCCTTCGTACTCACCTGGACGCTATGGTGTCGGAGGGGTTTGAGCATCCTACGGAATTCGAGGTCAGCACCGCTCTGGCTTTTCAGTACTTTTTAGAAGAGAAGGTGGATTTTTTAGTTTTAGAGGTAGGTTTGGGCGGGGCCATCGACTCTACCAATGTGGTGAACCCGCTGGTGTCTGTAATCACCAATGTATCCATGGACCACATGGATTATCTGGGTTCCACTGTTAAAGATATTGCTACGGTTAAAGCGGGGATCATTAAAAACGGTGTTCCGGTAGTTACTGCTGCCGGTGACGGGGAGGCGCTGGAGGTAATTTATAAAACCTGCCAGCATAAAGATTCTCCGTTGGTCAGGGTGGAAAATGGGCATCTTGGAAAACAGTCATCTCCTTTATACCGGCAGGTTTTTTGGGAAGCCGGCGGAGAAGACTTTTCGGTGGCGGGGCAGCGGTTTTCAGTAAAAGGATTAAGGGAAGACTATACTGATCTTTTTCTGCCTTTGCTGGGCCGCCATCAACTGGCTAATGCGTCCGTGGCGGTGGCCACCGTGGATGTGCTGTCTGAGCAGGGCTACGCGATTTCAAAAAATGCTGTTTGCCGGGGATTGGCCGGGACAAGCTGGCCGGCGCGCCTGGAAATCCTGGGTAGACGCCCGCTGGCTGTTATTGACGGCGCTCATAACTACGACGGCGCAAAAAGCCTGCGCCGTGCCCTGGATGATTATTTTCCGGAAAAAGAAGTCGTCCTGGTACTGGGTATGCTGGGAGATAAACAATGTGCCGGGGTGGTAGCGGAGCTTGCACCCCGGGCGCGTGCGGTGGTGGTTACCCGGCCAAACAGCCCGCGATCCGGTGACTGGCAGCGCCTGGCAGGGGAGGCCCGGCGTTATGTGCAAGAGGTATATGCCGTAAAGTGCATAAAAGATGCTGTCCTTCAGGGCATGGAGGTGGCTGCTGTTAATGATGTGGTTTGTATTACGGGCTCTTTGTACATGGTGGCAGAGGCGAGGGAGTTTTTGCTGGGTCGAAGGTGGTGATGATTTTGAATCTGGGTTACAGGGTTTGTCAACAGTGCTTTTAGGCTTTGAAGAGCAGCCTGCTGTGCTCAACGGGACGTCTTAAATTGCTGCTGGAGCTTTTGGGCGAAGCCGGCAGGCACTCCCGTTTATGCTGTTGGTGTGGCGGAACTTCCATCGGGCGCGCCGGTGGAGGTGGAAATGATCGTCAGGGTTGCAGGCTAAAACATAGCTTGTCACTTCTTGTATAAAATGATAGACTAAGAGGCGAAAAAAATTATTTGCGGGTGAAAACGATGGCTAAATCTTTTAAACAGTATAAAAGTCCGTGGTTGTTAGTACTTCTCTTATTGCTGGGCGGGCTGGCAGGTGATGCGGTGGCGTCTATTTTACCGCCGGGGCTGTCCGTTTTAAAGGCGATTGGTTCGCTGGGGATTAAGCCTGCAACGCTGGATATGCATTTTATTGAGTTGACTTTTGGCCTGACTTTTGATCTAGGGCTTTTAACAGTGATCGGTTTAATTTTTGGTTACATATTGTACCGCAATATGTAGGGGGGAAAAGACTCTTCTATGCTGTACCTGGCTTCTTCTTCACCTCGCCGCCGCATGTTGCTGGAACAGGTGGGTTTGCCATTTTTTGTTTTGACAAAGCTGGTGGATGAAATGATGGATGTTGAAGCGCCTCCCCGCCGGCAGGTGGAAATACTGGCGGAGCGCAAGGCAAGAGCTGCTGCAGGGGCTGTGTCGCAAGGGCTGGTTATTGGGGCCGATACTATTGTTGTTTGCAGTGGACAGGTATTGGGCAAGCCTGCTGATGCAAGGGAAGCAGAAAAGATGTTGCGCCTGTTGCAGGGCAGGCAGCATGATGTTTATACAGGTGTGGCTGTGGTGGAAAAACCTGCCGGACGCGTTCTGGTAGCTTGCGAACAGACGAAAGTAAAGTTTAAGCCTCTTACAGAGAACGAGATTAAGCGTTATGTGGCTACGGGTGAGCCTCTTGGCAAGGCGGGGGCTTACGCTGCCCAGGGGCTGGGGGCTATTTTTATTGATGGTATTAAGGGGTGTTTTTTTAACGTTGTCGGTTTACCCATAGCCCGCCTGGCGCAGATGTTGAAGGAATTCGGGGTGGATGTACTGGATCCTGGGGGGTTATAAGGACTTTTGGATGAGGTACAGTATCATTTAACAATTAAAGATATGCCCGCCGGTTTAAGGCCCCGCGAACGCCTGATCAGGGAAGGCGCTCCAGCTCTAACTGATGTGGAATTGCTGGCCATATTACTGCGTACAGGCTCGGCTGCAGGCACTGCTTTGGAATTAGCTACTGTTGTTCTTACGCGTTTTAACGGACTACGGGCGCTGATCCATGCCAGCATAGAAGAACTAAGTGATATAAAAGGCATGGGACCGGCTAAAGCTGCCCAGGTAAAGGCAGCTTTGGAATTGGGTAAACGGGTGGCTACCGATAGTTTTGGCGAGCGGGCCGTAATTAAAACTCCTGAAGATGCAGTCCGGCTGGTGATGGAGGAAATGCGGAACCTGGATCGTGAGCATTTCAGAGCACTTTTATTGAACGTTAAAAACCAGGTGATTGGCCGGGAGATTATTTCTATCGGAACATTAAATTCGTCCGCGGTACATCCGCGTGAATTGTTCAGGAACGCAATTAAACGGAGTGCAGCAGCATTGATTTTAGCACATAACCATCCAAGTGGAGATCCTGCTCCGAGCAGGGAAGATATAGAGGTAACCAGGCGTTTATTGGAAGCCGGTCATATAATAGGTATCGAGATTCTTGATCACCTGATCATTGGAGATAATAAGTTTACCAGCTTTAAAGCTAAGGGTTTAATGTAACGCATCCGATCGCATTATTTGGAGGAGTGAAGAAATTGCGTATAGGTTTGTTTTCTAAAGATATGGGAATAGACCTGGGTACCGCCAACTCTTTGGTTTACGTTAAAGGAAGGGGTATTGTTCTGCGGGAACCTTCGGTTGTCGCTATTGAGCGGGACAGCGGCCGGGTGCTGGCGGTAGGTGAAGAAGCCAGGCAGATGATCGGTCGAACGCCGGGCAACATTGTAGCCATCAGACCGATGAAGGATGGTGTGATCGCTGACTTTGACGTGACCCAGAGTATGATTAAATATTTTATTGATCGGGCCTTGCGTAACCGGACCTTTTTTGTGCGGCCGCGGGTTGTGATTTCGGTGCCTTCAGGAGTAACGACCGTAGAGGAACGCGCGGTGCGGGAGGCAGCCTTGCAGGCTGGAGCCAGGGAAGTCTATCTGGTGGAGGAGCCGATGGCGGCTGCTATAGGCGCAGAGTTGCCGGTACATGAGCCCATGGGCAATATGATTGTAGATATTGGCGGTGGTACTACAGAGGTGGCGGTTATCTCCCTGGGCGGGATTGTTACCAGTTGCTCCATCCGTATTGCCGGTGACGAGATGGATGAAGCAATCATCCAACATGTTAAGAAGACATATAATTTAATGATTGGTGATCGTTCTGCCGAGGAGATGAAGGTTGAGATTGGTACTGCTTATCCCCAACAGGATTCAGAAACTCACGATGTGCGGGGAAGGGATTTGATTACCGGCCTGCCTAAGACGGTGCGGGTTACTACCGACGAGATATACAAAGCTTTATCCGAGCCCGTGTCGTCTATCCTGGATGCAATCAAGGCCACCCTTGAGCAAACTCCGCCTGAACTTGCCGCTGACGTCATGGATCGCGGAATCATTATGGCCGGCGGAGGTTCTCTTTTGAGAGGGCTGGACCAACTGGTCAGTGAGCAGACAGGTATGCCTGTTCATCTGGCAGAAGAACCTCTTTTGTGTGTAGCATATGGAACGGGCCGTGTACTGGAAAATATTAATATTTTGCGACGCGTATTGATTCAACCTAAAAAAATGTCATTAGGTTAGGTGTGGTACATTGTCTCGCCGGAGAAGCAGCATGGGGATTTTTCTTTTATTAATAATATTGGTCCCGATTACTCTGGTAATGATCAAAAGTACCGTTTTGAGGGAGGTTCCGTCACCTCCCATAGAAGGAACATTGCGGGATGTTTTTGCTCCTGTTCAGAATGTTTGTATAGAGTTGGGCCGGAGGGGGAAAGAGTTATTAACCTTCCCCTTTTCGTTGTTCGGGATGGCCAATCGCAACCGTGAGCTAACTAAAGAGGTAGCCCAGCTTCAAGGGCAATTAAGAAAACCTGAAGAGTATCGCCTGGAAAACGAACGGTTGAAAAAGCTGTTGGATTTTCGGGCTACGGTGGTTTCTCAGGTTTACGGGGAGGTAACCACTGTTGCGGTGATAGGCCGTGATCCGGGCAACTGGTTTGGTACCATTACCCTGGGGAAGGGTTCCAGGCAGGGTATCAAGGTAAATATGGCAGTAATAGTTCCTGCAGGGTTGGTGGGTAGAGTTGTCAGGATCAGTGAAAATACTGCCCAGGTGTTGTTAATTACTGATCCGCGCAGTGCGGTGAGCGCTCTTGTACAGGAAACACGGTCACCGGGACTGGTGGAAGGGTTGGGGGAAAGTGTAGCGGGGTTGCGTATGGTACACATTCCTTATGACACATTTGTGCACCCGGGACAGGTAGTGGTTACCTCCGGGGTGGGAAGTTTTTTCCCTAAAGGCGTTCCCGTGGGTGAGATTGTTGATACTAAAAAGGATCCGTCAGGTTTGTTTTATAACGCCACCGTCCGTCCGTATGTGGATTTTAACCGGTTAGAAGAGGTATTTGTGATCGGGGAAGTAAAGTCGCCTTAGTTTCTTAGCCGGAACCGGAAGAATATCTTTATGACCTCAGGTTTTTCCATTTTTGAATCCTGAATCCTGGACTCTTCTTTCTGAAAAATATCAAGTGTAAACATGCAAGGAATACAGATATATTGGGTTGAGTATTGAGAGTTGAATTTAAAGGAGGCTTGTGCATCGGTGCGAGTCTTGTTTTTGCCCGGCTTATTGGTTGCGGCCCTGCTTTTGCAAGTAACTGTTCTGGATTTGATCCGGGTGGCAGGTGTTAAGCCTGATCTTGTATTGATCCTGGTAGTTTTTAATGCTTTACTACGCGGGCAATTAAGGGGCGCCCTGTGGGGTTTTGGGGCAGGGTTGATGGTGGATATTGCCACAGGAGACTATTTTGGGTTAAATGCGCTGGTACAAATGGCTGTGGGCTATCTGGCGGGTTTGGCCAGGACCAGGTTGTATGTGGACAGCGGCGTTATGGCTGCTGTTGTTACCTTGCTGGTTTCTTTGTCCGGGGGAGTGGTTCACTATTTATTGCTTGCTTATGTGGATATTTCTATTTCGCCGGGGATAGCCTTGCTTAAGGTTATTTTTCCCGGTGCTGTTTATAATGCCTTTACGGCCTTGTTGTTGAGTAAATGGTTTTATCGTACTGAGCCGCTTTTAAGCTAAATTTTGCAATTTACAATCTTCATTTTGCAACCTGGAGAGTATGTTTATGGAACGCAGAAAACTGGAGAAGAAAATGCGTTTTTTCGCGGCCCTGGTAGTTGGGGCTTTTTTGGTGCTTATTGTCCGGGTAGCCTATTTGCAATTGGTGGAGGTGGATAAATACCGGACGAAGGCCCGGTTGAACCACCAGCGATTGATTCCCATTGCCGCACCGCGTGGTGAGATGATTGACCGCAATGGTATCCGTGTGGTGGGAAACAGACCGGTGTATACAGTTTCAATAGCCTACCTGGGGACAGAAGATACTGAGCGGGTGGTGGAAAGGCTGGCCCGGCTGCTGATTGGAGAAGAGATTTATAAGGGCAAAAGGGCAGAGGAAATTGAAGGGGATATTCAGAAAAAAATACAGAAACAGAAGCTGAAACTGTACGAGCCGGTTCAAGTAGCTGTTGGCGTAAGTTTTGAGACAGTTGCCAGGCTGGAAGAGAATCGCCTGGATTTACCGGGGGTTTTTATTGATATAGAGCCTGTTCGTGATTATCCACAGAAGGACTTGTTGGCTCAGGTAGTGGGTTTTGTCAGGGAAATTGATCAACAACAACTGGAGAAAAATGAGGATAAGGGTTATCAACTGGGAGATGATTTCGGCCAGACGGGATTGGAAAATAAATATCAGCCTTTTTTACGCGGGCAAAGAGGCGGACGGCTGGTAGAAGTAGATGCCCTGGCCCGCCCTGTTCGCTACCTGGGAATGAAATCGCCCGTAGCAGGCAGTAAACTGGTTCTGACCATTGACAGCCGTTTGCAGCGAGTGGCTCAAGATGCCCTGTCCCACTGGGCAGAACAAGCCAGGAAATTGGGTTATGCAAAGATTCCCGGGGGAAAACCGGTCACCGGCGCAGCAGTGGTATTAAATGTGCGCACTGGCGAGGTACTGGCCATGGCCAGCATTCCTTCTTACGATCCCACTGTTTTTACACGTGAATTGCCACCTGAAGAATACCAGAAATTAAGCGGCAAAGGTGTTTTTAAAAACCATGCCATAGAGGAGATTTACACTCCTGGTTCCACGTTTAAAATGGTGACGGCTACAGCTTTATTGGAAGGTAAAGTGAGTGAACCAGAAGCGAAAATCTATTGTCCGGGGTTCTATAAGGGCAAGAAAGACTGGAGGGCTCATGGGGAGGTTAACTTAAGAAAGGCCCTGCAGGTTTCCTGTGATACTTTCTTTTATATGTTTGGTATTCGGACCGGTCCTGCCTTGATGGGAAAATATGCCATGGAATATGGGCTGGGGGAACGGACGGGTATTGACCTTCCCGGCGAAAAAGCAGGGCAGGTGGCTTCACCGGAGCGCAAAAAAGAAGTTTGGCGGGGGAATCTGTGGGAGTCCCAGTGGCATGAGTACGATAGCATGGATATGTCCATCGGCCAACAGGATAATAAGTTTACTGCTATTCAACTGGCCAATTACGCAGCCGCCATTGCCAACGGGGGGAGGATTTTCCGGCCCTATCTGATTAAGAAGATAATCGCTCCCGGCGGAAGAGTGACTCAGAAATTTCCCCCATACCTGGCGCGTGAGGCAAATATATCTCCCAATACCCTTCAAATTATCCGGGAGGGAATGCATATGGCTGCCATGCTGCCGGGAGGAACGGCGGCGGGTGTGTTTGCCGGCGCCGAATACCAGGCGGCGGCCAAGACGGGCACCGCGGAAGTGGGAGATAAAGCGGGAAATGCCAATGCTCTTTTCCTGGCTTTTGCTCCTTATGAGGAGCCCGAGGTGGCAATATCGGTGGTTGTGGGGTATGGAGGCAAGGGTAGTGGAATTGCAGGCCCGGTGGCCCGTCAGATTTTAGATGCTTACTTTGATCTTCAAAACAATTCTAAGAAGCCAAATGATGGATAAATGCAGTTGCATTTTTTAATTTCAATTAGCAGGATTTGGTTGCCTGATGTAGAATTTCTATTATCAAGAGGATAAACAAGGAGAGGTGGCCTTGGTGCTGGAGATGCAGGAGCAAGGGAACAAGAAAACACGCAAAGCCCAGGAAATAGATGATTTAGTTGATGACAACACTATCCTGGTGCGGCGCACTCTCCGTTCCGGGCAAAAAATAAATTTTAGCGGTAATGTAGTTATCCTGGGGGATGTAAATCCCGGGGCTGAGGTTATGGCCTCCGGTCATGTTGTTGTTCTTGGGGCCTTGCGCGGGATGGTTCATGCCGGCGCCGCAGGAGACGAACAGGCCGTGGTAGTGGCCTTTCGTCTGCAACCGACCCAGTTGCGGATTGCCAATCACATTACCCGGCCCCCGGAAGACGAATCAGCAAGGCCCAGTCAGCCGGAAATTGCACGGATTAAAGATGATGTGGTAACAATAGAAGTGTTTCAAACCGGTGGTGAACGACAGGGTTTTGTTGTTTAGTTCGGGGTGCAAATAAATTAAAGAGGAGGAGCGATTATTGAGCGAAGTAATTGTGGTAACCTCGGGGAAAGGAGGAGTAGGGAAAACAACTACTACCGCCAATCTGGGTACTGGTCTGGCTGCTTTGGATCATAAGGTGGCGCTGATAGATGCTGATATAGGATTACGCAATCTGGATGTATTGCTCGGCCTGGAAAATCGTATAGTTTATGACCTTACCGACGTTACCGGTGGTCATTGCCGTCTAAGACAGGCGCTGATTAAGGATAAGCGTTTTGAAGGGTTGTTTCTTTTGCCTGCCGCCCAGACTAAAGATAAAACGGCTGTTAATCCGGAGCAGATGAAAAAATTATGCGCAGACCTTGTGCAGGAATTTGAATATGTGATTATTGATTGTCCGGCAGGCATCGAGCAGGGTTTTCGGAATGCCATTGCCGGGGCGGAAAAGGCAATTGTAGTTACTACTCCGGAGGTAGCCGCAGTACGGGATGCCGACCGGGTAGTAGGTTTGTTGGAGGCGGCAGAGTTACGGAACCCCACCCTGGTTATTAACCGTTTGCGTCCCAAGATGGTTCGCCATGGGGATATGATGAGCATTGAAGATATTATAGATATTCTGGCGATCGAGCTTTTGGGTGTGGTACCGGAGGATGAAATGGTGGTAATCAGCACGAATCGTGGTGACGCTGTGGTCCAAGATGAACGTTCTCGTTCGGGCCAGGCCTATCGCAATATTGTTCGCCGGATGAAAGGGGAAACAGTGCCCATGATGAACCTGGATCAGAACGGCTTTGTTGGCAGGTTGCGCCGTATAATCGGGTTTAAGTAAAACACGTAAAGGGGTGGGCTTAAAGTGTTTGACTTTCTGTTAAAGATATTCGGGCGAGAAACCGGCGGCAGTAAAAATGTAGCCAAGGAGAGATTGCGGCTGGTATTGGTGCATGACCGGGCCGGTGTGTCACCGGAGTTGCTGGAGATATTGAAAACGGAACTGATCAAGGTAATTTCACATTACATGGATATAGATGAGCAGGCACTGGAAGTTAACCTGGAAACAAGCGATAACCAGGTGGCATTGGTGGCTAGCATTCCGGTGCGGGGCATGAAACGGTTAAATGGCGGATTGGCCTCCAGCATTTAAACAATTTTCAAGGGAAGGGACAAAAGCCGGTGAGCCTGGCAAGGATGCTTAAAAGCCTTGATTACACCCTGATTATAGTAGTAAGTGCATTGGTTTTATTTGGCCTGGTGGCGATCGGCAGCGCTACTTTAGAATTTACCGGTGATTCGTTCAGCCGGTTGCAAGATACAAACGTACTTGTGCGCTTTTTGTACCTGGATTACACATATATTTTAAAACAATTGACCTGGTTTTTGATCGGCATTGTTTTTATGGGAGTAATAATCTATATCCCTTACGAAGATTTACTAAAACACACGCGCCTGCTTTATATATTTAATCTGTTCATCTTAGGGGCGGTTCTGGTAACCGGGCATATGGCTTATGGCGCGCAGCGCTGGATTGACGTGGGGCCGTTTGCTTTTCAGCCTTCAGAATTTTCCAAAGTATTAATGATTATTACATTTACCGGTTTTCTAGTTAAACGGCAGGGAAACCTGGCCCGCGTAAGGGATTTGTTCCCCTGTTTTATTTATGTTGGCATACCCGTTATCTTGGTTCTCAAGCAGCCGGATTTAGGTACCTCATTAGTGTTTATAGCCGTTATGTTCAGCATGTTGTTTTTTGCAGGAGCCAGGTCATCGATTTTGCTGGGAACATTGGGTGCAGGCATGGCTTTAGTGGCAGGGTTGTTTTTGGCTCACATGTATCTGCACGATCTCGATCTTCAAGGGAAAGAACAGTTGGCAGCTTTGGAAAGGGAACGGCAGGTGGCGACTGAGCACTTACGACGCCAGGAACTGGATGAAAAATACCAGCAATTGTCTGAGAAGTATAAAAAAGCGCGTGAACTACATGAAGAATATCATAATTATACGTTGAAAGAATACCAGATGACCCGCCTGCTGATTTTCTTGAACCCCAACAGCGATTTATTAGGCGCAGGTTACCATATATGGCAGTCACTGATTGCCATTGGTTCCGGCGGGCTGGCGGGCAAAGGGCTGTTGGGGGGTACCCAGAGCCATTTAACCTTCCTGCCTGTACGCCATACTGATTTTATATTTTCCGTGGTTGGTGAAGAATTTGGTTTTTTGGGGACGTTGGTATTGTTAGGGTTGTTTCTGGTTATTATTACCAGAGGAATTGGAATTGCTCTTGACGCCCGTGATTTAACCGGTACGTTACTAGCCATGGGAGTTGTATCCATGTTTGCTTTTCATGTTTTTGTAAATGTCGGGATGACCACCGGCATTATGCCCGTGGCAGGAATTCCCCTGCCCTTTTTCAGTTATGGAGGCAGTAATATGATCATGAGCATGATGGCTATGGGCTTACTCTTAAACGTTCATGTGCGCCGGAGAAAGATTTTGTTTTAGTATGGGATGGTTATTTTTAGAATATAGCTTGTCATATTTGTCCCCTCCGGGAAATATAATTTTGCTGGAGGGGATAAATTTTGAACTGGAAAATGGCGGGGGGAAATAAGCGCCTGGCGGCTTTTAATACAGAAAAAAAAGATCAATCCGACAATTGGCTGTCGAATTATCCTTTAAATTACCGGAGCCAGTCAGGTGGAGGGTTTTTGCGTAAAAATTTTTACCGCTTAATGGTGGCTTTGGCTATCCTGGCCCTGTTGATGGCAATGAGGAATTTTTCTCATCCGGCAGGGTTTACTTTACGCGAAGGATTGCGGTATACCCTTACCACTGAGTGGAATTTTCAACCTGTGCTTCAAAAAGCTGTCCAGTTGGGTCTGCAGATGGTGAATGTAGATCATCAGTTTCCCGGCTATGTACTGCCCGATGCACAAGAGGCGTTAGGCCGTAATGATTTATCAGCAGGACTGGTAACGCCGGTTTCCGGAAAAGTAGTAAGAAGGTTTGGCTGGTCTGTTGATCCTTTAGATGAGCTGGAGCGATTTCATTCCGGGATAGATATTTCTGCTGCTCCCGGTACGCCGGTCAGAGCCGTACGGGCGGGGAAAGTGGCGCGTGTGAGTAATGATCCTGTCCTGGGGTATTATGTACTGCTGATACATGGTGAGGGTAGCTATACCCTTTACGCCTGTCTTCGTATTCCTGTTTCAATAACAAAAGGGGAGAATGTTGACAAGGGCCAGATTTTGGGTGAGATTGGGACTGTTGGTGATGTGCCTGGTGGAGGGTTGCATTTCGAACTGAGGAAGAAGGGTAAACTGGTGGACCCGTTGCCCGAGTTGAAGATACCATAACGGAGGCGCCGACGGTGCGTGTAGGGCGTATAATGGGAGTTGAGCTGTATTTAAATATTTTTTTCCTGGCGATTTTGGGTCTTTTTTTTGTAGCCGGGGTGATGGGCAAAGGATTGATCGCTTTTGCCGTGGTACTGGTGCATGAACTGGCCCATGTGGCCGTTGCCAGGCGCCTTCTGGTACCGGTGGGGGAAATAGAGTTGTTGCCTTTTGGCGGTGTTACCCGGATGGGTGGGGACCTGGTTCTTGATCCGGTGAAGGAGGTTTACGTGGCTTGCGCCGGTCCGGCCAGCAACCTGCTGATGGTTGCTCTTGGTATGGCCTTTAAAAATCATGGCTTATGGGATGAGCAACTCGGCCCTTTTTTTTTGCAGTGCAACTTGTTGATTATAGCCTTTAACCTGCTGCCTGCCCTGCCCCTTGACGGCGGCCGTATTTACCGGGCGTACCTGGCCTTACGGGTCGGTATTCGCGAGGCCACCTGCCGGGCAGCCGGGCTTGGCCAGGGATGGGCCGTGGCGACTGTGTTTTTGGGTTCTGTAGGTCTGGTTTCAGGTTTTACCGGCCTGGATGTTTTATTTACGGGCTTATTCCTTTTTTATGCGGCTACCCGCGAGAAAGAAATGGCTACTTATCTTTTCATGCGACAACTGGTTCAAAAGAAGGCGGAGTTGATGCGCCTGGGTGTGCTGCCGGCAGAACTGCTGGTTGTTGTTGAGAATATACCTTTAGGGCAGGTAATCCGTCCCTTTTTGCCGCGGCGGTTCCACCTGGTACTGGTGCTTGATAAACAGTGGGAATACAAGGGGGTAATTACCGAGGCGCAGGTCGTTGATGGTTTGTTGGAGCATGGGATGGATCTGCCGGTAGGTAAACTGTTTTTGTAAATGTTTTGATGTGGTCGGGAGGAGTTAAAGGTGGCCATGAAGGACTTTCAGAAGCGGATTAAACAACAGATGTCCGGGTTTCTGGAGATTCCGGGAAACGTAATTTTAGACCTGCCTAAGATTGTCATGCTGGGCAGTCTCCAACTGATCGTTGAGAATCACAGGGGTATCTTGAAGTATACTTCTGAATTGGTGTGTATTAATGTTTCGGAGGGAGAATTGGTGATCAGGGGTACGGGATTAAAACTGCGTAATGTGCTGCCGGAGGAAATTTATGTTGAGGGGCACATTAAAAGCGTTGCTTTTGAAGATCATGGCGGTGGCGATGATACCTGAATCTTAAATTTAACCGCGTTCTAAAATTCCAAACATGGTTATAAAGTTAACTCAGCAAAGCAAAACCCTTTCCTGTCATTTGTCCCTCGTCGCTTCGATGCTACAGGCCGACGAAACAACGGTTTGGTTCGGAGCAAACCAGGCAGCGCTGCATATTGCGCGTGTTACATTGGTTTTTGAACAAANNNNGCTCCTTAGGGACAAATGACAGCGGTCAGGCTTAAGCTAAGTTGATAGCCTACATTCCAAATTATAATTTCTCTGTGAACTCTGTGTTCTCTGTGGTAATAAATTTGTTTTCGGAGGATTTAAGGTATGTTTTTTTTAAGGCTGGCTAATTATCTGGCGGGATATGTAACCGTTTCGGTCCACGGCGAGGGGCCGGAAAAGTTTATTAATATGGCTGTGGGCCGTGGGATTTTCATCTGGAATGTAAGCAGGATAGGGGATGATGAGGTTCTCCTGCAAGCAAGGATGAGTGCGGTGAAGCTGTTACGGCATGTAGCCCGTAAAACTGGTTGCCGGTTTGAAATCCGGGACCGGGAAGGGTTGCCTTTTATTCTGGCCCGGCTTAGAAGGCGTAAGGCTCTGGTCATAGGCTGTTTATTTTTTTTGACGGCCCTTTATTTTTTAAGTTCCATCATCTGGTTCATAGAGTTAAGGGGTAACAAGAATATTGCTGCTGCGGATGTATTAAGGATTGCCGGCGAAGCCGGACTGGAGCGTGGAGTACCCAGGCGCCAGGTAAATATAGGAGCGGTGGAAAAAAGCATCCAGCAACAACTGCCTGCCGTTTCCTGGGTGGGTATAGAGATTAAGGGGACCAGGGCCAGGATAGAGGTTGTTGAGAAGATCCTGGTGAAGGAAAAATTTAGTGGGCCGGCCCACGTGGTAGCAAGAAAGGCCGGCCTTGTTGAGGAGATACTGGTCTTGCAGGGTAACCCGGCAATAAAAGAGGGTGATACGGTGGTGGAAGGTCAGGTGTTGATCTCGGGTATTGTTCCACCTCCTGAAAAGCCGTCCAGGGAAAAAGCTTCCCCGGAACAAAAGGAGGAGCAAAAACCTCTACCGCCGCCTGCTTATGTTTATGCTAAAGGAATAGTTCGCGCTCGTTTGTGGTACGAAAGTTATGGTGAAGCGCAAATGGTGGAAAAGGGGAAAAGACCTACCGGGCGAGTTATCACCAGTGTTTGTATGAAAATTAGTGGCAGGGAAATAATTCTTATTGGCCCCCGGAATATTTCGTTTGTTTTTTACAGCAAGGAGAGTTTTGCAAAAAGGATTCCCGCCTGGAGGAATCTTGATCTCCCCGTCGAATTTATTACATTGAAATATCACGAAATAGAAAACTATACTCTGCACAGAAATCATGAGGAAGCCCGGTTGCTGGCGGCAAAGCAGGCTTTAGCCGGGATGGAGAAACAATTCCCCGCCGGCGCCATAATATTAAGTAAAAGGGTAGAAGAATTAATTGTCAACCAGTCTGAAAGCCTGGTTCGGGTAAGGGTATTTGTTGAAACCATGGAGGAAATTGGAACAGCCAGGCCCTTTGAGCCTGTTGAAGAGTAAATTTTAGAGTTATGGAGGAAGAACTTGGGGGACACGCTTAAAGCAAGGGTGGTTTTAAAAGACATTGAAATAGCGGCTGAAATTTTTGGTCGTCACGATGAGCATCTGGCTTTAATTGAGCAAATGCTTGGTGTGCGTGTGGTTGCCCGGGGAGAAGAATTAATTATTTGGGGCCGGCCTGAGCAGATCAACCAGGCACGGGAAGTGTTTGATCAACTACAGGATTTTTACCAGGCAGGTAACAGACTGACCCTTCAAGAAGTTAACTACGTTATCAAGACCGTGCAGGCCGGAGTGCATGACGCTCTACCAGGCATGGCCCGGGAAACGGTTTTGGTTACTGCCAGGGGGAAGCAAATCAAGCCGAAGACTTTAGGTCAACAGCAGTATATCAAGACTATGCGTGAGCATGATCTTATTTTTGCAATCGGCCCTGCTGGTACAGGAAAGACATACCTGGCAGTAGCGATGGCAATTCATGCCTTGCGTAATAAGGAGGTAAACCGGTTGATTTTGACCCGGCCGGCAGTGGAAGCCGGTGAAAAACTGGGGTTTCTGCCCGGCGATTTGCAAGAAAAAGTGGACCCCTACTTAAGGCCTCTTTATGATAGTCTATACGACATCCTGGGGATGGAAAACACTCAAAAGTACGTGGAACGTCATATTATTGAGATTGCTCCCCTGGCTTACATGCGTGGAAGGACTTTAGAAGATGCCTTTATAATTTTGGATGAGGCGCAGAACACCACCTGTGAACAGATGAAAATGTTTCTTACCCGTTTGGGGGTTGGTTCCAGGGCAGTCATTACAGGTGATATTACACAGATCGATCTGCCTAAGGGACAGATTTCAGGTCTTGTTCATGC
>DFZP01000096.1:16909-25461 GCA_002382125.1 Firmicutes bacterium UBA4053
TACCGTCTGGGGTAGGGTAGCAGGGCTGTTTGGTTTTTTAATGAAACAGCGGCAAACACGCCGGGGTCTTGCTGCTTTATTATTTTTTATCCTGACTACGTTAATGGTTTCTATAGAATTTGTTCCTTACCGTGTTGGTTTGAAAGCGGGCCAGGTTTCTCCTGCTGATGTTTTTGCACCCCGCAGCGTTGTTTTTGAGGATCGGCTAAAAACTGAGGAATTGCGTCAACAGGCCGCTGCTTCCGTGCCTAACCAGTACGACCGGGATGCGGGTGTGAGCAGTGCCGTTCAACGGGATATATCGGCAGTGGTAGCGGGCATCAGAGAAGTTCAAAATGACCTTTCGGCCACCGGGGAGGAGCGTGTAAGCCGGTTACGTCAACTGCTGCCGCCTGATACCTCCGGTGAAATGTTGGTTTTACTTGCTAAACCTTCTCCAAAGGAACTACAGCGAACAGAGCAAGGAGTAAATGATTTAATTGCCAAGGCAATGGATGCGGAGCAAGGGATAACCACGGAAAATCTTGCGGATACCAGGAACAGTTTGGTTGCTAAAGTCAGTGAGTTATATTTAAGGCCGCCTTACGAAGAAGTGGGCCGGATCCTGATTCAGAGTTACCTGCGTCCCAACAACTTTCTTAATGTTGAGAAGACGCATCTTTTAAAGGAAGCAGCGATGGGAACTGTGCTTCCTCAACAGGTAACTGTCAGGCAGGGTGAAAAAATTGTTGGGGCGGGAGAAATAATGAGGCACGAACAAATGACCAAACTTGAGGCGCTTGGATTAACGCAAAGGGCCATTCCTTGGAGGAAGATTGCCGGCGACAGTTTGCTGGTGGTTCTTTTAATGGTGGTAGTGCTTTTCTACCTTTACCAGCAGAACAATGAGATTTACCGGAATGCCGGCCACCTTTATTTATTGGGGATAATTGTGCTCTTGATTATGATTGTGGCAAAAGCTATTGTCGCCATCAACAGTACCCAGTGGCCGGAATTAGGTGCTTTATTCGGTTACATGGTTCCCATAGCGGCAGCGGGGATGCTCGTCGCTATTTTGCTTGATTCCCGGCTGGCGGTGCTGGTAGTGGTGGTGATGTGCTATTTTTTAATGATCATAACCGATGGTCAACTGCGTTTTGGAGTAGTGGGGCTGGTGGGGGGAATTACCGGCATTTACAGTGTAAGCAGATTAAGCAAAAGCGGTGATCTGGCACGGGCCGGTTTATATACCGGTCTTGCCAGTGTTGTTGCAATTAGCGTTATGGAATTAACCTCTGTCTCCCCAATAGGTCTGGTCATTGCTTCGGCTGTGCTTTTTGGAGTAACTAACGGCATTCTTTCTTCCATCTTAACCATTGGAGTTCTTCCTTACCTGGAAAGTACCTTTAAGATTACTTCCCCGGTACGCCTTTTGGAATTATCGTACCCCGGCAACCCTCTTTTGAAGCGGTTGCTCACGGAAGCGCCGGGCACTTATCATCACAGCATTATTGTAGGCAACCTGGCCGAGACTGCTGCCGAGGCAATAGGAGGAGACACCTTGCTGACACGTGTGGGGGCTTACTACCACGACGTGGGTAAACTTAAAAGGCCCTATTTTTTTATAGAGAACCAGCTTAACACGGACAACCCCCACGATAAGATTGCTCCTACTTTAAGCACACTGATCTTGACTTCTCATGTTAAAGACGGAGTGGAACTGGCCAGGGAGTATAAAGTGCCGGAGGATATTATCAGCATTGTAGAACAGCATCACGGCAGCGGTTTGTGTACTTACTTTTACCACAAGGCCGTGGAGAACGGCCAGAATGAAGGTATTGACGAAGATGAATTTCGTTACGAAGGACCCAAGCCAAAAACAAAAGAGGCAGCCCTGGTGATGCTGGCTGATTCTGTGGAAGCAGCAGTGCGCTCCTTGCAGAACCGTACCCATGGCCGGGTGGAAGGCATGGTGCGAAAGATTATCAAAGATAAGCTGATGGATGGTCAACTTGGTGAATGTGATCTTACCTTCAAAGATCTGGATGTTATTGCTGCGGCCTTTATGCAAGTATTCAGCGGTATTTTCCATGCCCGCATCGAGTATCCCGATTTGAGCAAAGAAATAGAAAGGAGAAAAACGAAAGGTGCCGGTGTGCGTAAGAAGTCTTTTAGAACAAACGCCCGTGGATAACGGGTTGACCGAACTGGCGGCAAGTGCGGCAAAAGAAACACTGGTTGTGGAAGAATCTGGTGAGGAAGCGGAAATAAGCATCGTTTTTGTAGATGAGGAATATATTCATCATTTAAACAGGCAGTACAGAGGTGTCGATTGTCCTACTGATGTGCTGGCTTTTGCCATGCAGGAGGGGGAAAGCTTCTGCAGGGTGGAGGAAGAATTAATTTTAGGGGACGTTGTGGTTTCCTTGCCGGCTGCCCAAAGGCAGAGTATGGAATACGGCCACAGCCTGCGGCGGGAAGTGGCCTATCTGGTTGTTCACGGCGTGCTTCACCTGCTTGGATATGATCACCAGACCGAAGAAGACCGGCGGGTTATGCGGGCGAAGGAGGAAGCTGTCCTGGGAAGGCTGGAACTTTGATCAGACACTATATGGATTTTCGAAGGAGTTACCCATGAGGGCTGACGTCCTCTCCACAAAGCATGAAAATAGCATATTTAGCAATTCCCCCTCCCTTGAAGGGAGAGGGGGTTGGGGGGAGGGGGCGTTTTCCACCCATCACCCTCACCCTGGCCCTCTCCCTTGAAGGGAGGGGGAACCAATGAGTCTTGTTTTTTTGGGTATTCTGAGTTCTGAGTTCTGGATTTTATTTTCGAGGGAGAAGCCAGGGAAATGGGCAGGCGTGGCAGTTTTGGGGACAGTTTCAGATTTGCGTCAGCGGGAGTCCTTGATGCTCTGCGAACTCAACCCAATATGCGTTTTCACTTTTTTATCGCTGGCGGGGTGCTGGTCTTTGCATTGTTTTTGGGGCTAAAAGCCGGCGATTTCGTGCTTATCTTTTTTGCTGTTGGGTTGGTGCTGGTTGCCGAGATGTTTAATACGGCGGTGGAAGCAACTGTTGATCTATTTGGCCCCGGGTACCATCGCCTGGCTAAAACTGCTAAAGATGCAGCGGCAGGGGCAGTATTATTAGCGGCGATTAATTCTGTAATAGTGGGTAGCTTAGTGTTTTATCCCTACCTTGTGGCACTGGGTAAAAGATTGTTGGGAGGATAGAGAAGATGATTAAGCTGCCGGCGACGGATTTTCCCGTAGAGAAATTGGTTAACGCTGCCCGTGCTGCTAAAGAGGCGGCATATACTCCTTATTCCCGTTTGCGGGTAGGGGCTGCGCTTTTAACTGTTCAGGGACGCCTTTATAAGGGGTGTAATATTGAAAACGCTTCGTACAGCCTGGCCATTTGCGCCGAGCGGGTGGCGCTTTTCAAGGCGCTAAGCGAAGGAGAAAAAGACATTTGCGCGCTGGCTGTTATTTCTGATCTTGGCGAACGATGTACTCCTTGTGGTAGTTGCCGGCAGGTTTTGGCTGAGTTTGGTACGGAGATAAAAATATTCATGTGCAACAGCAGGGGCGAATATCACGTGCAAACGGTAGCGCAGTTGCTGCCGTTGCCTTTTAAGCTTTAGTTCTTGGAATTGACAAAAGGTGATAAAAACTGGTAAATTAGCTTTGGCTGTCAGTTCAGCGTGGTTTTTACGACCTTCTCCGAACCTTACCGGGTGAAGGCCGTTTTAGTTTATACTGTCATTGCACGGCAACTAGCCTTAAAGGGGAGGAACAGGTTGTATGCCAAAGGATCACGAAGCATTCCAGCAAGCAATTTATAGTTTTTTAGAAGAAGGCGCTACGGACGGGCTGCGCCGCAGTTTACAGGAAGTACACCCGGCAGACATTGCAGAAATGTTTCCTGTGCTTAGTCTGGCCCAGCGCGTAAAACTACTGAGAATAATGGACCCGGAACAGGCCTCTCTGGTGCTTTTTGAACTGGATCGTGAGATGCTGCCCCCCCTTATTGAGAGCCTGGGCTTTAACAGAACGGCAGATATTCTGGATGCCATGTCTACAGACGATGCTGCCGATTTGCTGGGTAATCTGCCCGGAGGAATCAAGCAAAAATTGCTTGATTTAATGGAAACCCAGGAGGCAGAGGATGTTGCCGAACTATTAGAGTATGCCGAAGATACTGCCGGCGGTATTATGACGACAGAATTTGTGGCTATTCACCAGGATATTACTGCCGAACGGGCTATTCAATTACTGCGGGAAATTGCTCCTGATGCTGAAACCGTCTATTACGTTTATGTGGTCAATCGCCAGGCTCAGTTAGTCGGGGTTATTTCTTTGCGGGAATTGATTCTGGCTGCCCCTGCCATGCTCATTGAGGAAATCATGCGCAGAAAAGTAATCAGCGTTAACGTGAATACCGACCAGGAAGAAGTGGCAAAACTAGTGGCCAAATATGATTTCCTGGCTGTTCCCGTAGTCAATGACAATAATGAGCTTTTAGGGATTATTACCGTAGATGACGTATTGGATGTTATTGAAGAGGAAGCCACCGAAGATATGATGCGGATGGCGGCAAATATTGATGTGGATGAGCAGGGGCCTGACGCCGGGGCCCTGCGCCGTGCCAGCAGACGTTTGCCCTGGCTGATAGGCCTGCTTTTTGGCGAACTGATCGCGGGGCACGTGATCGAAGGTTTTTCCGGTACGCTCCAGAATATGACGGCCCTGGCCTTTTTTATGACAGCTTTGGCCGGCGGGACCGGGAATGCCGCTACCCAGTCCCTGACAGTGGTGGTCAGGGGTATTGCTACCGGAGAAGTTAACCCCCGGCAGGTTTTTAAGGTTGTCTGGGGAGAGGCTCAGGTGGGTCTTTTTATAGGATTGACCAGTGGTTTGGTGCTGGCCGGTCTTGCCTTGTTATGGCAGGATTCGCTTTCCCTGGGCCTGGTGGTAGGAGCTTCACTGGCCTTAAGTATTACATTATCCACTATTTTAGGAAGCTTGGTGCCGGTGATAATAAACCGTTTCGGTATTGACCCGGCCCTGGCCTCCGGACCTTTTATCGCCACGTTAATGGATGTTACGAGTATGTTCATTTACTTTAGCCTGGCCACATTGATTCTGGTCAGGTAGATCCCNNGCCTTGCGTCGCAGAAAAGTTTATGTTAAAATAAACTTGGTAAATTATACACGCCTCTTGACTTTTGGCAGGGTTGCCTTATAGTGAGGTTTGCCAACAAGGATGATAGTGGCGGAGGGGAAAAACCAGGGGGAGGGAGGTGTATTAGTGGCTATTATTTCCATGAAGCAGCTTTTGGAGGCAGGGGTGCACTTTGGGCATCAGACCAGGCGGTGGAACCCTAAAATGGCTCCTTATATTTTTACCGACCGTAATGGTATCTATATTATAGACCTGCAAAAAACCGTCAAAAAAATAGAAGAGGCGTATAATTTTATTAAGCAGGTTGCTGTCGACGGAGGAACTCTCCTCTTTGTCGGTACCAAGAAGCAGGCGCAAGACGCTGTACGGGAGGAAGCTGATAGGTGTGGCATGTTTTATGTTAACCAGCGTTGGCTGGGTGGTATGATGACCAATTTTCAGACCATCCGCCGCCGGATTAACCGCCTGCAGGAATTGGAGCAGATGGAAAGCGAAGGCGCTATAAATGTGTTGCCCAAAAAAGAAGTTGCCGGTCTGATGCGCGAAAAAGAGAAACTTCAGAAATCCGTAGGCGGCATAAAAGGGATGAAGAAACCTCCCGACGCAATTTTCGTTATTGACCCGCGTAAGGAGCGAATTGCTGTGGCAGAAGCCCGTAAACTTAAGATACCAATTGTGGCTGTTGTAGATACGAACTGTGACCCCGACGAGATAGATTATGTTATTCCGGGTAATGACGATGCCATTCGTGCTGTACGGTTGATGACCAGTAAAATGGCCGACGCTATTTTGGAAGGCAGGCAGGGCGAGCAACTGGCTGAAGCACTATAGGCCTGATAAATATTTTTTAGCAGGAGGTTTCTCCTGCATTTTTCTATCAATTGGATTATAGTGTTGCAATTAAGGGGAAAATATGGTTGATGCTTTTTTGAAGGAGGTTTTAAAAATAGCTATGGCTGAAGTAACTGCAGCAATGGTTAAAGAATTGCGTGAGCGCACAGGCGCAGGAATGATGGATTGTAAAAGAGCCCTGGTTGAAACAGGGAGCGATATAGAAAAGGCTTTGAATTACCTGCGGGAAAAAGGATTGGCAGTTGCTGCTAAAAAAGCCGGACGTGTTGCTGCGGAAGGTATTATAGATTCTTATATTCATCTGACCGGGCGAGTCGGTGTTTTGATAGAGGTGAATTGTGAAACTGATTTTGTAGCCAGAACAGATGATTTTCGGTCTTTTGTGCATGATCTTGCCCTGCAGGTAGCGGCAGCCAGGCCGGAGTTTATCCGCCGGGAAGATGTGCCGGTGGAAGTAGTCGGGAAGGAGAAAGAAATTTTAGCCGCGCAGGTTAAGGAGGAGGGTAAACCGGAGAAGATTGTTCAAAAGATAGTAGATGGCCGGCTTGAAAAGTTTTTCAAGGAAGTGTGTCTTTTGGAGCAGTCTTTTATCAAGAATCCGGACATTACAGTGCAGCAACTGTTAAATGAGCAGATTACCAGACTGGGTGAAAATATCCTGGTAAGAAGATTTACACGTTATGAACTTGGTGAGGGGTTAAGCAACTCTTAGGCAAAAAGCTTTTGCAAACTTAAAAAGGATTTTACTTCCTGGCAGCGAATTCTTCAAAACAGATAAGGGAGGTTATGCCTTTCGTTATGCATGTTTCGTGTACTCCCAGGTATAGGCGTGTAATTTTAAAACTCAGCGGGGAGGCGCTGGCCGGGTCTTTGGGCTTTGGAATAGATCCTGACGTGGTAAAGTCTATTGCTGTTCAAATTAAGGAAGTTGTGCAACTGGGTGTGCAGGCGGCGGTTGTGGTTGGGGGAGGTAATATCTGGAGAGGAACTGCAGGAAGCGCAAAGGGAATGGATAGGGCCACCGCCGATTACATGGGGATGCTGGCTACGGTAATCAATGCTCTGGCTTTACAGGATGCCCTGGAGAAAAGGGAAGTCATAAGCCGCGTCCAGACGGCTATCGAAATGCGGGAAGTAGCCGAGCCCTACATCCGGCGCAGGGCCATCCGTCATTTGGAGAAAGGCAGGGTGGTTATCTTTGCCGGTGGTACAGGAAACCCTTATTTTTCAACTGATACTACCGCTGCCTTGCGGGCGGCCGAAATTGAGGCTGAGGTTATTTTAATGGCCAAGCGGGTAAGTGGAGTTTATGACGATGATCCCTTGAAAAACCCGCAGGCCAAACGGTTTGAACAGTTAAGCTATATAGATTTGCTCAATAAGGGGCTGGCGGTGATGGATTCTACGGCTACCTCGTTGTGTATGGACAACTGTATTCCGGTAATAGTGTTTAACTTGAATGAAGTGGGCAATATTAAGAGGGCCGTTTTGGGCGAGAATATAGGCACCTATGTGGGAGGTATTTCTATTGGCTAATCCATATCTTACGGAAGCCGAATCAAGTATGAATAAAAGTGTGGAAGCAGTAAAAAAGGAGTTTTCCTCGCTGCGGGCCGGAAGGGCTACCCCGGCCTTGCTGGATAAGATTATGGTATCATATTACGGTAATCTGACGCCGGTTAATCAGCTTGCCAATATTTCCACCCCGGAAGCCAGGCTTTTGATGGTTCAACCGTGGGATAAATCGGCTTTGCCCGTAATTGAAAAAGCCATCTTGAAATCTGACCTGGGGATTAACCCGAGCAGTGACGGTACGGTTATCCGGCTGACAATTCCACAGTTGACACAGGAACGGCGGGCGGAATTGGTCAAGGTAATCAAGAAAAAAGCCGAGGAAGGGCGGGTGGCCATCCGCAATATTCGTCGTGATACCAACGATATATTGAAGCAACAGCAAAAGAAGGGAGAAATTCCGGAGGACGATTTGCGCCATTTCCAGGATGAGGTTCAGAAATTAACAGATAAGAGCATCAAGGAGATTGATGCTCTGTTAAAGGTTAAGGAGCAGGAGATCGTGCAGGTATGAAACAGCCTGATGTACTGGCGATGGAATTAGATCGGGCACGGGCTGTCTGCGAAAGTGAAGGTATGGAAATAGAGCTGTTTTTCAGTTGTCCACCTGGAGGAACACCTCAAGGAGTCCTGCGTGTTATTCGTTGCGTACGGGTAGGTGATCGGAAACTTCTTCTTACAGTAGCCCGTGAATCATATCCTGCCAGGATGATTATTAAAGAATAGCAAAGTCTTAGCCCCCTCGTTTGTGGAGGGGGTTGAATTTAGCAGTTGTTGCATCAGCCAGGGGCAAAGAAGGTGCGGGGCTCGGTGTTAAGAAAGATGATAAATAATATTTTTGATATTGTTTTCAAGAGAAGGATGGTTCCTGATGAAAAACATTTACTGGCCCGGCTAGACCGGTGCCATTTGCCGAAACATGTGGCCATGATCATGGATGGTAATGGTCGTTGGGCACAAAG
>DFZP01000039.1:0-5137 GCA_002382125.1 Firmicutes bacterium UBA4053
CTGAATCCGGGGAGCATCAACTATACCGGCCGGATTACGGGAGAGCAAGCCCCATTTTACAGCTCTGTTCAACGCCGATTGTAAAGTGATCAAGAGCACTCTTTTGGTGGCTGAACTGACGTTGAATTTTCCCATGGCAAGCTGAACATCCATGGCGGACAGTTTCGGCAAGAGAATTACGCCTATCATTATCTTCCATTGCTTCACGTGCTTTCCGTAAGTGTATAAGGTTGTTGGCTTCACATTTTCCTTCATCGCCTCCAACCATCTGTCCAGGTACTTGCCCACCGTTACTCCGGATAGTTCAGTGTAAGAACCTGTCTGAATCTCATTCACCAGCCGGACCAGTTCTTTCTCTGCGTTCTTTTTTGTTTCCCTGACTGTCACCCGCTTCTGGCGCCTTTTGCCAGTCGTGGCGTCCCGTGGAAGTTCCACCACCAGTGTCCAGGATTTTTTGTTCCGTTTTCTAATGTGTCCGTGCATATCTTACTTACACCCCTTTTGTTTACCAAATATAATACCGCAAAAAAATACCGCAAAAAAAACTGCCCGGCCATGGCAACAGGTCCAAATGACCGGGCAGCAAATACGAAAACAATATTGATTTCGTAATGGCTTTGGGATAACATTATTGAAACAAGAGTTTAAGCCTGTTAAGAAGATTCAGGTACCTGTTTTTGATTATTCCAGCCAAAGGAAAAGAGAATCTTTATAAATTGGAACTTTTGGGAGGATTTTTTGTTTAAATCACCTTTAACGGCCCACAGTAGCAATTCCGTATTGCCTGAAGTATTGGTCAAAAGTAAAAGCAAGGTTGATACCGTATCGGCGTATTACAGCAAAGCTTATCGCATCAGTCAAGGAAAAGCCCTTATCATGGTACCGCTTTATAATTTCCCTGGCGAAACTTTCATCACCGGGAGTTACCCGGATAAGGTTCCAATCGAAAGTTAATAACCATTCCCGTGCAATGTTTCGGTCTAAGCGAACAAGAAGCAAAGCATGACATCCCGCTACTAAAAAATTAGTCATCGCAAAAGTTACGCCTTTAGCTACAAGGCTTTTCAAAACTGCCACGGCTTCCTCATGCCACCTATCCTGATTGTTAAGCAGAGCAAGGACGGCGCTTGAATCTACCAAAACAATCACTTTTCTGTTTCCTGGGCAATAATTTCGGCAAGGTATTTATCATGTTCTTCAGCCGAGTCTGACGGTCCTTCCCCTTTTCCGATCAGCTTAAAAATGGCGTCTTGCGGACTGGCTTTCTTAAAAGGCAGGAACTTACGCAAGATTAGCTCTTCATCATTAACATATACCGCTAGATGGTCACCTTCTTTAATTCCCAGCAATTTTCTAACTTTTACAGGCAATGTCATTTGTCCCTTTGAAGTTAGCTTAACAACTTCAAACTTTTCAGACATCTTAACCATTCCTTCCTGCGTAAGAATATCTTACATAGTAATTTTAACCTTCTTCTTATTTGATTTCAATTGTTTTTCAATCAAAATAAAAACTTTTTCCTCACAGTAGAAACTCATACTTCCTTCGTCCATACAGGATGCGGTGTATTTCTACTGTCGTACCGTTTACGATTTTAGGTCAGGACTTTGCATATTACACATTGACCTTAAAAACTGTCGATACTATTTGGGGAAGCTAATTGATTTCAGCGCAGCTTTAGGATAACATAGATATGGAGAATCTCGACGCGAAAGAAAGGGGGAAAATAGCATGGCGCAGGATGCTGAACTCTCTACCGGACTGTCGCGGGAATTTCTGAATATGCATCACCGGCTTTTAAAGATCAACTTCCGGAGAAGGCGCGAACTGATCAAGAAAGCCCGTTCGAAAGCCGGAAAAATGGCAAAAATGCTGAAAACATACTACCGGGCAAGGGAAGTATATTTATACGGTTCGCTGGCGTGGGGCGGTTTTGCGGAAGGTTCCGACATCGATCTGCTTGTCGTCGGTTTTACGGGGAACTATTGGGAAATGTATCTAAAAGCGGAACGCTTCGCAAGGCCCTTCGCCATCAGCATTGTTTGCGCCGAAGATGCATCTGCTTCCCTTAAGCGGGATGTGCTTCAAAAGGGGGTGCTCGTGTGAGCCCGGAAGAATACCTGGTGGTGGAAGCCAGAATGAAAAAAGAGCTTGATAATTTGAAGCAACTGGAAAACGAATTGACCAGGTACAAGCTCTTCCCGAAAATAGCAACCGCCGGTGTCGGTGGTTTTGATCTCGCGGATAGTGCTGTCTGCAGAATAATTGGTTCTATTTTACACGATTATTATACCGCCATAGAAAATATCTTTAAAGTGGTGGCTACGCGGATTGACAAGACAAATTTATCAGGGGAGCAATGGCATAAAGAACTGCTGGAGCAAATGACCTTAGAAGTCCCGGGGGTGCGTCCACCGTTAATAACCCGGGAAACCGCCCAAAAACTCGACCAGTTAAGGGCATTCCGGCACATCTTTCGCAACATCTACGGATTTAACCTCTCTCCGGACAAAATAAAGGAGTTGCTCTTCCGGTTGCCTGGAGTCTCCCGCGTTTTTAAACGCGAATTTAGCTTGTTTGTCGATAAAATGAGAAGGCTAATGCTAAAAGGGCTAAACCTTTTTTAGTAGGACAGGCCATCTTTACCGGCTTCCGGTTCCCTTGATCATACTTGAAGCCTGATTATTTTTAGACATTACTTAAACACCCCTTTACCAACAAGGTAATACCATAACTATAATACCATATATCGTAAGATTTAACAACAAAAACTGTCTTAAAATTTTTTCCCTCACCATCTAAACAATCATTCCTTTCGCTGTGCCCAAGGCACAAAAAGTGATGAAAAAATTTCTTTCAAGCTACAACCCTCCCCTTCAATGTCCCCATTGTTCCGCCTTAAAACAGTCTTCAATTGAAAAAGATATGTTTTGCTTGAAGCTGGGATATCTTTATTAGGGTGAGCGCAGTATGTTGGGAAATGCTGCCAGGCAAGCAAGAACCGTCCCTACTTGCGGGCTTTACGTTCAATAGTGGCTCATTTTTTCTTTTTCCAGCCACTTCTTCAACTCATCATCAGTCAACCCACGAAGAATTGTCTACTTTTCGTTGAAAAATAAAGGTGCAGCAGGTCCTGGAATTCGGGAAGCGGATGGTGGTAGAAACAGTGGCGGCACAAGCAAGGCGATCCAAAAATCTGTTTGTGATGACCCGCAAAAATCTGGTATTATATGGTCAGCGGGAAAACGAGTAAATATTAAAGGAGGTTATGCTTTTTGGAAAAACATGTTGTTTGTACTAAAAACGAAGCTGATGAGCCCGAAAAATTTGATATTTTTGAAGAACCAAAAGTAAAAATCACGTGGATTGGCCATTCTACTTTTCTGTTGCAGGGAGATGGAATATCGGTTTTAACAGATCCATGGTTTGGACGTAGCCTGATGATGCGCAGGGTACGTCAGCCGGCACTTACCCCGGAAAAAATTTCGGCCTGTACGGTGGTACTGGTTTCACATGGTCATGAAGATCACTGGGATGTGCAGGGAATGGAGCTTGCACGCCGGCTGGGAAGTATGGTGGTGGCGCCTCCTTCTGTAGCACAAAAGGCCAGCAAAAAAGGCTTACTGGTAACGCCGTCAGAAGCAGGCAAAAACCTTTCTGTCAGGGGGGTAAATATAGAGCCGGTACCGGCATATCATCCTGCACCGGGGATAAAGGATGCAGTAGGTTATATGTTCCAGTTGGGCGGCCGGCGAATATACTTTGCCGGGGACACTCTTTTTACTTCCGAACTTCAAGATGTTCTCACAGCATATCAGATAGATGTAGCGATGCTTCCTATAGGTGTTTTTAAGCTATTCGGAAAAAAATTGGTAATGGACTCAAATGATGCTGTTAAAATGGCTCAGGCAATCAAGCCCAGATACTTTATTCCTATGCATTATGGGTTTTTAAAGGGCACAAAGGCACAACCGGAATTGCTGTCGGTCTTGCAAAAATCGGGAATCAAAGTATGTTTTTCAACTCCGGGAGTACCTTTTTTGATATGAAAAGTTGCTCATGACGCAAGCGGCGCCATCAGATAATGAAAACAGCTAATAATGCACCTAATTCTTATATCGGCTGGCGTCACGGGGTCGAATCTACTTGGTGCATTTCAAAGAATCTAGAAAATGGCGAACCGAAAAAACTGAAGGATATCTGGTTAATATTACTCTTCACATGATGGCGCTAATGCGAAGAAAATTGTTTTCATGATAAGGTTCTTTTTTTCTTATACTGGGATTGTTGACGGGCAAAAATTNNCAAAAATTATCAGGAGTTGACAACAGGTCAAGGGAAAGATATAATTTTAAGCTACCATATACAACCGCTGACCTCGAGAATATCCCCCGGGAGGGGGGTATTAGCGGATGAATGAAACAGCAAGCAGGAGGCAGGAGTGAAATGGTATCAGGTAAGTTGAAATCGTCTGATTTAAAGTTCACCGGTAAGTTTACCCCTTGTGAAGAAGGATATTTGGGAGAGTGTCTGGAAGTTGACGTAATTGTGCAAGGGAAAACCTTGGAGGAAACAAAAATGCGTCTCAAGGAGGCCATGCAATTTCATCTGGAGGTTTTTGGCCTGGAAGAATTGGTTGGATCCCAGAAAGCTGTTTTCGAAACTTTTGAGGTTAGCAATGTCTAAATACCCGGAACTTAAATACCGTCAGGTCTTGCAATTATTGCAAGACTTTGGTGTTAAAATAGTACTAATGAAAGGTTCAAAGCATGCCTGTATTAGCCGTCAAGGGCATAAATTCACCTTCGATCTGCATCCAAGTCAATCAGCCTGGCCCGTTTTGGTAAGAGCTTTGGTAAAACGTGCTGGTGTAAGTAAGGAAGAATTCGAGGAGTGGCTCGGACGAAAGCGCTGATCGCCGGCGGGATCTAATTTTTCAAAGGCCCAGAGCAAAAGATTGAAACCCCATAGCTAAAGACATTGGTCGCGACTTCGTTCTTCTGGGCAATCAAAAATTTTGCGGGTAGATTATACGCATAGGTATTATTAAAGCTCAGCAAGCAGTGAACACCCGCCAGTTGAGACTTTTTCACGTGCAAAACTTCCGATTGGCCCCTTTAAGAACCGTCCCTACTTG
>DFZP01000056.1:0-3474 GCA_002382125.1 Firmicutes bacterium UBA4053
AGAAATTATTTTGTAACTACTCAGGTTCATAGGGGCAAAGGCACAGAGGCACAAAGTTTTTTTGCCAGACTTGCAGATCTCTTTAGGATTTAGGATTTAGGATTTAGGATTTAGGATTTAGGATTTAGCTAGCCCCTACATCCTAGCCTTCACCTCCTGGTCAATTTTACGGTAATCGCCATATTTGCCGTACAAGTACTCCATTATATTTACCAGAATAGCATTCATCTCCCCGGCGTCTTCCAGAGTTACCTTTCTTTCTTCTAAAGCTTGCCCCATAGCCCGAATGGTTTCTTCGGCTGTTTTCACCAAACTTTGATAAGCCACCTCAGGAAATATTTATAAAGGTATCGGCTATGCTTTTAACTAAGTCATCCCGAATAAATTCAGTGCTGCCGTAATCTACCCGGGCTGTTTCGTCCAGGTGGTCATCGTAGAGAGCGTTTAAAAGGTAAATTAAAGGTTTTTTTGATAAGTGAAATAACCTTTTAATCAGGTGGTACAGGCTCGTAGGGTAGGCATCCTGCCTGCCCGAAGCCTGTGTTCATCCATTTTTATGGCCAGAGCTTCGGTATTCATTTATATACCTGCCTAAAGCAAGGTTTAACCTGGTTTTATTTTATCATGAGCAGCATGATAAAATAATTGGAAAATCCCCTAATTAATAAGGTAGTAAAAAAGTGATATTTCAAGACCTGACCCCTATCCCGTATTTTTTTACGAAAGATGTGTTCGTAGAACAATGGTGCCCAGCTTTTCTTCAACATGGCCCTTGTTCTGGGATGCATGTAGGTGGCGGTGTTAAATAGTCCAGGTTGGAGACGTAAATTATTCTTAAACACTGTATTGCCTCCCGGGGATAAAATATATTATAATTGCTTTAAATATCTTTCATTATCTTTATAATTCTACCAAATGGAAAAATTCCTTCTGGGAAAGTTAATTTTTTAGAAATATTTTTGGGTTTTCGCACCGGAATCATGGTATAAATACTTTTAGAGAAATGACAGGGAGAAAGTTTTTCCTAAATAACTTTGAATCATTAAAAAAAAATCGAAAAGAAAGAGGATAAGAAAAATGGCATACGACGCAACAATGATGGCAGACTGGCAGATAGCTGCGGAAGCAGAAAAAAAATTGCCCACAGCTTCTGAATGGCGAGAGAGACTGAATCTGAAAAAGGACGAGATCATCCCTTACGGAAGGATCTGCAAGCTTGATTTCATGAAGATAATCGATCGTCTCGGCAGCAGGCCAGATGGTAATTATATACAGGTCACCGCCATTACTCCTACCCCGCTGGGCGAGGGAAAGACTACCACCTGCATAGGATTGCTGGAAGGTCTTGGTAAAAGGGGTATGGCTGCAGGTGGCTGTGTCCGCCAGCCTTCGGGCGGCCCTACCATGAATATAAAGGGTACGGCTGCAGGTGGCGGCAATGCCCTGCTCATTCCCATGACTGAATTTTCCATGGGACTCACCGGTGATATCAACGACATCATGAATGCGCATAACCTGGCCATGGTGGCGCTAAATGCCCGTATGCAACATGAAAGAAATTATTCCGATGCCCAGTTGGCCGAACGAAACTTAAAGCGCCTGAACATCGACCCCACGAGAGTGGAGATGGGCTGGGTAATTGATTTTTGCGCCCAGGGCCTGCGCAATATCATCATGGGTAATGGAGATAAACTGGACGGCTATATGATGGCTTCCAGGTTCGGGATGGCGGTCAACTCCGAATTAATGGCCATCCTTTCCGTCGTCAGTGATCTTAAAGATCTGCGGGAGAGGCTGCGCAATATAATCGTGGCTTATGACATGGAAGGAAAACCGGTGACTACGGCGGACCTGGAAGTTGACGGCGCCATGTGCGCCTGGATGAGAAGTACGATCAATCCAAACCTTCTTTCCACGGTTGAATATCAACCCTGTCTGGTTCATGCCGGTCCCCCGGCGAACATCGCTCTGGGACAGTCTTCCATAATTGCCGACCGCATCGGCCTGAAGATGTTCGATTATCATGTAACCGAGAGCGGTTTCGGGGCGGATATCGGTTTTGAAAAATTTTGGAATGTAAAGTGCCGCCAGAGTAGACTGGTTCCCAACGTATCGGTGATCACCGTCAGCATCAGGGCATTGAAGATGCACGGCGGCGGTCCCAGGGTGGTACCCGGCCGGCCGCTTCCAGAAGAATACAACAGGGAAAATCTAAAGCTTTTGGAAAAGGGAATTCCCAACCTGCTGCATCATATTGGGATCGTCAAGAAATCCGGGATCAACCCGGTTGTCTGTATCAACGCCTTCCACACCGACACCAGGGAGGAAATTGCCTTAGTGCGTGCTTATGCCGAACAGGTAAAAACCCGCTGTGTTCTTTCCGAGCACTGGCTAAAAGGAGGCGATGGGGCACTGGAACTGGCAGACGCGGTCATCGACGCCTGCAAAGACAGAGTTGACTTCAAATTTCTCTATCCGCTGGAGATGCCTCTGCGCGAAAGGGTTGAGAAGATAGCCAAAGAGGTATACGGTGCTGACGGGGTCAACTGGGCTCCGGAAGCAGAAGCAAAGGCCAGACGGCTGGAGGCTGATCCCGCGATGAGGGACTACGCGACCGTCATGGTAAAGTCTCACTTGAGTCTCTCCCATGATCACGACCTCAAAGGAGTGCCTAAAGATTGGGTCCTCCCTGTTCGCGATGTCATGGTTTTTGGTGGAGTAAGGTTTCTCTGTCCGGTCGCCGGGACTATCAGCCTGATGCCCGGAACGGGGTCCGATCCGGCTTTCCGCAGGATAGACGTTGATGTAAATACGGGGAAAGTCACAGGTCTTTTTTAAAGCGGGAACAGGCCTTCTCGCTGGCGCCGCTGAGCAGCGCTCCGAAAAGGACAAAAATGCTCCTCCGAAAGGCCCATGGCTTAGGCTTATAGTACAGGCAAGCTTGGTAACCCGTTGTTCATGACCTGCTGTACAAGGATCCCTTATTTCAACTATCAAGGTCATAGCCCGGATGATTCCATTCAAAATTTTTTGCAATCTCTCAAAACTTTGGTGAAGTTCTTCCTCTGCTTGCCTGCGGGCACGGTACGTTTCTGCTTCTTCAATCGCCCGTCTTTCAAAACATAATCTGCCGTCCCTGCTTTTAATGCATTCTACAGCCATCTCTCGAGTATTACTAAGCATTTTTTCAGTAAAAGAGATTACTCTGTAACCTTAAAGCTATTTATAGAAGGTATTTAAATTTTTCCCGGTCAGTTTTTTGACCTCTTTTATAATATTTCACGATTTCTTTCCAAATGGGAATTCCCCAGGAAAAAAATCAACAGGAGCGGTTTATTTCCTGACCATCAAGAAACCAGAAAAAAGCCGCTAAGCTTAGAATTTACGCTTTTTTTGCTTTTGGCACATTTTTTGCTTTTAGAGGTTAGGAGCTTGTCGAATGGCAATTTAAAAAAGACCTACGGTAATATGTCA
>DFZP01000081.1:0-7252 GCA_002382125.1 Firmicutes bacterium UBA4053
TTTTTTGGGTATTCTGAGTTCTGAGTTCTGGATTCTACGTTTAAGACTACTTTGATACTAACTGGCACATTTAATGTTATGCTCTGTGTTTTCGGTATGCTCTGTGGTTAAATCTTATTTTCTGAGGAGGTGTTTAAATTTAAACTTATAGTTGGCGTTTCCGGGGCTACAGGATCGGTTTATGCGGTGAGGCTTCTGGAGGTGCTGCGCAGTATGCCTAACGTCGAAACCCATCTTGTTCTTTCAAGTGCCGCCCGTGTTACCCTTGGCCTGGAGACAGACTGGAAACCAACAGAGGTCGAAGCTATGGCGGATTACTCGTACGACGTTGAGGATGTCAGGGCGCCTATTTCCAGCGGCTCTTTTCAAACTTCAGGTATGATCATAATCCCCTGCTCGATAAAAACAGTTTCAGCAATCGCCAACTCATATAACGAAAATCTGCTCGTCCGTGCTGCGGACGTATGTTTAAAGGAAAAGCGAAAGGTGGTAATAGTAGTCAGGGAGACACCCCTGCACGCCGGACACCTGCGTCTAATGCTTAAGATTGCCAACAACGGGGGAATAATCCTGCCACCGGTTCCTGCCTTTTATCATCGTCCCCAAAAATTGGAGGAAGTAATTGACCACACAGTAGGTAAGGTATTAGACCTATTTGATATTCCCCATAACCTTTTTAGACGGTGGAATTAAGGAACAAGCTGCTCTTAAGCTACGGTGAGCACGGCCAGATCCGGCGCTACACCTGCGGGACAGACCTGATCGGCTTTGAATAACCCAGCAACCACAAGAACTGAGGTACAAAAACAATACGAAAAATTTGGCAAAAAAGAGAAACACCACTCAACTTTGGGGAATTGGTAAAGTAAGCCAAACAAAACCATAATCCCAGGGGAGGGTGACTCTATGGGAATTGTTCGCCGGCTTTGTTTTGTCTAAAAAGTTCTTTCTTTTAGGGCCAATCGCAGACGCCTGTGAATCAGTTCAATTTCTTCTCTGATCTGGCCCAGAGTGGCCGGGTTAATGCCGGTGGCGTTTGCGATATCCGAATCGCTCAGGCCCTGTTTCCAGGCCTGGATTAGTTTGTGTACGTTGGTGCGGTATTTGCGGCATAGATCCTTTTCGTTTATTTTTAACTTTTTTCTGGTTATGACGATCACCCTTTCTTATTCTGACCGGTAGGACTAAGATCTATAATATTGAACTGCTGGCAGTGCATCAAGCAGTTTGTCATACTTGGAAGATGGTTTCTGTTATGTTAAAATTAATTATCGGGAGGAGACAGTCGTGCAGCAGGAGCAGCAAGAAATACCAATTTATGCGGCTTTGTTAAAGCATTTAGCTGGTGGTTACGCCCATCTGCATGTGCCTGCGCACAGACAGGGACAGGCTCTTCCTTCTTTCTGGAAGCAGTCGGGGCAAGAAATTTTTAAAATGGACTTAACAGAGCTGCCCGGCCTGGATAACCTGCATCAACCCGGGGGGGCTATCGCCCGGGCACAGGCGTTGGCTGCAGAACTTTACGGGGCTGAGCGCACCTTTTTTCTGGTTAATGGTACTACTGCAGGCCTGCAGGCTTTACTTATGGCCTTATGCCGGCCTGGGGAAAAGCTGGTTGTGCCCCGTGACAGTCACCGTTCTATTTTGGCAGGGCTTGTTTTAAGCGGGGCCGATCCTGTTTATATTATGCCGTCGATGATTGCTGAGTTTGGAATTCCGGGAGGGACAAAAGCAGAGTCCACGGCGCATGTCCTGGAAAGGAATGATACTGTCCGGGGTGTTTTGGCGGTATATCCTAATTACTACGGTGTATCTGCCGGTCTTGAGGATCTGGCACGGCTTGTTCACCAGGCGGGTAAACCGTTGGTAATTGATGAGGCGCATGGCGCTCATTTTCCTTTTCACCCCCGCCTGCCAAAGGGAGCGCTGGCTTGCGGAGCGGATGCGGCCGTTCAGAGCATGCACAAGATGGGCGGTTCTTTGACCCAATCATCCCTTTTACACCTGCGGGGGGATCGTTTAAATACCGGACTGGTGGCCTCCGCCCTGGCATTGCTGCAGACAAGCAGTCCTTCCTATTTATTATTGCTTTCTTTGGATCTGGCCCGTCATCAAATGGCTGTAGGCGGCCGTAATTTGCTGGACCGGAGTATGGAAATGGCTTATGAAGTACGTGAAGCGTTAAGCCAAATACCCGGGCTGAGAGTATTAACAGAGCAGCATCTGAGTGCAGGCCATGCGCTGGATCCCACTCGCATAACAATCTCGGGAGCCGGCCTGGGCCTGACCGGTTACCGGTTGGCCGGTTTGTTGGCTGAAAAACATGGTGTTCAGGTGGAAATGGCCGATTTTTATAACGTTGTTGCAGTTATCAGCATAGGGACAACCTTTGATGACTGCCGCAAGTTTATCCGGGGGTTGAAAGAAATAGCACGGTTGTTTGCGCGGCCGGGGAAACGCCTGCCGGTGTTTCCTGAGCCGTTACCAATTCCCGCTAAACGGATGACACCGCGCCAGGCGTGGTTTTCGGATACCCGAAAGGTACCTTTGGCGTGCTGTACAGGTCTTATTTCTGCTGAATGGGTGGCGGCGCATCCACCGGGAATACCGGTTATTTGTCCGGGAGAAGAGTTTACTCCGGAAATAGTGGAATACTTTCAATTGCTCAAGGGTAGTGGAGCGTTTGTGATCGGGACCGCAGATGGAATGCTGGAAACAGTGAAGGTGGTTGATCGTTGAAAAATAGCAGGGGAGGATTCTTCTTTGTTTTTGAGGGAATAGATGGCGCCGGTAAGAGTACTCAGGCCGGCTTGCTCTTAAGCCATTTACTGCGGCGAGGTTATGAGGTGGAGGTTTACCGGGAGCCTGGTGGAACATTCCTGGGTGAAAGATTGAGAGAGTTGCTTTTAAGCCCGGCTTATACTGACCTCGAACCTTCAGCTGAGGCCTTGCTTTATGCCGGTGCACGCGCTCAACTCGTGGCCACTAAAATCCGGCCTGCTATGGTTGCGGGCAGGGTAGTGATAAATGACCGGTTTGGGGACTCCACTTTGGCTTACCAGGGTTTTGGCCGCGGGTTGAGTCTGGATCTTTTGTTCCACGTAAATCACCTGGCTACGGGGGGCTTGATGCCGCATCTGACTTTTCTGCTCGATATTCCTCCGGAGTTTGCCAGAAAACGTCTTAAGAGAGATGCAGATCGTTTAGAACAGGAAACCATTTCTTTCTTCCAGCGGGTGCGGGAAGGATATCTGCTGCTGGCGGGAAAGCGGCCTGATTCTTACCTGGTGCTTGATGCTTGTTGTCCCGGAGAGGAAATCCATCGTCAGGTTGTTGCACGCGTGGAGGTGTTGATGAGTGAAGTTATTGCAGGAAATAATCGGTCACAATAATATTGTCGGTCTTCTGCGCGGGGCGGTGGACCGGCAGCGGGTGGCTCATGCTTATCTTTTTTCGGGTCCGGCAGGTGTGGGAAAGAAGACATGTGCTTTTGCTTTTACCCGTGCCCTGTTGTGTCAGCAGCCGCGGCAGGGGGATGCCTGTGCTCAGTGCCGGTCATGCCGGCAGCTGGAAGCCGGTAATTATCCTGATTTTATGCAGCTTGAACCGGCTGGAAGCTTCATCAAGATCGAACAGGTAAGGGAGATCCAAAAGAAGGTGTTGCTTACTCCGTTTCAAGGCAGCAGGCAGGTATGTCTGATTGAAGAAGCAGAGAGCATGACTGCTGAAGCTGCCAACTGTTTTTTAAAAACCCTGGAAGAACCACCGTCCGGGGTGATTTTTATACTGATTTCGGCCCGGCCTTATGCCTTGCTGCCCACGGTGGCTTCCCGCTGCCAGCAGGTTTGGTTCCAATTTCTTTCGGTTTTCCAGGTATCTGATGGTTTAATTAAATTGATGGATTTAAGTGAAGAGGAAGCAAAGTTGCCGGCAGCGCTGTCAGGGGGCAGCTTAGGGCAGGCGGTGGCTCTGGTAGCCGACGGGCGTTTTGCTGAACGCAGGAAACGTGTAATCGAAATGGCTGCCACTTTAAATGGCGCAACGCCGGGGGAAGCCTGCCGGTTGGCCGGGAGCCTGACGGGAAGCCGGGAGGAGATCCGCACCTGGATGGATGCGCTTTTGCTTTGGTACCGGGATCTTTTAGTATGGCAGGATTCCGGCCGCGAAGAGTTGATTTTCAACCAGGATTGTTTACCTCTTTTAGAGGAGCAGGCAAAGAACTATACTGCATCCCGGATAATTGATATAATGAATAAAGTTGAAGAGGCTAAAAACAGGTTATCCTCGAATGCCAATGTCAGGCTTGTGCTGGAAGTGTTATTCATGCATTTAAACAAGGTGAATGCCTTTTGTTTTTAGAAGCTGATTAAACTGGATAACCATATTAGCACTACAGCGTAATTTAAAAGTTAGCGGAGCCATGGGGACGGTTCGAGCGTCCTCATGGCGTAGCGAAGGGCCGAAGGGGAGACGATGGAACCGTCCCCATGGCGTAGCGGGCATAACTAAACAAGCAATACTACGCTGTAGTATTAGAAGGTTATTATTTTTTTAAAAGTATTATTTTAGGATCTTGTTGGGGGGATAAAAATGTCCTACCGTGTTGTGGGGGTCAGGTTTAAGCGGGCAGGTAAGGTGTATTATTTCGACCCGGCGGAAGATCAGTTTTCCATAGGCGATGACGTAATTGTGGAAACCTCACGGGGAACGGAATACGGGCAGGTGGTAATCGGTCCGGCTGAGATTGTCGATGAAGATGTAGTAACGCCTTTGAAAAAAGTGTTAAGGAAGGCTACCGGGCAGGACAGGGAACGGTTAGCCGTAGTGCAGGAGAAAGAAAAACAGGCATATCATATTTGCGAGCAAAAGATTGTTGTTCATGGTCTGCTTATGAAACTTGTGGACGTGGAAAAAACTTTTGACGAGAGCAAAATAACTTTTTACTTTACAGCCGAAGGGCGGATAGATTTTCGTGATCTGGTAAAGGATTTAGCGGCCGTATTTCGCACCCGGATAGAGCTACGCCAGATTGGGGTAAGGGATGAGGCCAAGATGATGGGTGGTTTGGGTTGTTGCGGACGTGAACTGTGCTGTGCAACCTGGCTGTCGGATTTTGTCTCGGTTTCCATTCGCATGGCTAAGGAGCAGAATCTTTCGCTGAACCCGACTAAGATTTCTGGTATCTGTGGCCGGCTGATGTGTTGTTTAAAGTATGAGAATGATATTTATGAACAGGGCAGGCAGGAATACCCCCCGGTTAACAGCTGGATGATGACTCCTGATGGAGAAGGGAAGATAAACAGCATAAACATTTTTAAAAAGACGGTAACGGTAGAGCTTAAAGATCGTGGCATGATTCGGGAGTATGCTTTCCCGAACGTAAGCCCGGTAAATACAGGGGGGGACCAGTGTGCATCCGCTGACTGCACTATTCAAACAGGCGGAAGCCAGGATTCGGGAATTGGAGAGCGATCTTCAAAAGATAAAAGATCAGATTCAAAACCTGATGGAAGAAAATGCTGCGCTCAGGGAGCAACTGGCTGTGGTTTACGGGCAGGAAGGGAAAAATAAGCCGGAAGAAAATCCCGGCGGGGCGTTTGAGAATCTTAAGAATCTCTACGAACGGGGTTTTCACGTTTGCAACCTTTATTTTGGACATCTCCACCAAGAGGAATGTTTGTTTTGCCTTGCGTTTTTAGAACGGGGCGGAAAGAGCCAATTGTAAGCATTCAGTGAAGTAATCAAGACGGGCAGGGTGGTAGAGCATGAGCGATCAGGCGCAGGGCATTCTTTATTTGTGCGCCACGCCGATTGGTAACCTGGAGGATGTTACTTTAAGGGTCATAAGGGTGCTCAAAGAGGCAGATCTGATTGCCGCCGAGGATACCAGGCGTACTCGTAAACTGCTGACGTTTTATGACATTCATACCCGGATTACCAGTTATCACGAACATAACGAACAGAAAAAAGGAAAATATTTATTGGACCTGTTGCTGGCGGGGAAACAAGTGGCGCTGGTAACGGACGCCGGTATGCCGGGTATTTCCGATCCCGGGGAGAAGCTGGTGTTGCTGGCGATAGAACACGGGGTGACAGTTGTTCCTGTTCCCGGTCCTAACGCTGCTCTGGCCGCGCTGGTGGTTTCCGGGCTGAATGCCACGCGCTTTTGTTTTGAGGGGTTTTTGCCTGCTGCTTCCCGTTCCCGGAGAGAAAGGGCAACTGCCTTAAAAAGCGAGGAGCGCACGTTGCTCTTTTATGAGGCTCCGCACAGGTTGCAGAGGACGCTGAGCGATTTGTTGGATTGTCTGGGGGATCGGCAGGTGGCGGTGGCCCGGGAGTTGACCAAGCTCCATGAAGATGTCTGGCGCGGGCGCTTGAGCAAAGCGCTGGAGTATTTTAAAGAGCAGGCGCCTCTTGGGGAATTCACCCTGGTGGTAGAGGGTGCAAAAGAAGCCGGCCTTGTGTCAGATGGGGAAAGATTTGCCGGGGGAAAAGGACAATCGGCCGACCGGTGTTCTTTAGCCGGGCAGGTAAGTTCTTTGGAGGACGGGGGTTTTACGCGGCAGACGGCTATCAGGGAGGTAGCCAGGTGTAATAACCTGCCCAGGCGGGAAGTGTACGCGGCGGTAGTGTGGAGCAAAGGAAAAAGAACCACCGAGGACACTTGAGTTCACGGAAGGAATGCCCATGAGGTCCAGGAATCAGGCGACATGGCTTGAATAAGTAGACAGGCCCATGAAAAGACGGAAGGCAGTGGCTATTGCACTCCTTCCGTCTTCAGGTTAAAGCTTCTTTCTACTTACATTGCCTGGGTGTTTTCAAACATCGTTAGTGCACAAACACGACACACCAGCTTGCCACGATAATATTGTGTGTCGGTGGCATCACCACAGAATACACAAGCAGGCTGGTATTTCTTGAGTACGATCCTTTCTTCGTCGACGTAAATTTCCAGGGCGTCTTTTTCTTCTATGCCCAGGGTTCGCCGCAATTCAATAGGAATAACTACCCTGCCGAGCTCGTCCACTCTTCTGACAATACCTGTTGATTTCACTACTATCCCTCCCTTTAATGACATAATTCGACAAAATGAAACAGCATTATACAAGTAAATGGTACCAGGCGTACCATTAAAAGTCAATATGTTTTTTTGAAAAATTACGGTGATTTTTATACAGTTTTATATTTCCTGGTTTTCTTGCGAGCTTTTTGCGATGTCCGGGGGGCCAGGCAGCACAAGCGTTGAAAGGAA
>DFZP01000106.1:0-11021 GCA_002382125.1 Firmicutes bacterium UBA4053
TGTAGCATCGAAGCGACGGCAAACGAACGGCAAGCAAAATCTATTTTCGAGGACGTCGAAGGAAGGAGTATGAGTTGGCCGGAATTGCTGTTCTGGACGAATTAACTGCCAATCAGATTGCTGCCGGTGAAGTGGTGGAAAGACCGGCCTCAGTAGTAAAAGAACTGGTGGAAAATTCTTTAGATGCCAGGGCTACAGTCATTACTGTTGAGGCCTGGGCAGGGGGTGTAAGGCAGCTTATTGTCGTTGACAACGGTTGTGGAATGGATGAAGAAGATGCCCGTCTCGCCTTTTTGCGTTACGCTACGAGCAAGCTTCGTTGTTTAGATGATTTAAACCGGATTACTACCCTGGGCTTTAGGGGAGAAGCTTTACCCAGCATTGTTGCCGTGAGCAAAGTAAAACTCAAAACAAAGACTGCCGGCATCCACGCCGGAACCTTTCTCGAAATCCACGGCGGGCAATTAATTACCTGCCGGCAGACCGGCGTTGCTGCCGGCACTTCAATTACCGTTGAAGATCTTTTTTATAACACGCCGGCCCGGCGTAAACATTTAAAAAAATGGACCACAGAAGGCGGGTTGATAGGCGATTATATATGCCGCCTGGCCATGTCCCGGCCGGCAGTTAAGATCGGATTCAAACACAACGGGCGGGAAGTTTTTTCTTCTCCAGGCTCAGGTCAGCTTATTGACGTGCTGGCTGCCGCTTACGGCATCGCCCAGGCGGGTGGGATGCTGCCTATAGGATTTCAGAATGAGTGGTTAAAAATAGAAGGATACGTGAGCAAGCCGTCGGTTAACCGCAGTTCCCGCCAGCAAATCACGGTAATAGTAAATAATCGTTATATACGCAGCCCGGCGATCGCACTTGCCCTTCAGGATGCATACCATACCATGCTTCCCGGCGGACGGTACCCGGTTGCCGTGATTCATCTGACCATTGATCCCGGTCTGGTGGATGTAAATATACATCCGGCGAAGCTGGAAATTCGCCTTTTAAATGAAAAAGAAGTTTCTACCCTGGTAAGGCAGAGCGTACGGGAAGCGCTGCATACCAGCCTGGTGATTCCGGGGCTGCCGGTGCAGAAGGATCCTGGCAGATTGCCAACCGTTCCCGGGGAAGGTCACCGTTTTACAAAGGAAAAAGAAATTATTAGGAAAGAAACTGTTTCTCAAAGAGTAAATCAAAAACCCATCAGAATAGAACAGGACTTCTTTACCTTTGATATGGAACCACCCGGGTTGTTTTTTTCGGAATCATTACCCGGATATAACAGTAAGAGCCAGCCTTTTCCGCCTGTTCAGATCATTGGACACCTTCTTCCAACCTATATCTTGGGATGTGGTGAAGAAGGCCTCTATCTTATAGACCAGCATGCCGCACATGAAAGAGTGCTTTATGAAGATTACCTGGCCGGCATGTCCAGCGGCAGTCTGGCAGCTCAAATGTTATTAACCCCGGCGCCCCTTCACTTAAGCCACGGTGAATTACAGTCGCTTCTTGAATACAGAGAATTTTTTACTTCCCTGGGTTTTGAGATGGATGATCTGAGCGGGGATACCATGCTGTTGCGGGGAGTGCCGGTAAATTTTCCTTTCGGAGAGGCGGAGGCTTACTTCCGGGACGTGCTGGATTATCTGGCCGCCCCCGGCCGTTCACCTGACCGGCAGGATGTGATCCATCACCTGGCAGCAACGGCGGCCTGCAGGGCTGCCGTCAAATCAGGCTCTAGATTGTCTGTTGAAGCCATGAAGATGCTGCTGGAAAAACTGACCGGCGCTACTAACCCTTATACCTGCCCGCACGGCCGGCCAACCACGATTATGTTTTCTTTCACTGAACTGGCCCGGCGTTTTTTGCGTACTTGAACAGGCAACATTCTGCGGTGTTGAATTTTGATATTATGGAATGAGTAACAATGACGGTTCCTCCCTTGCTGGTTATTGTCGGACCTACGGCTACCGGCAAAACTGCCGTGGCAGTAGAGGTGGCCAAAAAGATTAATGGGGAAATCATATCCGCCGACTCAATGCTGATTTACCGCTATATGAACATCGGTACGGCCAAACCCGCTATGGAAGAGCGGCAAGGGATTCCCCACTACATGATTGATATTATTGATCCCGGTGAACAATACAGTGTTGCCCTTTTCCAGCAGCAGGCGGAAAAACATATTTACGAAATAACTGCCAAAGACAAACTTCCTTTGCTGGTAGGAGGTACGGGATTATACGTCCGTTCGGTGATCGATGATTACGACTTTACCTTCACCGGTACAGATACCGCATTGCGCCGCCGCTTGCAAAATGAAGCGGAAGCCCACGGGGTGGAAGCGGTTTACCGTCAACTCATAGAAGTAGACCCGGCAACCGCGGCCAGGCTGCACCCAAACAACCTAAAACGGGTTATCCGGGCACTGGAAGTTTATCACCAGACGGGGCGGCCGGTTTCCAGTTTCCAAAACAGAGATCAACAACCCCGGCCGAAATACAATTTGCTCATGTTTGGCCTGAACATGAACCGGCAGGCTCTTTACAAAATGATAGAAGAGCGGGTGGATAAAATGTTATCGGCGGGGCTGGTGGAAGAAGTGCAACAGTTATTGGACCGGGGATACGGGCCTGAACTTGTTTCGATGCAAGGGCTTGGTTATAAGGAAATAATACCTTATCTTAAGGGCAGGATTGCCCTGGAAGAAGCAGTATTGCTGCTAAAAAGAAACACACGCAGGTTTGCCAAGCGTCAGATGACCTGGTTTAAGCATGATCAGCGCGTAAACTGGATAGATATAACCCGACATCAAAATATATGGGAGGCATCAAAAGAAATAGTCAGACTTATGGCAGGAGTATGGAAAATAGTGTCGAAGGATTCTTAAAGATAAATATTTCCAAATGGAGGGGTCTTACGTGACAAAGACACAGATTAACCTGCAGGACGCCTTTTTAAACCAGGTTCGCAAAGAAAATGTATCCGTTACAATTTTTCTCGTTAACGGATTCCAGCTGAAAGGAATGGTAAGGGGTTTTGATAACTTTACTGTGATGCTGGAGAGTGAAGGTAAGCAAATGATGGTATACAAGCATGCCATTTCTACCATCAGCCCGGTTCGACCGGTCAACACAAGCATGGCAGAACCCAAACCCACTTAAAAGAAGAAGGTGGGTTCCGCAAGAAAGCCCATTTTGGCAAGTCGCTGATAGCCAACTTATAAAATCAATGAATGTTATTTCCGGAAGGATAATATAAACCAGGAGCATGGATTCATGGTGATAAGTGGTAGAAATGTTCAAACTGCAGATCTGATCAGTCTGGCCGAGGAAGTGGAAGAAGAAATTCAACCCCTTTACCGAAAGATAGATAGACAGGCTGCGAAAAACCATGCCCGCGTGTTAGCCGCCTTTCACCAGGCCAGAGTGAGTGAGTTTCACCTGAGGGGCTCTACAGGCTATGGCTATGGTGACCAGGGACGTGAGACTCTGGAAAAAGTGTACGCCAGCATATTTGGTTCGGAAGAGGCTCTGGTAAGAGGACAGATTATAAGCGGAACCCATGCCATTGCGCTGTGTCTATTTGGAGTATTGCGACCCGGTGATGAACTGCTGACGGTACAGGGTTTGCCTTATGATACTTTACAAGAAATAATTGGCATTAGGAGTGGTGTTAGCGGAAGCCTTAAAGAACTGGGTGTATCTTATCGTCAGATAGATCTTCTCGCCGACGGCGGTCTGAACTGGAAGTCTATTGCAAAAGCCATTAGCAACCGCACAAAAATGTTATTGATCCAGCGTTCTTCAGGTTATACCAACCGTTTCTCTTTAAAACTAAAAGAGATGGAAAAACTGATTGCTTTTGTAAAGAACCAACGACCAGAAGTTGTAGTTTGCGTGGATAACTGCTATGGGGAATTTGTAGAAGACAGGGAACCGCCGACAATAGGAGCGGACTTAACTGCAGGCTCTTTAATTAAAAACCCGGGCGGAGGGCTGGCGCCGGGTGGAGGATACGTGGCCGGCCGGTCAGATTATGTGGAAATGGCTGCCAGCAGGTGGTCAGCGCCGGGCATTGGTAAGCATGTAGGACCTGCCCCGGAATTTCAGCGGCTTTTGTTCCAGGGATTATATCTTGCTCCTCATACGGTGGCCGAAGCATTAAAGGGAGCTGTTTTTACCGCCCGTTTGTTCGAACGGCTGGGTTTCACCGTTTTCCCCGCTTACCATGAAACACGTACAGATATTATCCAGGGTATCCTGTTGGGTTCTCCCGAACGCCTGTTAGCTTTTTGCCGTGGTTTGCAAAAAGCTTCTCCGGTGGATTCCCATGTACTTCCGGAACCGGCAAGCCTGCCGGGTTATCGCGACCAGGTAATCATGGCTGCGGGTACCTTTGTTCAGGGCGCCTCTTTAGAACTCAGTGCAGACGCGCCGCTGCGGGAACCATATGTTGTCTACCTCCAGGGTGGGTTATCTAAAGAATACGTGAAGCTCGCCGTACTTTCAGCAGCCGGGGAAGCATTAAAAACAAAATAAAACCGTAACCTGGAGAAATAGAACGAGGAAGGTTGTTGAATCAGTATCAACCAGTAACTTACTGAACGAGACAAGAACCGATCAGGGCGCCACAAGAGACGAGGAATGTCATTGATCCCAAAAGACTTTTCCCAGTGGTAAAGGCGGGGCGACATTTTACCAGAGGCGGCGCCCTTTATGCGGCCATTACCTCGGGCCGCCGTTTTCAGGAAGAGGCTGCCAATATAGGGGAAATTGCTGTTGCTTTGGATAATTTGCGTACAGTAGCCACAAAATTGAACGACAGCACCATACAAATAAATATTAGTTTTTAATAAATTTTCCTCAAAGCTTCCGCAAAAGAGCAGTCACCTTACCCAGAATGACCACTTCCTTGACGATGATTGGTGGTAGGGAGCTGTTTTCCGGCTGCAGCCGGACATGGTCATTTTCCCGAAAGAACCGCTTAACGGTAACTTCGTCTCCCAGCAAGGCGACGACAATATCTCCGTTGTCGGCAGTCGGTTGATGACGGACAACTACCAGATCCCCATTCAGAATACCGGCGCCGGTCATACTGTCACCATGTACCTTAAGGATAAAGAACTCTCCATGACCGGTAAAATCGGCCGGGATAGGTAAAACGCCTTCTTGATTTTCCACAGCCAGCAAAGGAACACCGGCAGCCACCCGACCCAAAAGGGGTACAAAATTTACATCCACATTTCTTAATCCGGATGTGCCGTCCAGTAATTCCAATGCACGTGGTTTACTGGAATCCCGATGCAGGAATCCTTTTTTTTCAAGTCGCTGCAGATAGCCATGAACTGTTGAGCTGGAGCTCAAACCTACAAACTGACCAATTTCCCTGACAGATGGGGGATAACCCTTAACACGAACGATTTTCTTAATTGTCTCCAGGATTTGTTCTTCCCTCGGCGTAAGTTGGGATGTCATTTAGTAATTAACACCAACCCTTCTGCTTGAATTAACTTCGGCAGGCAACCATTCTGATTATACTACACAAAAGAGATCTTTGAAACACCTGTTCGAGAAAATTATTAAGTTTATATTTTGTTTTAGCTCTTAGAAGGATTTAGCCTTGTAATGCTGAATTAATAAAAAATGAAATCGTCTTAGGGGTGTGGCCAGATTAAAAAAGATAAAAATGGTGGAATCCGGTACCCCGTCAGCATTTTCCACCTTCGGTTGGACTACCAAAATAGGCATCATCAAGTTCTGCGATTCCTGCCAGTTTGTACCTGGCATCACGGTTGCCAACAATCCAGGATATGACTATCCAAGGCATAAATACTACTGACAGAGGAGAAAATACAGATTGTTCAAGAGCCCTATGTAGCATTAAAATACATCAGGTCTGTTATCTTTGTTATATTTGCCATAAGGGAGGGTAAGTCCAAAACGTGCAGGAAAAATTAAAGCAGTTGAAACAGCTCAGGGAGAAGGTTGAAGCTGGTGGAGGAACCAGCCGGATTGCGAAACAGCATGAAACAGGTAAGAAAACCGCGCGGGAGCGTATTAATTTTTTATTCAACCCGGGTTCTTTTGTGGAAATCAACACCTTTGCCGGCGAACCGGACATCACCAACCTGCAGTATCCTGGCGAAGGTGTGGTCACCGGTTATGGCATTATCAACGGCCGCCAGACATATGTCTTTGCCCACGATTCTACAGTAACCGGGGGCACCCTGGGAAGAGTTCATGCCGCTAAAATATGTAAAATATTAGACCTAGCCATGAAAACAGGAGCACCGGTAATCGGACTTAGTGATTCCGGAGGATCACGTATTCAGGAAGGTGTAGATGCCCTGGACGGGTACGGTCAGATTTTCTTTCGCAATACCGTTGCCTCAGGAGTTATTCCACAGATCTCCGTGATCATGGGTCCCTGCGCCGGAGGGGCAGTTTATTCTCCGGCCCTGACAGACTTTATCATTATGGTAAAAAACATCAGTCAGATGTTTATCACCGGCCCGCAGGTGATAAAGGCAGTTACCTATGAGGAAGTGAGCATGGAAGAGTTGGGAGGGGCCTATATACACAACCAGATCAGCGGAGTGGCTCACTTCATCGTTGAATCTGAAGAAGACTGCATGTTTCTACTTCACCAGTTATTGGGTTACTTGCCGGCAAATAACCTGGAAAAACCACCATTATGGAGGGCACAAGAGCCGTCTGGAGAGCAGGAGGAATTATTAAATATTGTACCTGTCGAGCCTCACTTATCTTACGACGTGCGAAAAGTTATTGAACTGGTAGTAGACGCCGGGGAGTTTTTAGAAGTTCATTCTTTATATGCGCTCAACGCTGTGGTTGGTTTTGCCCGTTTTGAGGGGCAGGCGATAGGTATTGTCGCCAACCAGCCTGATTATCTGGCCGGTTGCCTCGATATAAATGCTTCCGATAAAATCGCGCGATTTGTTCGTTTCTGCGATTGTTTTAATATCCCATTGGTTACTTTTATGGATACGCCGGGCTATTTGCCAGGAATAGAACAGGAATATGGAGGAATTATCCGCCACGGCGCAAAAATACTTTATGCCTATTCGGAAGCTACAGTTCCTAAAATTACTATTATTTTACGCAAGGCTTATGGTGGCGCTTATATAGCAATGTGCAGCAGCGCTCTGCGAGCCGACGCAGTTTTTGCCTGGCCGACTGCAGAGGTGGCTGTAATGGGGCCGGAGGGAGCAGTTAACATCGTTTACCGCAACGAAATCTCCAATGCTGAAAACCCTGTAGAAATGCGGGAGAGATTGGTATCGGAGTATCGTGCCCAATTTGCCAACCCTTATATTTCCTGTGCCAGAGGATACGTAGATGACGTTATAGATCCCCGCCAGACAAGAAACAAGATCATTACATTTCTTAAGTCCTTCTGCAATAAGAGAGAGACAAGGCCACAGAAAAAACACGGTAATATACCGGTATGAACAAAAAGTAACCAAAAAGGAAAAACCATTTAAGGTGAAAAAGCCTTTGAAATTACTCGTTTCTCTCTTAAGATCTCGATCTCAACTGGTGTTAAACCAAGCATTTGGGTTAAAATTTCCTCGGTATGCTGGCCTAAAACAGGAGCGGGTTCTTCCACACGGCAAGGTGTTCTGGAAAACTTGATCGGAAAACCCACTGTTTTGAAAAGTCCTATTACCGGGTGATCAACTTCCACAATCATTTCCTGCGCTAAGATATGGGGATCATGGACCACTTCTGCAACCGTATTGATGGGACCGCAAGGCACCCCGTTAGCGTTAAGCAATTCTAGCCAACTGGCGGAAGTCTTTGTGGAAAATATTTTTTGCAGTATTTCCTCCAGTTCTTTTACGTTTTCGACACGTAGCGCATTGGTAGCAAAACGCGGGGCGTCGATCAGTTCATCTATTCCCAGGCAATGGCACAACTTGGCCCACATTCTGTTGTTGCCGGCAGCCACGGTAATGATAGAATCTAAAGTACGATAAGAGGAAAAAGGAGCTATCGAACGGTGCCTGTTGCCTACCCGCAAGGGAACTTTACCGGTGGTAGTATATTGAGCAACGTGGTTTCCCATTATTGCAACCAAGCAATCCAGTATGGCCAAGTCGATTTTTTGTCCTCCCATACCTTTTTCACGAGCGTAAAGCGCTGATATTATACCAATTGCAGTATAAACACCTCCAGTAAGATCTGCGATAGACAACCCTATGCGAGTAGGTTCGCCATCAGGACTACCTGTTAAACTCATCGCTCCGCCCATTCCCTGGACGATGACATCATATGCCGGTCTGTTTTTATAAGGACCTGAGGGGCCAAATCCGGAAAGAGAAGCATAAATGAGATCGGGTTTGATTTTCGATAGGGAAGTATAATCGATATCAAGTTTTTTCATGACCCCGTTGCGAAAATTTTCAACTACTACATCACTAAATTTAACCATTTCGAGGAAGATTTCCCTACCCTGTTTCTTTTTCAGGTCCAGGGTGATGCTTTTCTTCTGGTTGTTATAGCTCATAAAATAAGCGCTCTCGCCGTTTATATGCGGGGTAAACTCACGACTATCATCGCCCTTGACTGGTTCTTCGATTTTTATAACCTCTGCCCCCAGGTTGGCAAGAATTGCTGTACAAAAGGGTCCGGCCAGGATACGGGTCAAATCAAGCACACGCACACCACTTAATGGTTTAGCCGCCAAAACAATATTCCCTCCAGTCTTTATGCTGATTTTCAAATGATGTACTTATTTTTAATTAAACAAGAAAATAAATAATTACATATTCATTAAATAGGATAACATAACGATAATCTCCAGTCAAGGTTAAAAGCTTAAATTGACATGACAAACTATATTGCAACTACAATTATTATTGACATTTCAGGAGGAATCTTATAGTATTTTATTGATCTATTAAAATTGGAAGGATGATAAAAAACGAACTTCCAGGAAAAAGAAAGTTTAACAAGAACAGAACATGATCTAATCGGAGAAAGGGAATTGCCTAAAGATACATATTGGGGAATTCATACTTTGCGCGCTCAGGAAAACTTTGCTGTGTCGGGGTACAGGCTTCACCCAGAGTTCATACGCGCTATTGCCCAAATAAAAAAGGCCTGCGCTCAGATTAATATGGANNGCCGGAACATCAACTAACATGAATGCAAATGAAGTTATCGCTAATCGTGCAATAGAGATTTTGGGCGGGGAAAAGGGTGATTATAACCTCGTCCATCCCAATGACCTCGTAAACCTTCACCAGTCAACCAACGATGCCATCCCCACTGCCATCAGAACAGCCATGATCGTTCTCTTTCGCAATCTTCCCATTGCCGTAAGTGAACTGCAGGAAGAACTGGAGAAAAAAGGCCGGTTGTTTGCCGATATTTTGAAGATGGGCAGAACCCAGCACCAGGATGCCGTTCCGCTGACGTTGGGCTCCGCGTTTACCGCTTACGCCGAGGTAATCCGGCGGGACAAAGCCAGATTCCTCGAATGTGAAAAGGTCCTCAGCCGCGTAAACCTGGGAGGTACGGCTATCGGCACCGGTATCGCCGCTCCTAGTGGATTTGGTCGACTGGTCATCAGAAGAATCAACTCAAACACCGGGCTTGAACTCGTTCAGGCAGATAACCTGATCGACGCAACCCAAAATCTTGATGCTTTTGCTTTTGTATCCGGAATGTTGAAGATTCATGCCGCAAATCTCTCCAAAATAACCAGTGACCTCATGATGCTCCATGCCGGGCCCCGGACAGGAATTGCGGAGATCAAGCTGCCGGAGGTGCAAGCAGGTTCATCGGTTATGCCCGGTAAGGTTAACCCGGTGATCGCGGAAATGATGGAGCAGGTAGCCATGAAAGTAATCGCCAATGACTATGTGGTCTGCGAAGTTATCCGGCGCGGCCGCTTAGAGCTGAATGCCTTCCTTCCCCTGCTCTCTTACTGTCTGTTTGAATCAATTTCAATACTTCAAAGAGCCGATCATATATTTGCAAAAAAATGCGTCAGCGGAATTCAGGCCAACGAAAAAGTCTGCCGGGAGCATATCGAACTGGCATGGAAAAACTGGGGCCTCACTGCCCTCGTAACCCGTATCGGTTATGCCGAGGCGACTGAAATAGCTATAAAAGCCAAGCAACAAGAAAAAACCCCCAGGGAAATTATTCTTGACGAGGGCATTTTTAGCGAGGAGGAGTTGGATAAAATCCTTTTTGAAAATACAGGTGCTTAAAAATATTTGCCAAAACTAAAAACCTGGAATTATAAATACCACTATTAGCAATAATTACCATTCCAATTTTACTTGACAGCATCTCTTTTATTTTCCATCCCGGCAACAACAATTACACTGATTAAAATAAAAGGAACATAACTTCCTTGGTAGTAATATATTTATTAACTAAAAATACCTCAAGTCAGAAAGCGAGGTAATTAACATTGAATACCAAAAACAGCAATATTCAGGATTTTAACGAATGCTTAACAGAAGGCGTAAAGGATATTATTCCAGCCAAAATCCTTTCGGAATATGCACCGCTTATCGGCACTCAGAAAATAGAGGAGTTACTGAAGCTGGGAGAAGAATTAAAAGGGCTCAAGGTACAACAAATCAACTCTGCCCGTTTAGGCGGCGGGGTTGCAGAAATGCTCCAGTCTGTAATCCCCCTGGAAAGAACGATGGGTCTAGATGTGCACTGGGATGTCATAACAGGAAACATGGAGTTTTTCACCTACACCAAAACCATCCACAACTTCCTGCAGGGAAACATGAATATACCCGATCTTATAGGAACAAAAACCTACTGGGACATAAACGAAGAAAACCTTAATCTAATTAACAAAAATGCCGACATTATACTGATTCACGATCCTCAACCGGCAGGGTTGATCAAGTTCTTAGAACCCGGAATCCGCCAAAAACAAAAGTGGATTTGGAGGTGTCATATTCAACTTTTACCAAAAAATCGCTTAATAACAGAGTTTTTAAGAATATTGATTGAATCGTACGACGTAGC
>DFZP01000069.1:0-12620 GCA_002382125.1 Firmicutes bacterium UBA4053
ATTAGTAGAGGATGTCCGTGTCTATTTTCCCAGTCTTCACTTATCCTTTTCAGATTAAGAGCCAGTATCCTGGATGCCAGGTTCGTTATCCTTATCCATGGGAGAATGAGAAACCTCTGGTTATTGGCTATGTATTTTAGCCTTTTCCACTGCTGGTCACTTCGCCATCCTATCCATTTGTCACGGGCTGTACATTTAAATGCTGCACTTCCCCATCCTAAAAGTGCTACCCATTCTCCATCCATCTCTACGACGTATTTTAGTACTTCTCCGGATAATCGCTTAAATCCAAGATAATGGTGTTCGTTCATCAACTGGTCCCATTTATCTCCTTCGGCTGGCTTTAACAACCTCACTTTGAGTTTTTGATCCTTTGTGTAATTTCCTTCTCTCATATGCTTATTTTATCATATGTGGTTGAAAAAAGCCACTACTGTTTATTAATTCGCTTCCTGACTGTATCTAAATTTTCTTGAAGAGGCCCTGGAAGTTTTATCACGTATTCAGGTAAAATAAAGAAGCCCGGTGGGTCCAGGCTGTTTATCCTACAGAGCTTCCCAGAACTCTTCTTCTGTTATACATAACTGACGCTTCAAGATTTTCCTCCATAAATGGCCTGGGATTTCTTTGCTGGTGGCATGACTCACTCTAGTGCGGAGGATTTTGCCAGTCGGCAGGACTTTCTCGTAATACCAATGGTCAGTATTCCTTGTTATATACCAGCCGTTCTTTTCGCAGTATCTTTTAAGCTCGCCGAACGTTGGTGGCATCTTACCCTACATCTCCAAAAGGGATTTGATTTCCTGATCACTTTCGCACAACCATGCCCGCAAAATGTAAGGAAAGTGCTCCTTGCGGTTCGGCGTGTTCAAAAACAACTGCGGTCGCTCCCGGTACTCTTCCGCGTAAAACTTTATTTCTCGAACTAGATCCTCAACCGCTTCTTCGATCGTCGGCGCGTTAACAGCCAGGTCTAATTCGTCTAAAGCCAGTGTAACCGAACCATCATCCTCCGGCAACACCTCTGGCTTAAATTTATACACCCGTAAAATGTCCTGTTGTAAGTCCCGGCGTATCAGTAGTATTTCCTCTATCCGCCGGCGTTTCACTATAGCGGGAAGGGAGCGGTACCACACAGTGTCAAAAACCTCTTTGAGAGAATTACGTGCTGCTGAAAACTGGACTTCGACCAGCATACTCACCTCTCCTTACATTTTTAGCATATCACATTTTGTACATCTTGTACATTCAATATATGCCGGGTTAAAACGAAATATGCCTGATAAAATTACACTGCAGCTTTACCGATTCGCTCTTCTTTCGTTTTTCGCCCTATATAGCGCCTTGTTCCTACACGAAAATTTTAGCCGTCTTTGTAGTGCTGACTACAACATTGTTTGGGTTGCTTTGCTAGAGTAAAGAGAAAAGGGCACTGTGGTCTTTGACACCATATTATTCACAAGGGGGATGCTAAAATTGGGTACAGCAAGGTATAAATCCGAGCCGTTGCGTTCCTGGGAAAAAGCTAAAGAACTGCGCATGCAGTATTACAGGAATTACGTAGAGACAAAAGAAAAAGGAGGCCTTCGGTGGATCACAGGAGCACACAACTTTCAACCTCTTCCTCGCGGCCTGGGCGACGACGTTCATTCACTTACCGGCGAGCCTTACGGGGCCAGCATAGGCGCCAACCCTGATTTTTCCAGAGAATGTCAGGAAGCTGCTGAAGCAAAAGGCTTTGCCCGTGATTTGTGCGCTTATATGCGCAGCTACTGGGGTGCCATGTTCCTAAACAAGTGGGCTGTGGGGCGGAGAATTTCCCAGGTCGGATTTTGCCCTGCAAGGCCATTTTTGTTGTATGCATGGGAAATGGTACCAACTGGTAAGCGAATACAAGGGAATTCCTTACTTCAGCATTGATATGGCCTGCGGAATACAGGAAGAAATGGCTCCCCACAGGCAGGAATACTTGGAAAACCAGTGCTTTGACGCAATTGAATGGATGGAAGAAGTCACCAGCAGAAAGTTTGATGACGAGAAGTTCATTAAAGCTGTGTATACGGACAGCGAGAATATGTCTTTGTGGTCGAAAATTTGTGAGCTTAATAAAAACATCCCCGCCCCTTTAGAAGAGAAAACAATGTATTCCCTGTACGTGTTGAATGCCTTGGACAGGACCTCAGAAGCCGTCACCGAATTCTACCGGGAGTTGCTGGATGAGGTAAAATACAGAGTAGAAAACCAGATTGCCGCTGTGCCCACGGAACGGTTTCGCTTTATTTCGGACAGCCAGCCGCCGTGGTCGTTTCTCAAGATCTTTCGTTACCTGAAATCTTACGGAGGAGTTTCGGTCGGTTCTTTTTATACATTCTGCTTGATGTCCGCATGGGATGTGATAGATGGCCATCTCGTTGCCCCGCCGAGCTTAAGAGAAGAAGGAAAAGAACTGAAAACCAGGGAAGAAGCGGTTAAAACCATGGTTGAAATATATACGACAAGAAGACCCATTCACGACAACTTTACCCTGGCCTGGCCAAAGAGCGCCTGTATGCTCAGCATGGTTAAAGACTGGCGCTGCGACGGAGCAATCATGCACTTTAACCGCGGGTGCGAAGGCACCAGTCTGGGTAATGCTGAAAACAGGCTGGCTTTGCTAAAAGAAGGCATTCCTGTGGTGGTCTACGAGGGCAACATGGGAGACGAAAGAGAATTTGATGCTGCCGATGCAATGAACCGTGTTGATGCATTTTTAGAAAGCCTGGGGGCAAAAAAGCTGCTAGACTGATGATACACTTATGAAAAAGTTCTTCTTTTGAAAAACTCGCATCTGTTCCTTGCACTTCCCACTTCCCCTGCAGGAAAAGTGGGTTTTTTCTTGACTCTATTTTAAGCTGCTAATCCAATACTTTAATTTTCTCCTTCCTTCGGGTGAAATGGAAATCGTCCCGTATTTCCTATCAATTATTCTGGCTCTATTAAAACTTTTAAGAGCATTTGCCACCGTAACACGATGCACGCTGGCCACTTCCGCCAGTTCCTCCTGGGTCATTCGAAAGGTATACTCTACATTAACCCCTTCCAAAGCATACTGCTCTGTCAGCCAAAGTAAAGTGTGGGCTATTCGTTTGTCTGAGTTTAAAAAAGAAAGAGAAATAACCTGTTTCCCTAAAACCCAAAGCTTCCTGGTTGTCCAATACAGGCACAGGTTAGAAAAGTGCGGGTTTTTCATTAAGCAGTTAAGAAAGACATCTTTTGAAAAAGCAACGACTGAACAGTCGGTCATGGTTTCTGCATTGATACCATAGGTTGTCTTATTTAAAATAATTGGAATCTCACCACCAAAAATGTACCCTTTCCCGGCATAAAAGGCAACCTTTCTTTCTCAATCCGTGCCGTAAAAGGCAAGACGCACTTCTCCCTCTTTCAGATAAAAAACTTCTTCCGCAGGCTCATCCTGCCAGAAAATAACGCTGTTCCTTGGATAACTACGGGCCCTGCCATAACCCAGCAACTCCTCCGGCAGCTCAAAACACAAATGAGCGCCCTTGCTTTCCATAGAAAGGCTTTCCCCCAATCAAAGATGCTTTTTTAAGTTAGCCAAACCTCAAGGAACCACGAAATCTGAAATTCTTCGTCAAGCCTTGTATTATGTATTATATCCCACCTTGATTCAGGTGGCAAGTCGAAAATATATCGAGGAATCTGCCATGCCAAAATGCAAGGAGTGCAAATGGTCGCAGGTTGATTGCATCGACCCCAGAAAAGGCATCTGTACTGTTAAACGAGAAAAACTGGACGAAACACAAAAAACCTCAATTGCTATCCAGACTAGGCCAATAGATCTAAAGGACGAAGCATGTGAACTCTTTGAAAGACCGGGAAGTGCCCGTGAAAAGATGAGGGAAATGATCTGAAGCTTTTGGGGACATTTATGTAGTACCCCCTCTTTTGCCGAGGGGGTACATATTTTCCACATCTAACATTTATAAAGGCAGGTTTGTGTTTATGGCTACATCCCATAACTTTTAGCTTTATATACCCTGCACAAGCCCGTTCTCAATGGCCATCCTCCATTAATGGGGTTGCAGTGGTCGGGTTCGTCGTCAGTCACCACGTTGATGTTTGATTCCCATACGCCGTGCAGCCAGGGCTCCTCTCCGGGCAACTCGGGGAACCACCAGCCGTGCTGGGCGTGAACCACCCTGGGGTCGATGCCTTTATCCAGGCGGCACTTCTGACGTACCCTTCCTCTTAGCGTTTCAATCCATACCCAGTCGCCATCTCCAATACCCAGTTTGCCGGCCGTTTCAGGATTAATCTGCGTTATCGGGTGCGGGTGTTGTTTACGTAAAGAATCCACCTGCCTGTGCTCGGAGTGGAAGTAAGGAAGATGCCTGCCTCCCGTGATCAAGATCAAGGGGTATTCTTTGGCCAGTTCCGGGTTGCTGACGGGGCTCTCGGGAGGCTCGTAGTATCGAGGTAAAGGATTGTAGCCAAGCCTTTCCAGTACAGTCGAATAAAGCTCTACTTTGCCTGTAGGTGTGCCGAAGCCCATTTCTTCATATATCTTTTCTTTTACAGCGTACCCGGTAACCCCTCCTTCCTCAATTACTTGCTGCATGGTCTTTCCTAAAGGACTAAGGCGGTAGTCAAAGGCTTCCTCCAATGTGCCCCATGGCCAGTATTCTTCTTGCCCCAGCCTCCTTCCTAAGCCGCACCAGAATTCATAATCGTTTCTTCGCTCGAACTGTCCTTCTATCCTGGCCGGGAGCAAAGCCTCACCGACTTCCAGGAAAGGAGCAGTATCATAAAAATTATACACATTCGGCCTCTCCAGCCACATTGCTGCAGGAAGTACATAATCAGCCAGTTCAGCGCTGGGAGTCATCCAGAAGTCGTGAACCACATAGATATCCACGCTCTTTAAAGCCTCGTAGACCAGCCTGATGTTGGCCTGGGTTACCATGGGATTGCTTGCCATTGTGATCAGCGCTTTAACAGGATAAGGCTTTCCCGTTATCATTGCCCTGTAAACAGAGGGCTCATGGGCAGTAGAAAGTCCATATCTCATCAACCGCTTTTTGGCATGCTTCATCAAGAGATCATACCCACGGAAGCTCATCAGCTTGAATCGCTCTGATCCTATTTCCTTTGCCTTTTGCTCGTCAGCGAGCATGTGATTCAGGCAAATATCGTAATCTGGTATATACTGGTCATGATGTCCTGAAATTTCCTGTCCACCGCTTATACCTAAATTTCCTGTTATGGCAGGTAAAATCATTAAACAATGGAGAGCCTCTATGCAATTGTGCAAATGCTCTACTCCCATTCCATTCATGATGGTTGCTGGTTTGTTGGTTGCATACGTCCGTGCTGCTTCTCTGATCTTTTCAGCAGGCACCCAGGTAATGTCTGCCATTTTTTCGGGTGGGAATTCTTTTACATATTCTCTAAGGATATTAAAGCCGTAACACCATTTCTCAACAAACTCTTTGTCATAAAGATTTTCTTCAATAATGACGTTGATCATGGCCAGATATAAGACACAATCCGTACCTGGCCTCAGTTGCAACCATAGATCAGCCTCTTTTGCCGGCACTGTTTTTCTGGGATCAATCACGATGATTTTGGCGCCCGCCTTCTGAGAGTCACGGAACGAAAACCACCGGCGATGAAATGCCTGCTGCGGATTAGAACCCGCAATCAGAACGCACTTGGTTTTGGCAAGTACTCTGGTTCTTCCCACAGGCCATCCAACCACTGTGTATCCCATCACCCGCTGGGGGCCAAAGCAGACTTTTGTTTGCCCCATTATGTTTGAGCTACCAAAAAGATTAAAGAAGCGATCCATATATTCGTAATTAGTTCTGCCTGTGCCACCCGTACCAGCCAGTGCTTCAGCCCCATACCGTTCTTTAATCTCCGCCAGCCTGGCGGCTATTTCGTCCAGCGCCTGATCCCAGGAAATCTGCTGCCATTTCCCTTCCCCTTTTTTGCCTACCCTCTTCAAGGGAAAGTTAAGCCGGTCCGGGTGATGGACGATCTCCGGCGCATGGGTAGCCCTCGGGCAGGCCGTGACAGCACGCCGGAGCAACTCAGCATCCGGATGGTTAGGGTCTTCTTCCATTTTCTCCAGCCGCCCGTTTCTAACAGTGAGTTGAACGTAACATTTGTTGTGACACCACCAGCAGGTTGTGCTACCCTTTTTTAGTTCTTGCTCCATTTTATTTCCCTCCTAATCTGTAAATTAAAAGTTTACCTTGCTTCAGATGCTACCCCCTTTTCAGTTTATATAAACACTTTGCAATTTCCATACCAGCTTCAGATAAACAGGTTTTCGGCTTCTTCTACTCGCTAAATCCTTCTTTTCCTGTTGCATCTGTGGGAAATTTGTACCAATGCTTGAACAAGTCAATAAAAAGCGTGTCTTTGCATTTAACCCGGGTTGCCGTATATCTGGTGTTCAAATTTTAAAAAATGCTCGTAGCACAGGAGGGTATCTGCCCCCAGGCAGAGAATATTCCATATAAATAAAAAAACCTAAGAGTTGAACTGGGGAAGGTAATTGAGTGATGCTTATGCACCTTGCTATCCTGGGAGAAAAGAATGTTATTACCGTACTTCAGAATATGGTGTCATATTTTATTAACAACAGGAACCTTGTCACCACGATTCAACAGACAGTGCCATATTTTGAAGGAATGGAAATTACAACCCACATTGCTTATGGCAAGGAAGCAGTTCCTGTTGCTTTAGAGCTTCAGCAAAATGGTGTAGATGTTATCGTTACTGGCCAACACAATTTTGGGTTGCTCAAGAAAATGTTGGATATCCCTGTGATAAATTCCTGGATTACATATAAAGACCTGGTTAACGCAGTTAAAAATGGGTTACCTTTTGGACGAAAGATGGTTTTAGTAACCCCAGCACTTCCTGAAGATGTTGAATTAAGCGATCTTGAAGTGCTAGAGGAGTTGGCCAAAGTTACTTTAAAATATGTTAATTATGCCAGTACCAATGAATTAGAACAAAAATTTACCCAGCTCAAAAAGGAAGAAGTTACAGTAGTCATTGGGACACTTCCAGTTTGTTTATTTGCTCAGAAATACGGTATGAAAGGCATCAATATTTACAGCCTGGAAGAGAGCTTTCAAAATACCATTTGCCGGGCTATTGAAGCCGTGAGAAGTAAATACCAGCAGGAAGAAGAAGCAAAAAGATTCAAAGCCATACTGGACTCCGCTCATGAAGGGATTATTACAGCCGACTACCGGGGGATTATCACCTTCTGTAACTCCTCAGTAGAAAAAATTTTGAATCTTGGGCGAGAAAATATTTTAAATACTCATTTATCACAGATTATAAAGTGTACTCAAGGAACGCAGATCTATCAACCAGGATATGGGATGATTGAACATGTCGGAAATGCAACAGTAGTAGCCAATCATGTTCCCGTTAGGCTCAAAAATCAGTTAATAGGTACAGTGACCACTTTTCAGGATATTACCCGGATCCAGGAACTGGAGAACATCATTAGACTGAAAACCTATTCCAAAGGGATGGAGGCCAGGTTCACTTTCGACCAGATTGTCGGTAAAAGTAAAGCCATAGGCAAGACTATTGCCACGGCACGAAAATATGCTGAGAGCGACTTTACCGTTCTTATCGAAGGAGAAACGGGTAGCGGAAAAGAAATATTTACTCAAAGTATTCACAACCACAGTAAACGCCGTCTTAGCCCCTTTGTGGTCATTAACTGTTCAGCATTACCCGAAAATTTATTAGAAAGTGAGCTTTTTGGATATGATAAGGGTGCATTTACCGGCGCCCTCAGGCAAGGAAAAAAAGGGCTTTTTGAGGTAGCGCACAACGGGAGTATTTTTCTTGATGAAATTAGCTCAATATCGCCAAACTTTCAATCAAAGCTGCTGCGCGTCATCCAGGAACAGGAAATTATGAGAGTTGGTAGCGATAAAGTTATCCCGGTTAATGTAAGAATTATTGCGGCAACCAATGAGAGTCTTGGCGCGGCAGTTTTCCAAGGAAAATTCCGTTCGGACTTATACTTCCGATTGAATGTTCTTATTCTTAAAATACCACCCTTGCGGCAACGACAAGAGGACATAGCTGAGTTGTTTCATCATTTTGTAAAACGTTTTGAGCCGGGGTTGTTAAAAAATCTAGAGCCTTTCCTTTCAACGATAACCAAGCCTTTATTGCTTTATGAGTTTCCAGGAAATGTGAGAGAACTCATGAGCATAGTTCAACGCTTTTTGATCTTGCTAGATCGCTCTATGCTTGACAACCCCCATTATTTAACTGAACTTATTCACGATTGCATAGAAGAAACATTAATCTTACCATCTTCCTTCCCCACAGTGGCCATTGAAATAAAGGAGTCACTTCGAGAAACCCTGGAAGAAGCAGAGAAAAAAATAATTACTCGCACCCTTACGGAAGAAAACAACGATAAAGCCAAGGCAGCACGTAAACTCGGGCTTAGCCGGACCACCCTGTACCGGAAAATATCAATGTTGGGGATTTAAAAAGGGAGTTACCCCTGAGGACTAACGTCCTCCCCATAATGAATAAAAATAGGCACAAACTGTAAGAAGTTGGCTACAAAGTCACTCTGGGAGAAGTTGAAGCAGCAACATAATTATGACGCACCTACTACACAAACTATCGGCGGTTGTTCAATAAAATGTATCACAACACTTCTATGGTATCACCTGCCTGCATACCGGCTCCCCTTTTCTATCTCCTTCATTAGCTACTCTTTTTTCAGATAATGTAAATGCTAATTCTTCTTAACCCTGATTCCGCAAAGCAATCCTTTTAAGGCAGGGTAGCCGGTAATGGGATCGGCCGGGGTGCTGTCTGTCAACAGGTTGACGTTGGCCTGGACCCAGCCGTGAGGAATGTTGACAACACCGGGCATAATATCTTCAGTAACCTTTACTTTGATTTCAATTTCTCCTCCCGGGCTTTCTATTACTACCATATTGCCATCATTTACTTTATACTGCCGGGCAGTAACCGGGTTAATCTCCGCTAAGGGCTCGGGCATTTTACGGTTCAAGGAAGCAAGATCACGAAGCTGGGAATGGATATAACATACCTGTCTTGCGCCGGTAGTCAGGGTGAGGGGGTATTTTTCTGCCAGTCCGGACGTGCTTGCCTCGCTTTCTGCCGGTTCCTGGCAGGTGGGCAAAGGAGCATAGCCCATCTCTGCCATGTAACGCGAATAGAGCTCGATCTTCCCGCTGGGAGTCTTAAATTCCTGCTTTTCATATTTTCTATACTTTTGTTCACCGTAATAAATACCGTTGGGATGTTCTTCGGCAAAGTATTTATAGGTGAATCCGGAAGGCTTTAGGGTATAGTCAATAACCTCCTCTATTGACTGCCAGGGAAACTGCTCCTGATAGCCCATGCGGTGGGCCAGTTCCAGCCAGAAATCCAGGTCGGGGCGGCACTGACCGTACTCTAAGATCTTTTTGCGTACCATCACATAGGGAAGCCCCCAAAGGCTGTAGTAATCGCAGAGTTCGGGCCTTTCTAAGAAAGTGCCTACAGGCAGTACCAGGTGGGCAAGGCGGGCAGTTTCCGTCATGAACTGATCCATTACCACCAGAAACCTTAACCTGCTCAGCGCCTTTTTTACTTTTGCAGAATCAGGCCACGTCAGCACCGGATTGGAACCGCTGATGATCATAGAGTTTATTGAATAAGGCTGGCCGGTAAGCAAGGATTCCAAAAGAACCATAGTCTGGCCTTCGCCAAACTCCCGTCCGTAAATGCCGTAAAAAAACGGGTAAGAATCGATACCTATAGGTGGTTCCTCAACCTTTTCAACTGCCTCCACCACGTTAACCCGCAGTCGCGGCGATTGAATAAAGCCGCCAGGTACGTCAATGTTGCCGGTAACAGCCTGTAAAATCGCTATTCCCCGGCTGTTGTGAAAGCCGCTGGGCGTCTGGTCAAGGGCATTGGTTCCCTGAACAATACAGGCCGGTTTGGTAACGGCAAAAAGCCTTGCTACTTCCCGTATCTTTTCGGCCGGCACAGAAGTAATGTCCTGGACGCGTTCCGGAGGATATTCTCTCACATGATTGGCCAGTTCATCAAATCCAATGGTATATTTACTTACAAAATCCTGATCATACAACTGTTCAGTTATAATCACGTTCAAGATGGCCAGGATGAGCGCACAATCGGTTCCCGGCCGCGGCTGCAGGTGAAAATCCGCCCGGGCAGCCATGGAAGTGCGGCGTGGATCAATAACCACCAGCCTGGCCCCTTTTCTCTTGCTCTGCAAGATCCTTGTGCCTACCGGCGGCGAAGACTGCTCGGGATTAGAGCCCCAGACTACAATACAGGCAGAGTTTTCCGGATCAGCCACAAAAAATCTCCCCAGGGTTGCTATATAAGCAAGCATCCGGCAGCGATAGCAAATGCTTTCCACGGAAAAACAATTAGGTGTTCCAAAAACATGAGCAAACCGCCTGATCAACCCTACGGTAGAAGTGCCGGAGAGCAAAACCGGCATGCCCACGGCAATCCCCAGGCTTCTGGGTCCGGCTGATCCCTGTATTTCCTCCAGGTTGGCAATTATAATCTTCATTGCTGCTTCCCAGGAAATCTCCTTCCAGCCCGAACCTTCCTTTAGTAATGGAACACTTAATCGTTTCGGAGAATATACATGCTCTAACACCGCCCGCCCCTTCGGACATAGAAAGCCTTTATTCAAGGGGTGTTCACGTATGCCGTTGACGCTTGAGATACGCCCGTCCTTAATGTGCAACTCCATTCCACAGCTCATGTGACACAAACCGCAGGCCGTTTTTTCAATACCGTTCGTGGTAATCGTTCTCGAGCCGGTCATATATAAACCTCCCTATCAAATTCTATTGCAACTAATTCGCAATGGGGTAATTAAGCAAGCTGAGCAGTTGCTTTTTATTAAATATTTTATTAGATAATTACCATACAATTCTGTAATCAAAACTACAATATCCTGTTAAAAACTCAACTTTCGCAGTTGATCTTTTTAGTGCGCCATGATAAACTGAATACCTTTATAAAATAGGCAAAACAACATCTTTCTGGTATAATAGAGTAAGCAAAAAAACTGTAAACAGAGAGGAAAAGTGTTTTGCTTGACTTCCACTATAGCAGAGTTGTCCGAAAATATCAAGATCCAACCCAGAATTAATGGCTTCTTTCAGCGTTTTTGTACCAGAGAATGCTCACAAAAAGTTCAGCGGTTATTCGCTCATTGCAGTGTTGCAGTTTCTGGTAATGCTTGTGTTTACCACTTCTATGCTTTTCTGCAGGGTAGCCATACTATGTATTTTCAATGATTGCTGGGAGTCATGGGGGTGGGGAAGTGGTGACCCCGCGCAAGTTGTTTGCCGAAGTACTCCTATTAGCCGCCTACACTGACCTTTTTGCATTAATTACGATGGCATTTATAGAAAAGTTAATTTTTTTTAAAGGGGGGTTAGCTTTAAAAGAAATTTTTTCATCACTTTTTGTGCCTTGAGCACAGCGAAAGGAATGATAGTTTTTTATGAAGCGCATTTTTTTTAAAATTGCTACTGCGGCTTTTTCCCTTTGCTTCTCAGTAGGATTCTTGGTTCCCAACGCCAGCGCTTCCAGTAGCTTTACCATGGATGATTACATCCGGGCAGTTCTTTACAATCAGCCCCTGCCGTCACAAACGCAAGCGTATATTCCGCTGGCATCGCCCCAAAACACACAGCCATCCCCGCAGGTTTCCCCCGGGGCGCCATCTGCGCCGCCGCCGGCCCAACCAACAGTACCGGACAATTATTCACCCAATCAAAGCGTTAAAATTCCAAATGATTATTATAACGCAATCCTCAACCATAGAACCACGCCGATATATTACGGTAACACACCGGCCCCGCCGGCAGTTAACCCAACACCGCCTCCATGTCAGGAAACACCGGAAGATCAGTCCGTACCACCACAACCCCCGGCTCCTGCCGGGTTGAGCGCTTCCGAAGCCGGCTTGTACGAATTGATTAACAGTGCCCGCAGCGGCGAAGGAATCCGGCCGGTGGAAATTGATATGAGGATAGTAGAGGTGGCCCGGCTTAAGGCCCGTGATATGATCGAAAATAATTATTTTGGCCATTCTTCCCCAACCTACGGTTCCCCCGGGCAAATGCTCCGGAAATTTGGCATCAACTTCCGGAGCGCCGGTGAAAACCTGTGCAAGGCAGGAGATGTATACAAGGCGCACATGCTACTCTTAAACAGCGCCAAAGGCCACCGGGAAATCATGCTGGACCCTGATTACACTAAAGTAGGGGTTGCCGTTGTCCCGCGAGGCAACTACGTATTGATAGCAGAGCTTTTTGTTGAACCCTAAAAAATATAACTACCCCCTTGCATATTGGCGTATTCCATATTCATTGTTGTAGCACTCCATCCTGGGCTGCATATAATAACCAGGAGAAAGTCATCAATCAGGTATTTATAGAAAAGCAAGGGGGTTTTTATATGGAATTTGAGGAATTTGAAACACCTTATAATGAAGGAAGCCAGCTTGAAACGGTAGAAGAGAAATCTCCTGACCAGGAAGTTAA
>DFZP01000069.1:12729-13557 GCA_002382125.1 Firmicutes bacterium UBA4053
TCTTTTAAAGCCAGCCCTAAACCATGCGGCTGAGGAAAGCCCAGGCACTAGAGGTAGTAGTTACTGCCGGACAACGCGAAAGGGAGGAAAATAACCTCCCTTTCTAACCCAAAAGAGGAGATAATCTTGTCAAAACAAATTATTGCCAGCGCAAAAAAAGATTTCTGGTCTTCTTTAAACATCCCACTGGCCAGTCACCCTGTTGCCTGCAAGATTGCCAACATAATTTTAATTGGCGAGTTATTTTCGGAAAAAACAATTCTGGCCTTCGGTAAATACGACCTTATTCTTTGCTACCGGAAAGGAGAGAATGAATTTGGTCCTGTATACGATACTACGGTAATCACCCGTACCTTTTGCGAAAAATTACCGGTTATTGGATCCGGGATATCGAGAGTCTTACCGGGAGCTCTAGAAGTATCTACCCGCTTTAGCCGGCCGCTACGTGCGCACGTCAGAACTGGCAAACCGGCAAACTTAAAAATACGCGATCTTGTAAAGACTGTAATATCGTATACAACATGGGTAGAAGTGCAGTTGGAGGGAGAAATTATCGCCGAGATTGCGCCGGCTCAGGAAACTGTTCAAGAAGCTGTTCCAGTCGCACCCGCGGAGGAAAAAACAGGCGATAAAACACAATCTGAAAAAGAAAAACACAAGTTAGCAGCAGAAATAATTCAAAACCTGGATTACAAAGAGGAAGAAGTACCGCCAGAAGCAAAAGCAGACGATCTTTCGGAACAAGATGGTAAAGCCAGGCAAAGGAAGGAAGTAAATCGTAGTGGCACGGAAAAAGAGGTTAGTGGTTCATCAGACAAAGAAGCAGAA
>DFZP01000082.1:0-7576 GCA_002382125.1 Firmicutes bacterium UBA4053
GTTTTTGTGGTGAAATGAATTATAGGATACGGGTTGATTGCGCCGGAATATTTCCCTTCATAAGCGGAATCTTAGTGGAACTTTTCCTGCTGTTTTTGTGTCTAATATGTTAAAAGGGAAGTTTTCCGGCGCCAGTAGGAGTGTTTTCCTTTGGATGCCGTTAAGCAACTGATTAAAAAATCCTTAAATAATGACCTGGCTGCTTTTGAGGAGTTGATAGATCTTTATCAAAATCGTGTGTATTCGCTTAGCTATCAACTGGCTGGAAATCATGATGATGCTCAGGATCTGGCGCAGGAGGTTTTTATTAAAGCCTTTGGCGGCTTAAAAGGATTCCGGAACGAAGCGGACTTCGGAACCTGGCTGCACAGGATTACTGTTAACTTGTGGTTGAATATGAGGCGTAAGCAGAGTAAGCAGGTAATAGTTTCTCTAGATGAGCCCGTGCGTACCGGGGAGGATGAAGTATATCGCGAACTGGCAGCGACGGAAGGTGACCCGGAGCAGATGCTGGAGAATAAGGAATTTGGTGGTCTGGTGCGCCTGGCGATGGGTGAGCTTTCCCGGGAATACCGGGCGGTGCTTGTATTAAGGGAAATAGAAGGCTACTCCTATGAAGAGGTAGCGGATGTTTTGAACTGTTCTCTAGGGACGGTTAAGTCACGTTTAAACCGTGCCAGGCAGATATTAAAGCAAAAGGTTACAGTGTTGGCGCAAGAAGCAGGGGTTATTCTTCCTGGAAAAGAAAGATAGGGAGGAAATAAGGCCCGCTGGAGTAAAGGGCAAAGAGAAGGTGGGGCGGATGTACTGTCGTAAGGTAAAACAACTCTTCTTTCCTTGGCTGGATGAGGAACTGCCGGAGAAAGATGTCCGCGCCTTAAATGAACATTTGGCAGAATGTGATCTTTGTGCCGGGGAAGCATTTCAATTGAAGGCGATCAGTGCAGCTTTACAGAAGATGAACGAGCCGGTAACACCACCGGAAGGGTTTAGAGTACAGGTGATCAGCCGCCTGCAGGCTGAATTAACTGATGGACAGACGGGTGTGTCTACTGGTCAGGCGGCCGGGATGGAAGTTGCCGGCCGCTGGCGCCAGGGACTGGATACCGGCTGGAAGAGGGGTGTGGCGACTGCGGCGGCCTTTGTCTTGCTACTGGGAGGGTCGGCTGGAATTGCGGCCAGATATGTTGGGACGCCGGGTGTTTTAAAACCACCTGCGCTGGTGGCGGAGAAAGATCCGGCAAACCGGATCGCCAGCAATCAAAGTGGTTCAGGTTCGGTTATTCCCCCTGTTCAACCGCCTGTTGAGATGCAAAAGTCCCCGGAAAATTCCGGACCTGGTGAGAACGGAGGCAATCGCCGGCAGGGAAGCAGTTCAGTTTCCCAAAATATACCCGGCCCACTGCAGCAATCTGCACAGAAGCCGGGTAGTAACACTACTCCGCAGAGGGTTACTGCAACCGCTGAGCCCAAGATTTTCCTTAACCAGTCCAGGACGATTGAGAGCCTGTTGTGGAAGGTAAATGTAATGGATCTGGATGCTGCGACCGGGCAATTAATGACCGGCGCAAAGGTGAAAGGCATATCTTATTCGGTAGGGCATGAGATTCAACTGGATAATGGCCGGATGGTAAATATTTTCCGTTTTGAAGTACCGCAGCCGGTGGCTGATCAATTTGCGGGTATTATTGTCGGGTTGGGTCAGGTCGTTAGCAGGGATAGAAATGTGCGTGATATTTCCGGCGAATTTACTGAAAAACTCGACCGTTATCACGGCCTGCTGGCAGAAAGAAAAATTGCCGATGGGCAACAGGCAAAACAGTTGGACACTGAGATCAAGAGGGTAGGGGCGGAGTTAACGGCAATGGATAAAGAAGCACGGGAGCAACTGGTGTTCATTGTCTGGCTAGAAAGTTAAAAAAAAATACAGGAGTCCTTCAGAATAAGGGTAAAGGGGCAGCTTAGCTTTCAGTTGTTAGCTGTCAGGAATGATTTCTTGTAACTGGCGCATGATTAATATCGCTTCAGCTCTGGAGAGAGAAGAGCTGAAGCCTGAATAATTCCGGGAAGTCGAGTTGCTTCGAGATACCGTTTGCATGATCCTGGCGGCAAGAGAAGATATGCCGGCAGTTTCCGGATCAGAAAGGCGGTTTTTATTTTTTTCCAGCACCCGTGTCAGGATGGAAACTGCATCTGGCCATGTAACGGGTTGATTTGCATAAAAGCTGCCGTCCGGGTAACCGCTGATGATGCCGTAAAGGAAAGCCAGGTTAATTACATGTTGGGCCCAAGATGGCAATTGGTCGGCAAAAACCGGCCTTTCATTTTCTTTGCTGTTAGTGAGCTTGATTACCCTGGTGATCATGGCCGAAAATTCAGCCCTGGTTACCGGTTGATCCGGCCGGAAACTCCCGTCCGGATAACCGCTGAGTAGCCCTTCCCTGGCCAGTGTTTCAACTTCCTTTTGTACCGGGTGGCCGGCGATGTCGCCGAAGCTGGCCGGCTCTGGAATTGTTACGTACATTCCTGCTACTCCTCCAGTCCGGCGATTTACTGTTACCAGTTGCAAGATTTTCCCTTCCGGGCGTTTTAAGGAAAGGGCGAAACGGCCTCCTGTTTCCGGCTTGATTTCTATTGATGGTCCCTGCTCGGGGTAAACATAAACGTAATCGCCGTTTGTAATGCCGCTTAAGAAGATATTTTCACTCCCGGACCTGCAGGCAACCTCTATACGTGGGGTTGTTACTTCCTTTTTCGTGCCGGCCTTAACGGCAGCCAGGATGTTTTCATCGCTTGCTGGTACTTTTAAGAGTGTAAAGGAAACCTCTTCACCTGGTAAAATATCTTCTATCTTTACCGGATAACCGTTCTTTACGATCATTGTACGTGAAGAAACCAGGCCCTCTCCCGCCGGGAGAAAAAATACCCGGCCCCTGTCCCGGTCAAAAGAAGAAAAGGTACCTTTTTGTTCCTCTAAAGCGTCGGCGGCATCGAGGCGGCAAACATCTTTGCTGCCGGGCGCCAGTGCCAGGCGTACATATTCTCCCGGCATTAGGGAGTCCGGATCACTCGCTTGTTGCCAGCGAAAGAATTGTACCTGTGGTGTAATTTCCAGCGTACGCAAGTGGTTACGGTAATCCAAAAAGTAAAGTTTGTTTTCTGTTTTACTGAAGTAAACTACCTGGCCGTAGTTAACTGTTGAGTTAGCGATAATACTGATCACTGTTTCACCCGCAAGGATAAGGATGACATGCTGGCCGGGTTTTAATTCATTTAACTGTACCGGACTGCCGTCGATGGTAGCGGGTGAGTTGGTGATTACCTGGTAGCTTTTCCCTCCTTTTAAAACAAGTTGTTCCCTGTTTGCGTCTACAGCGCTCAATTCCCCGGTTGCCAGGGATCGGCCGATTGCTATATATTGTACTTTGCCGTCCAACGGCGAACTGACCAGGCGGATGGACATGCCCGGCGCCAGTTGTTCCAGTGTTCCCAAAGCAGGGGCGCCGAAGGGCAGATCTTCACGGCTGCTGTTGACTATTGAATCGTTAAAGGAAAAGGCCACCTTTTCAACCAGGGGGTATGATTCTTGCCGGCCGAAAAGGAGGACCCGGCGGTTTTTTATGTCTATTTCGCGCAGGACACCTTTTTCGATAACATAATCGGTTTTTAACCACCAGATGGTTTGTGAGGAGGGGTTGACCAAACCAAAGGCCTGGATTCCGCCGGGAAGAGATTGGAGATCATCAATTGGCCGGCCGTTGGCCAGGATGTATAAACGGGGGTTCAGGTAAAACCCTCCTTCCCGCTTTGCAGGATCCGCTTCCAATAAAAGAGCGCCGCTGGACAATGGCAGAATTTCCGTTGACTGGCTGTGCCAGATGTCCCCGTTAAGGTAAATGTGTGTTTTTTGAACAGGCAGGTAAGCATTCTCACCTGGAAAGACATGTTTTAATTCCCAGGGAGTCAGGTAACGGCCCAGGACATTTTTGCCTGTCGCCGGCATAGATATTTGTCTTCCGCTGGCAAATTTAATGAGTCTTGAGTTTTCATCCACCCGGGAAACAACTTCCCGGGCTGGCGGTTGGCCGAAAACCAGAGCGAAATCCTGGGCTGGTGAGGCGCCGGGTTTTAACCCCCGGGCGAGTTTATCTGCTTTTACTTCCACGGTGTATGTGCCGGGCTGGGGAGCAGGGATTACCACTCGTTCGATGTTGTTTTGGTCGTCTTTGTTTCCTTTTAAGTAATTGTCGTTGCCCAGATATGTCCTGCCGCCGGGAGCGGTAACTATCAGATCCAGGTCATTAACCAGGGTTTTAGCGCCTCCGGGGACGGCCGGAGGATCGATCCAGGCCAGTGTGGCTACCAGCGGCTCTTTCTGGTCTGTAAGGCTAAAGGTGTAAGAACGGTTTTCACCCTCAAATAGGGGGTCTTGCTTATCTTGATATAAAAATGACTTTTCTTTTAACGCCAGCACGGTTCCAGCCAGATCCAGGCGCCCATAACCAGCTCCGTCGCCGGGTATAGGCTGGGCGCCGTTGACCAGGGCTGCTTTAAGCAGGGCCGAGGAAGGATAGTTCAGATTTTCTTCTTTCTGGAAATATTCACGGAGCAGGGCGGCTGCCCCGCCGGTTACCGCAGCGGCCATGCTGGTGCCTTGCATCCGCGTATACAGCGGATTGGCCGCAAAGTTGCTTTTAATTAAAGGGGAGGCGGCAGAAATAATTCCTGAGCCCGGGGCAACCAGGTCGGGCTTTGTGCGCCCGTCGGGAGTAGTGCCACGGCTGGAAAAACGGGCTGTTTGTGTTGCATTGTCTTCGTTGGGGCCAAAAGCCGGCCGTACTCCTTCACTGGCGCCTACTACCAGTGCATTTTTACTGTTTGCTTCAGGAGTAAGAGTATCCTGTTGGGGTCCGCCGTTGCCTGCCCCGAATATAACCAGGAAGTCCGGGTGCTGGCGGATAAATGCATCTATTTGAGCTGTGCCGGGTAAATAAGCATTATCCTTTCCTCCCCAGCCGTTTACGTGAATGCGGGCGGCAGCGGCATAGGCCGGCTGAAAAAGGCGGGCAATGTCCGCCGGCGGTGACGGTTTTCCTTCAGAATTTAATATGGCCTGAAAGTAAATGCTTGCGCCGGGAGCTAGGCCTGCGAATTTTCCGTTTGAAGCAGCGCCTGTGCCTGCAATGGTCGCAGCCATATGGGTACCGTGACCGTTGGGGTCGTCGGGTTTTTCCCTGCCCGCCCAGGAGCTGAGCATGATTACTTTAGGCATCTGTCCCGGCTGGCTCCGCAGGTCGGGATGAGGATCGTCCATCTGGCCGTTGCCTAGGCCGCTGTCGGCCAGGGCAACTACTTGTCCCGCGCCGGTGAGGCCTTCCGGGCGCAAAAAGCCGCGTGCCGCCAGCGGTGTGGCGCCGGTAATTGCAGCCGACCGGTCATTAAGGAAGGTTACTTTTTCCTGATAATGGAGAGGATATTGACGGATTGCCGGGAAGATTAAAGCAAAAGCCGTAAAGGCAATTGCCAGATGCAGTAAGTAGCGATATATCCACTTTTGGGGGGTTGAGAAACGATTCATAATTCTTACCTGCCATACCTTTCTCTGTCTTTAAAGTAAGTTCGACACAAAAACGCCGATTCCTGCCTGATCTTTTGGTACTTACTGCCTGGCCCGGAATGTTACGGCAACGAGGGAGGAACTTTCATATAATAAGACGAATTTTAGTTTAAAAAGGTTCCCGGAAAGTATAAAATAATTTTAACGGCAGGTGCAAAACACAGAATGAAGGTACGGGTAAGGAAGGCTGCCAGGTTTGTGGTATTGCTGGCGCTGCTGATTTTGCTTTTTGGTTTTTACGGTTGCGGAAAAGGCATTACAACAGAAAACTACGATATAGTAATTTACGGTGGTAGTTTTGCTGGTTGCGCCGCGGCGCGTATTGCCGCTTCAGTGGCTCCTGATAGTTCAATACTGGTTATCGTGCCCGGGCCGGTACCTGTGCTGGGAGGTATAGGCACTGCCGCCGGTCAAAATTTTTTTGACCTTCGCCGTTGGCAGGGTCAGTTGGTTGCTGCCGGTTCTTTTGCCCACTGGCACAGCCGGTTCGGCCAATTTTACAACACTGGGGAGGTGGCTGCTTCACTGCGTTCGGAACTGGAGCGTCACCGGAACGTTTCAATTCTCTGGGCGCACGATATAGAAGGTATACAGGTTGAACCCGGCCGTTCTAAAAAGGTTGAACCCAACCGCTCTGCGCCGGTCCGTATTGTTTCTGTGGAAACAAGAGAAATCCTGCGCGGCCGGGACGGGGAGACGCAGTGGGGGGAAGAGCGGCGCCTGGTAAAGGGAAAGGTATTTGTGGATGCCTCTGAGGACGGCAGGTTGACCCGGTTGGCCGGGGTAAATGTGACCACGGGACGTTACGATTGGCCTTTCGAGTTCGTGGAAGCAGGAGAGCAGGGAAAAAAAGGTTTATCCCGCCAGCAGGCTGCCACCCTTATGTTCAAGGTGACAGGCGTCACTCTACCGTCTGCGTCTTGTAAAATTGGGGATTTGATATTTAGCCGGGACGACCGGGGAGGTTGGGGTGTCGCAGGTGGAAAGAACACCTTTTCTACGAACCCGGCGGTTGTTGCTTTTAATGATCTTTACGGTCCTCGCGGCTATGCCGTAAAGCCCTTAAATGCAGCCCGGAACGGCGCCGGCAGCACAGGGTGGTGGGTAAATGCCCTGCTGGTTTTTAATGTTGACGGCCGGGCCTGCGGGCGGGATGAAAATACTCTTTGTTATCCGCCGGATAAAAGGGAAGATTACCTGGATGTAGATAAGGCTTTGGCGGAAGCAAAGAAATTTCTGGAGAATCCTGATTTTCTCCGGGCCCTCCGGCAGTTTAGCGTTACCGGCGAAAAAGGTAAACGGTATGGCTTTCACGATGTGGAACTGGTGCGGGACAGTGCCGGAAAGCCGGTAACCGGTGAAGCGCTTTATTTAAGAGAGACCATTCACCTGGTGAATGATGATCCCGGGAGAGTGTCGCCAAAGCCTGGTGCAGTTTTTCAACGGCTTCCTGGTTATGCCCTGACAGATGGTGAATGCCAGGGAGCAGGGAAGAATCCGCAAAATGGAACAGATCAGGATAACTACTCTACGAGAATCGGCCTGGCTTATTACGCCATGGACATCAATGCCTTCAGCTTCCGTGATTTAAAACAAAATGGTGATTATCAATGGCCGGTGACGGGGCAACTGCGTCCGGACTGGCGGGCCGGGGGCGGTGAGCCCCGCAATCCCGTCTACCTGCCTTACGGAATGTTGATTACTCCTGAAGCAGTAAACCTGCTGGTGCCCGGATACGCTACCGGCGCTTCTTCTCTTGCCTGGACAGAAGTGAGGGTTATTCCCAACCTGTGCGTGTTGGGGGATGCTGCCGGTGCCGCCGCCGCCCGGTCCGTCTTGTACGATGAATATCCTGCCTGTTTTGGTGGAGAGCAGATCAGGTGGATACAGGAAGCCCTGGTAAGACATGGCGCCAGGCTGGATAAGTAACTCAGAATACAGAATTCAGGAGTCAGAATA
>DFZP01000085.1:0-3519 GCA_002382125.1 Firmicutes bacterium UBA4053
GCAGACAGGTCGCACGCAGACAGGTGTGGTTATCACCGGTAAGTTTCGTCAAGGCGAGAAGAGCGGCCAGTACTTTAAAGACGTGGCGCGCTCCGTCACCGAAGGCGTCTATCGGTATGGGAAGCTGGCCGGGAAATTTGACGTAGCCGGTTACCATGCCTTTAATTTTTCCATGGACTTTCAGGGTAACCTGTGCCCCGTCCATTTCAGGGAAAATTTTTGCCATGCTCTCGCTTATTTTTTCTTCCCAATCCGCTACATTATGAAAAACAAAATCGAAGAATTCCTGCTGAAAATGTTCGTGAACGGTTAAAAAATCGAAGAAAAGTATTCGTCCAGGGTCGGGTTCTTTGCCCTTGAGCGCCCATACGGCAAGTCCTTTTTGACGCCACACGAACGGCGGGTACCATAGATAGCTTATCAGATGTTCCTCGATTTCTAGATCGCTTCCCAAATAAGGTTCGACCAGCTCAAAAGGTATTTCTTTTGAGCTCTCCAGCTTAAAAAGGGAAAGTGTTGAGAGATCTTCTCTGGAAAAACCACCGAATTCAATCTCCCCGGAAGGCGGAGGAATTAACCGGAAGTCGTTCAAAAAATGATCTTCCCCCAGGGACAAGCGATAATAAAGTGCTTTTGCGTCCGACACGCTTCCAGACGGGTTTTCCCACTTTTCCGGCTCCCCGTGGCGCCGCCAGAGCCGCGGTAAAGGCTGCAGTCCGAGAAAGTCTCTTTCCACGGGTACCCGGGCGCTCAAACTCTTATTTGTACTTGCTGATTCAAGGGAACACGGCCGCCCACTGACGGCGGTCAGGTATAACATTTCCATCAAAGCCGTCTTGCCGCTGTTGTTTGGACCGACCAACAGGTTAACTTTGCCCAGGTCGCTTAAACGCCCGCTGGAAATGCCACGGAAATTATATATTTTCAACTGCTCGAACATGTACTCTCCTCCAGAAACCCGCGCACTGCTGCAGGTGTTTTTTCCCGCCAGCGCTGATCAGCAGGTTTGAAAACAAGCTCCGGACTGCTTATTTTTAAGGCACTGCTCCAGAGATTCTCATTGCGAAAGCATTCCCATAGTTTTTGTAGGTGGTGTGAAGCAATGACCTGCCCGCTGCCATCTTTTGGAGAAAGCCACACCCAGCCGCGCATTTCCCACTTCTCACCGTTCCTGTAAGCCCAACTAACGTTAACTTTACTGCGTACCCGGTCTTCTTCGCGCGAGGCGCCGAACAACCATTGCGCGATTAAAAACGGCCCTTGCCAGTCATGGAAACGCCATTCGTTTTTCAGCACCGGCGCCAGTGGAATCATCCCGCGCTCCCCCGTTTGTTTTAAGGCGCGGGCCGTATTTTCTCCTCCCAACAGTCTTTCCAGGGCGGGAATGTACGTCCACCATTTCTCATTTTCCGGTTTAAAACGGATGTTGAAAAAACCAAAGCGGCGCAAATCAGGACAACCACCTGCCGGCTCATTTCCCGTAACAAGCCAACGCCACCTGCCGGCGCGCTGCTCAACTTCCTCTCTATTCTCAATGTGAAATACCCCGTAGCCCAGTTGATTTTTCGCTCCAAGAGCGCCCCATTGCTCCAGGAAAAGCAATAAATCGGCCAACTGTTCCAGTACTGGTTTTTCACCGTGCAAAATTAATGTAAATATTCCCCAATGTCCTGGATTTAAAAACCAGCCCCTGCTTCGGTCGGGAGGACGTATGTTTAATGTTGGCCCGTTCCAGGCCGGTATTATTTTATGTTCATCTATTTTTAGCCGGAATCGCCTGCTCCATCCTGTTGCTCCAAATACTTTGCAGGCATCGCAAAGGCCGGCTCTTTTTAAGGCATTCTGCTCATTTTCCCCTTTGTTTTTGGCTTTTTGAAATTCCTTTAGATCAAATTTACATTTATCATGCCCGGCCGGATCGCAGGCGTCTCCGCCCAGACCACGAATTATGGCCTCGTACCACCAGCGCAGGCTACCGATAATACCGCTTCCATGCAAGCGGTCGCAGGCGCCGTCAATACCACCGGTCCACAGAGGCGTAAGAGTTTTTATTCTAATATTCAGTAAATCAGCCAGCTTTGTTCACCCCTTGGGGGTAAAGATAGTATTTTTTACCTTCGCCACATGTTTCCATTTCTCCTCCAGCTTTTGCATGAAATTTTTCGTTGTTTTTTCAATGCGCCTTTAGTGGTATAATACCGCTTGAGGGATCCGGATAATGAATAATTTTCAAGAAAAATATCCAGAGGCATGGGTGAGCAAAGTTTCCACCAATCAAACCCTGATCGAAAGCACCAGGTTGAACCCAGGTATCATTGTATCATTAAGAGATCCGGAAGGGGGGATTAAAGTTTGAGCAAAACCACGAAATCCAGGGATCTGGTTGCATATTACGTAAAAAAGTATCCCTTGACATTTACAGATACCTTTTCTCCTTCCGCCGATATGTCTGATCGCTACCAGAAGGCATGGAAGATTGCCAAAGAAGCTGCGGCTATTTTGAAAGAAAAATTTGGCGCTAAAAAAGTAGTAGTTTTTGGATCTTTAACCCGCCGCACTTGGTTTAACCGCTGGTCTGACGTTGATCTGGCGGTATGGGGTATTCCTGATCACCATTTTTATGCTGCCGTGGGGTCTGTAACGGGACTGAGTACAGAGTTTAAGGTGGATTTGGTGGACGCCGAAAGTTGTGCGGGTTCCTTGCGCAGGGCTGTTGAATGTGAAGGGGTGGAAATATGAACAAGAAGTATCTTGCTTTAGCTGGCCGGATTCGTGAGGAGCTTGTAGAACTTCAGAGAGTTGTTGAACGTGTCCAGGCAGGGTGGGAGCGGTCAAAACAATCTGGGGACGATTTTTATCTGGACGGCGTGGCCTTAAGCCTTCACAGCTTTTATTCCGTTATGGAAAAGATTTTTGAATTAATTGCTACCACCATTGATCAAAACAAACCGGACGGGGAAAACTGGCATCAGGCATTATTGCGCCAGATGGCCGCAGAAATTAAACTGGTACGGCCACCTGTAATTTCCAGTGAGTCAAGAAATAGCCTGGATGAATACCGGGGTTTCCGGCATATAGTGAGAAACGTATATGCCTTTCATCTTTCTCCTGCGAAGATGGAGCCTTTAGTTATTAACCTGCCGGAAATTTTTGAACGCATGGAAGAGGAAATTGGGGAATTTTTATCTTTTCTTGAAACAAGAAGCAGAAACAACACCGGTAAGAAAAAGTGAACGTCTTCTCCTACGAAAAGACCATCCTCAGCAAAGGAACCGACCCCAATAGGCTTCCGGGGTTAGCAAGGTTACCTCGTATGATATAAAGAAGATCGATTCCGATTACTTTTCCGATGAATTTTAGGATAGTTAAGCAGTCATTGGTATCCCCGGAGATTAAATTCGCCCGGTTCAACAGGCGCTTGCAGATTGCTTATTCGGGAAAACTAGCCAGAAGAACAGTTTTTGGAGATACACTATGATATACTATAAAAAGAATTTCTCAAATATAGCTGTTGTTTTC
>DFZP01000072.1:0-24419 GCA_002382125.1 Firmicutes bacterium UBA4053
ACATATAGAGATCTGTAAGTCTGGCAAAAAAACTTTGTGCCTTTGTAGTTACAAGAATTATATCAAAGCGAAGAAGGGAGGTGAACGAAGATGAAGGAAAAAATAAAGCACCTTTTTAAAAAAATCTACCGCAACCAGAAAGGCTTCACCCTGGTTGAATTAATGATCGTGGTGATTATCCTGGGGGTTTTAGCAGGGGTGGCCATTCCGCGGTATCTTGCCAGAACTGATACGGCTAAAATCAACTCCACCTTAAGCACTCTGCAGGCCTTACAGGGAGCTATGAACAACTACTATACTGATGAAAACCTGGGAAACGGAAAATTTCCTGCCGATGATGCTGAAGCGGCAATTGAACTAAAATTAGAAGATGCCTTAAACGCGGCCGGTCTGACCTGGGCAGATATTAAGGACGGTTACGGCAATTCGTTAAAATATGGTGTAGATGTAGCAACAGGCAGTAAATTCATATTATATTCACAAGGGAAAAACAAGGATCTAAATGGTAGTGACGACATCGTTTGCACAGATAAACAACAGCCAATGTCGGGTAAAAATGTTGGAACTGACTACACAGGTGTTGGCAAACCCTATGATGGTGTAGTTATAGCTGACAGTATCACCTAAAAAGCAAATCCTTTACCCACCCTTTTTAAAAGGGTGGGTAAAGGTAAAAAGGCGAAGGGAATGGCGGCTGGTGAGTTTGTTGGAAAGCCGGCTCCGGCTGAAGCGTTCAATTAAATTTAATTCAAATAACAGCGGCTTTACCCTGCTGGAAATCTCCCTTATTGTTGTGCTCCTGGGCATTGCTTTGGGCATCGCCATCCCAAGCCTGCAAAAACCGTACGCCCGCTACCAACTGCAGGTGACGGCCAGGCAGTTGGTAAGTGATATTCGTTATTTAGAGCAAACTGCCCAAAGTAAGGAAAGTGACAATTACAAAATAACCTTTGATTATACAAATGACTGCTATTACATGCAAGAAAATACCGGGACTTTACCCAACGGATATAAAAAGCTGCCCGGCTCGGTTGATCTAAATTCAACAAGTTTTTCCAGCAATACCCTTAAAATAAAGCAAAACGAACCTGTAGCTAATAGTGGCAGCGTTTACTTTTACAGCAGAAATGGTGCGGGCGGTCGTCTTAAGGTGGTTGTTTACGGCTTCACCGGACGGGTAAGAGTAGAAGTTATCTGACCAACCGCCTTCACCTTAATTTTTTTTAAAAAAGCTGCATGGAATAAATTTGAAAGGGCANNTTTTTAATGACCGGTGCGGCTTTGCCATGATTGAGATTATTCTTTCGGTAGCGCTTATCGCTCTTACGGTAATTTCTCTGCTGGCAATTGTAAATTACAGCAACAAATACACAACCGCGTCAAAAGTTGAATTAATCGCTTTTAATCTGGCCCGGGATAAACTGGAGTATTATATGAAAAAACCCAGTGCCTTGGATGACTTACCGTTACCCCAAAATGGTTCGGTAGAACCTCCCGGCAATTTTTTCGGCGGCAGTTATGAAGATTATTCCTGCAATGTTTCCAGCCAAACAAATAATTTTACTATTCCCGAAAATGACCAATTTGCATCCGAACTGGAAACAATCACCATTAAAATTTATTACCGTGATCCTGCGCCTCATCAAAAGCCGCCGGTAGCAACCATACAGGGTGAGGTAGTTCGACAAGATTAAATCTGACCCTAAAAATGGGGTAAATAAACATGTTAAAAGAAAATAATAAAGGCTTTACTTTAATCGAAACGGTTCTTTCAATTTTATTGTTCAGCATAATTGCTGCATCCCTTTTCACTGCGCTAAATCAAATGGTTTTTTCATTTAAAAAACAGGAAAAAATGGCCGAAGCACAGGACAATATGAGAATTGTTATAAACTGGGTAACAAGGGACGTAAAAGCGGCAAAAGATATTGTATCCCCTGGTAACGGCAAAGGGGAGGGAAACTCACTGAAAATTCGCCTGGAAGATGGTAAAGTGTACAAATACTATTATGATAATGGTGTTTTTTATAGAAAAGAGGATACCATAGGAGCTCAGCCGCAGCCGTTAACAAACGTAGGTTACATTTTAAATAATCCTCCTTACACAGATTTTTCGCCTCCTTACAATTTTTTTACTCCTGTCGTAGAGGATGGGGAACTAAAATTGATAGAACTCACAATTTACGGCGGTTATAAGGAAAAGAACGGCGAATACGTAACCATCGTCATGGCTACCAAAGTTCACCGCAGAGAATTTAAACTTGGAGAAAGTGGTTGAAATGTTTTCCTGGTTAAAAGAAGAAAGAGGACAGGCGCTTGTACTGACTACGTTTATAGTAATGCTGTTAGCGGTAATCGGTACGGGGTTGGTTTCTATTGGAGCGCGTCAAAAAAGCTTTTCCGCTACTGAGGTTAGGTTGGAAAACGCGTATTTTGCCGCCAATGCCGGCTTGACCAGAGCACTGACCATATTAGAAAAAGCCAATAAACATGAAAGCGTAGTTGAAATTATATATTTATTTGATCAAAACAGGCCGGAATATGCAATTTGGACAAGTTTTGCCGGGGAATACGGCAACGGAAAAATTGAAAGTGTAACGCCTTCCTTATCCAACAGTGAGGAAGGTGATTACAACGGTGATGGCGTCAATGATTACAAATACACTTTTACTATCACATCAGCAGGCAGGTATCCAAAGGGAAGCATCTTTTATGCCGCAAAGACTTTATCTGGAAAAGTATATGTTTATAAGCTGGGAGGTGAAAACGGCAGGAGCTGGATAAATTTGCGGCCGGCTATTCCTCTTGGACTTAGCGCTGAACCAGGCAATCAGCAGATTGCTTTATCCTGGCTGGCCAATACAGAGAAAGACTTGGCGGGATATAAAATCTACCGTTCGGAAAACCTGGAGGGTACCTATGGTTTAATTCATGCCTTCGGGAAGGTAACTTCCTGGACCGACACCGGCCTTACTAATGGTATGGCTTGTTATTATAAAATTTCAGCCTATAATAATGCCGGCCTGGAATCTGATAAATCCCTTCCGGCCTGGGCCACGCCATGAGAATTACCCTGTTCCACCATTAACTCTTCCGAATAAGAAATGGTTTGAATCGCGCGCTGCCCAATAAAGAAAAGGGGGATAATCTGGATTATCGTGGGGTTTAGAAGTGAAGATTTTTTAAGCCGCTTTCTACCGGGGAAGCGAAAAAAAGAGTGCGTAGGGATAGACATTGGTTATGACGAAGTTCGGGCAGTGCAGGTAAGAGCCTTAAAAAGCGGGCCGGAGGTAGTGGCGGTTGGAAGTGTGAAAGCGCCGCCGCAAACCGTGGACGACCTGGAGGAAGAAGCCTTAACCGAAGCGCTGGTTTCTTTGGAGGAGCAGTTTGATTTTAGCAGTAACTGGGTGGTTACGGCCATCCGGGGAGCCGAGGTGGTGGAAAGGCTGGTGCGCCTGCCCGTTATGCCGGAACGGGAACTGGCAGGCGCTCTAAAATGGGAAGCAGAACAACTCTTTCCTTTTCCTTTAGACGAAATGATTTTAAGGCACGTGGTGCTGGGCCGGGTTCAAGAAGGGGGAGAAAAGCAGCTTAACGTTCTTTTAGTGGCGGCGCCTTTTAAAACAGTTCAAAAATACCACCGCTCTTTTACGAATGCCGGTTTTCGTTTGGCGGTCATTGATTTACCTGCTCTGGCTTTGTGGCGGTTATTTTTCGGGTTAAAAAATAAAAGATACGCCGGCGGAAATTTTGCTGTTCTTGATTTGGGAGAACAGGTGACCCGTTTTCTTGCCGCCGGTGACGGTGAGCTTTTGTATACACGTTCGTTACGGGTCGGACTGCAAGGAGAAAGTTTTTTAGAAGCTGCCCCGGCCGGAGCAGCCGCAGAACACCAGCAACGTACTTATGAGATACCGGCCGGTGATTTAAGCAGCCTTATCTTAGAAGTCAAGCGTTCCCTGGAATATTTCCAGGGGCAGTTTAAGGATAAACAAATCCAAAAACTGCTTCTCTGCGGGCCGGCAAGCTCTGCTAAGGAACTGCCTGCGGCGCTGTCGGCCAAATTCGAGCTGGAAGTAGAGATCGCGAAGCCGGCTCCTGCTTTTGAGGAATTTTTTACTGCCGGCAGAGCCGAATTTAATCCGGGCCTGGCTGTGGCCGCCGGTTTGGCTTTGAGCGAGGTGATTGGTTAATTGCACAGGTTAAACCTCTTGCCGCCGGAACTGCTGCCCGTCTCGTACATCCAGGGAAGAAGGCTTTTTATCATTGCCGGACTTACTCTTTTATTTGGCGCGCTGCTCATTGGCAGCGGAATATTTTTCCTTCAGGTTTCAAGCATGAAAGCAGAAATTAACGCCAATCAGGTAAAATTGGCTGCTTTAGAGGCAAAGGTAAAAGATGTTACCGGACTGCAAACGCAAAGGCAAAATATGGAAAGAAAAACCGCCGACCTGGAAATCCTTCTTCAACAAAAAAAGAAATATATTCCTTTGCTGGACGAACTGGCCGAAAACATTCCGGTTGACGCGTGGCTGACGGGCATCAGCATTCAGGGAAGCAAGTCCTCGCAGCAGACTGGAACTGCTTCTTACCAGGCTTCTGAGGCTACTTCTTCCTCCAAAACTTCCCCGGCCGCGCCGGCGCCCGGCCGGTTGGTAATTTCCGGAACTTCACTGGTAATTAAGGGCGTGTCCAGGTCTGTTTCCTCCATTGGAGTATACGTCCGAAAACTGCTGGAATTACCCTATTTTAGTGAGGTATACCTGGACGAGTTTAAAGAGCAGGATGACGAAACGATGGCTTTTACGATTACTTGTTCCTTAAAGATGGGGGGCGGCCATATTGTGGCAAAAGCTAGGCAGTAGGGAAAAATTCTTGCTGGGAATACTGCTTGTTATGCTGGTTTTATTTGCTTTTTACAGGTTTTTAGCGCAGCCCCAGGTGGCTCATTACCTTGAACTAAAAAACCGTTTAAACGAGGCGCGGGCGCAGGTTTCCGCCGCCGGGCAAAAGGTAGCCATGATGCAAACAGAAAAACAACTGGCCGGGACCAGCAAAGCCAGGTACGGGGAAGTAATGGCTTTATTTGCCGGCAACGTGCAGGACGGCGGGGCGGTGATCAACCTGGGTTTAAGCTCTGCTGCCTGCGGAGTGAAAATTGCTGCTTTTAAGCCGGGAAAAATCACCGGCCACCCGCATTACCTGGAAATGCCGGCGGAAATGGAAGTGCGCGGGCATTATTTGGGAATCAGATCATTTTTAGAAAATCTGGAGAACAATCTGGCCATTCCCAACCTGGTTAATCTTACTGCTCTATCTATTGAACCGGCCAAAACAAAGGCGGCCGCAGCCGGTGTCCTTCTACCCACCCCCCTTCCCACACCCTCTGCAGCCGGAACGCCGCCCGGCGAAATAGAAACCGGCGTGACGGCCAAAATGTCGCTCGTCTTTTATTCCGAACCTACGCCGGAGGGCAGGCTGGCCTTAAAACAGGTGGCGGAATGGAAAGTAGGCCGTCAAAACCTTTTCCGGCCGGCGGAAATGGTTTCTCCGCACCAGGGTGTAGAGCCGATGGGAATAACCTCTGTAGAACAAGAGGTTTATAGCCCTTGAGATTCAAAATTTGTAGATTGTTGACAAGAATCTTTACAGGATAGAATTAATGAAATTTTATCCTGTTTTGGATGCGGCCGTTTATGGTTGCCAGTAATTTACAGATAATTAAAGGGATCGGATTGCCTTGTTGTTATTAATATTTCCACGTTAAGACCTATCTGGCGGCAGCGATCCTCCAGGTATTTTTGCAAAACAGGTAAAATTGGCCGTTCGGTTCCAAAATGCCCTGCGTCTATAAAATTTAGTCCCGCTGATAGCATTTCTTTTGCAGTGTGGTAATCCACATCAGAGGTAACCAGCATTTCTGCTCCTGCCGCCAGAGCCAAAGGCCACATTGACGCCCCCGATCCACCACAAACAGCCACGCGCCTGATCTGCCGGTCCAATGCCCCGCCGCAGCGTACGTGGGTAAGCCCCAGGACGCTTTTGACCCGTGCTGCAAATTGTTCAAATTGCACAGGTTGCGCTATAAAGCCGATCCGGCCGGGGCCAAGGACTGCTCCTTCGTTGGCCAGGGGGTAAAGATCGTAGGCTGCCTCTTCATAGGGATGTGCTTTAAGCATAGCTTTTACTACCTGGCTGCTTAAGTTTGCCGGGAGGATGGTTTCCAGGCGGATTTCTTCTACGTGTTCTAATTCTCCTGATTTGCCAATGAAGGGGTTGCTGCCATCCAGTGGTCGAAAAGTTCCTGTCCCCTGCACCTGAAAAGTACATTCGCTGTAGTTGCCTATCCATCCCGCTCCGGCCCGGGCTATGGCGGAGCGCACATCATCTGTGTGAGTTACGGGAACGAAGACCACCAGTTTTAGATATTTTCCCCGGTAGTCGGGGCGCAAAACCCTTATTTCCTGCAGGCCCAGCCTTTTGGCAAGTTCACTGTTGACTCCCTGGTCAGCGTTGTCAAGATTCGTATGTGCTGCATAGACGGTAATTCCGGCACGCAGCAGGGCGGCTATTAAAACTTCGCGGGGCCGGTCGGTGCGGATTTGTTTGACCGGTTTAAAGAACAGGGGATGATGGCAAATAATTGCTTTCGCCCCCGTCTCAATGGCTTCGGCATATACATCTTCGTCTACATCAAGGGCTAATAGCAGACGGTTGACTTCAAGCCGCGGGTCTCCCAGTTGCAGGCCGGGATTATCCCACTGTTCGGCCAGATACAAAGGGGCAAATTCCTCTACCAACTTAAACAGAAATTCACAGCCTGCCCCCATTTTTTATCAAAACCTCCCTTACTTTGGCCAGCCTGGCCGTCACCTCGATGGCTTTTTCCCGGGCGGCAGGGCTCCGGCTGCGCGCCAGCCTGCTCAGTATCCGCTGGTACTCTTCCTTTAACTTTTCCAGATACCTGATTAAGAGGGGATCATTTTTTTCAACCAGGCGCGGGCCTATTTCTACTAAAAGCCTGTCCCGGGTGGTTTCCCGGCCTGCCTCGGTTGCCAGCGCCACATAAAGCCTGCCTTTTTCCTCCACCAGCGTTTCATCTACCAACTGCCACCCGTTGTCTGCCAGCCACAAGCGTAAGTCGCCGGCATCAACCGCGGGTTGCAAGACCAGTCGATCCAGGCGATTCAACACCTCTGGGGCGGCAACCAGCAGTTGTTTGATGGTGTTGCCGCCCATACCGGCCACCACAACCTCCTGTGCTTCACCTGGAGACAACACTTTTAATCCATCGCCGCGCCGTACCTCGATCTTGTCTTCCAGGTCATAGAGTCTTACCCGGAAACGGGCCTGCTCAAAAGGTTTTTCGTTTAATTCACTGGCAATGACCCTTGGACAGCGTCCCGACCGGATCAGGTACACGGGCAGCCGTACATGATCAGTGCCAATGTCGGCTACTACTGATCCCGGCAAGATATAACCGGCTATGACAGTCAGGCGTTTGGACAGGTTCGTAGGCAGTTCTCTCCTGAAAAAAATCTCATCTTTGTTTTCTTGATTATAGCATGTCTTTTATGTTAAAGGGAAATCAATAAGAAAGAAAAACCTTCCGCAAAGGAAGGCTGAAGAGTAACAAAATAACTGTTCGCCCCGCTATTCCTGGTGGGCGATACTGGATTTGAACCAGTGACCCCTTGCTTGTAAGGCAAGTGCTCTCCCGCTGAGCTAATCGCCCGGTTGGTGACCCCACCGGGATTTGAACCCGGGTTACCACCTTGAAAGAGTGGTGTCCTGGACCACTAGACCATGGGGCCATATAACATAAGCTAAAAGCCGGATATTGACATTACTCTGACCTCTGATTTCTGTTATATGGTGGGCCCACCAGGATTCGAACCTGGAACCTGCCGGTTATGAGCCGGTAGCTCTGCCGTTGAGCTATGGGCCCGGGAAATGGCTCCCCGAGCAGGATTCGAACCTGCAACCCTCCGGTTAACAGCCGGATGCTCTACCGTTGAGCTATCGAGGAACGGCACAGATTAAATTATACACAAAATTCTTGCCCAGGTCAATTACTATTTTAAATTCGGCGTCACCTATTGCCATTTTTAGTTAACCTGCGTATAATAAGCTTAGTTTCTTTTCAGTGTTTCCTAGAGACATTTTGATTAAGATAAGGAGAATTTGTTTTATGGAAGCCGTCGGAAAAAGTGCACTTCTGGCCTTAATAAGCGATGATCTTGTTACAATCGGCATTGTAGCCAGCAACCTGGATTATGATGATTTTCGTCTTTTAGTTATTAAGAAAGCTGGCGACTTCATCCAGGCTGTTAACCGGAATCTGGTAGATATTTTAATGTTTGATGACCGGAGCAAAAACTACGATACTGGGCTGGTTCATGAATTTTTTCAAAAAAGCCTGGTAAAACTGCCGGTAGTGCTGATAACGGATAAGGAAAGCAAGTTAAAGCCGGATTTCTTTTTACAGGTGGATGAAGTGCTTTACAGGCCGGTGGCCCCCCTGGAAATGAATATCCGTCTGGCGGCGATAAAAGGGATTAAGGAACTGAACCAGCAGTTGGTGGGTGAGCCGGTTGCCCCTTCCGGTCAGCCCAGGATACTTGTTGTAGAGGATAGTGCCGTACAAAGACATGTTTTAACAAGCTATTTTACCGGCCAGGGTTTTGAGGTGTTTGGGGCTGCTGATGGGGAGGAAGCCCTGGAGTTGGCTAACACCAGACTACCCGACGTGATCTTGCTGGATCTGGTGCTTCCCAAGATGGATGGGCTGGAGGTATGCCGCCGGCTTAAATCGCACTACCCGACTGCCACCATACCCATAGTGTTTATCACTGCCAGTTACAGCATAGAGGAAAGAATCCAGGCCTTAAAGTGCGGCGCTCACGATTTTTTAGTGAAGCCCGTGAATCAACAGGAGCTTTTAATCAGGGTTAAATCTTTGCTCAGACACAAGCAACTGGTGGAAACCCTGGCCACTCAGGCCAGCCGGGATCCCTTGACGGGACTGTATAATCGCCGGCAAATGATGACCTGCCTCTATTTAGAAATGCAACGGGCCAGGCGATACAATACATCTCTTTCCCTGATTTTGCTGGACGTCGATTACTTTAAAAATTACAATGACTCCCGCGGTCATCTGGCGGGAGATGAAGCATTGCGCCAACTGTCCACTCTTTTAAATGCCAATGTAAGAGCCTTTGATAAGGTAGCGCGGTATGGTGGAGAAGAATTTGTAATTATATTGCCTCAGACAGATTTACAGGGAGCTGTGGCATCGGCGGAGAAACTGTGCTGGCTTGTAGAAAATCACCCTTTCCCCGAGGCAGAAGTCCAACCGGGTGGCAGGTTTACCATAAGCCTGGGAATATCTGTTTACCCTGATCATGCTGATAATGTGGACGGTCTTCTTTTTCTGGCCGACAAGGCTATGTACCAGGCCAAGGCTGCGGGGCGCAATAGATATGCGGTGGCCTGCCGGATAGTCGATCAACAACCGCAAAGCTCTTTCCCTGACGGCGGGCAGGCAATTGGGGAATGAGAGACTGCACTGATTTAATAGACCTGATTTTTTTCTTGCGGGAGATGACTCTGTATGCTATAATCTTAAAGGTTTTAAAGAGAAGAGGTGATTTATTTGAAAAAGGACATTCATCCACAATATCAAAAAGCAAAAATAACCTGTGTATGCGGCGAAGCTTTTGAAACGGGTTCTACTAAAAAGGAACTGCGAGTGGAAATATGCTCTAAGTGCCATCCTTTTTACACCGGTTCGCAGCGAGCGATAGAAACCCGCGGGCGGGCGGAACGTTTCCGAAAAAAATACGGCTTGAAATAAATCGGCATAAATTCGAGCCTTTGGATTAAGGAGTACGTGGATGAGCAGTGTTCAATACGGAGGGCAGGCCGTTATAGAAGGCGTGATGATGCGCGGACCGCGCCTGTGGGCAGTAGCCGTGCGCCGGCCCGATCAGACGATTGCTCTGGATTTAAACCCTGTAAGTTCCCTGAGCAAAAGAACAGCCATTTTCAGATGGCCTTTCCTGCGTGGAGTAGTAATGCTGGGTGAATCCCTGGTTATTGGACTGAAAGCCTTGAGCTATTCTGCTGAACAGGCGACAGGAGAGGATGAGGAAATAAAGAGCTGGGAAATGGGTGTGACCTTGCTGGTTGCTCTAGCGCTGGCAGTATTTCTTTTTGTGATCTTACCCACCGGAGTCGTCCATTATCTTGCCGCTGGTGTACGGGGCAGTCTGGCTCAAAATATCATCGAAGGCGTTATCCGTCTTCTGGTATTTTTACTTTACGTAATCGCTATCAGCCGGATACCCGACATTCGACGGGTCTTTGAGTATCACGGGGCAGAACACAAAGTAATCAACGCTTTGGAGGCGGGGGAGGAGCTTGGAGTACAAAATGTTCAAAAGTATTCCACCTTTCATCCCCGCTGCGGCACCAGTTTTATTTTAATTGTGCTGGTGCTGAGCATTTTTTTATTTTCCCTTTTGCCGTCAGAAACGCTCTGGTGGCGTGTGGTTTCCCGCATCCTGCTGCTTCCCGTTCTGGCCGGCGTGTCTTATGAACTGCTCAAGCTTTCAGCCAGGTACCCGGATTTTTTTATTTCCCGTTTATTTATTATTCCGGGGCGATGGCTTCAGGGACTGACTACGGGTGAACCTGATCATACCCAGGTGGAAGTGGCTATTTCGGCACTGGCGGCAGTGTTGCCTAAAGAGGGTGAAGTTCATGTTCAATAAGCTGGAAAGCCTGGAAGATCGTTACGAAGGTTTGAGTAAATTGATTGGCGATCACGGGGTAATCGCTGATCACAGCCGATGGCAGCAGTATGTGAAAGCCCACGCCGAACTGGATGAGGTGGTTGCCGCCTACCGTGAGCACAAAAAGGCGCAGCGCGGGATCGAAGAGGCCTATGAGTTGTTGGCGGAAAAGCCGGATGATGACTTCCGGGAAATGGTAGAAACAGAACTCAAACAGTTAAAAGAAAAAAAAGAGGAATTGGAAAGGCAACTGAAAATATTGTTGTTGCCCCGCGACCCAGATGATGAGAAAAACGTTATTGTGGAGATCCGGGCCGGTACCGGTGGTGAAGAAGCTGCTTTATTTGCTGCTGATCTTTTCCGGATGTACATTCGCTATGCCGAACGGAAGGGCTGGAAGTGCGAGATAATGAATACCAGTCCCACCGACTTGGGAGGATTTAAAGAAACGGTTTTCCTGGTCGAGGGGAAGGGCGCTTACAGCAGGCTGAAATTTGAAAGTGGCGTGCACAGGGTGCAGCGTATTCCAACCACCGAGTCGGGGGGGCGTATTCATACTTCAGCGGCAACAGTGGCAGTATTACCGGAGGCAAAAGAAGTAGATGTGGAAATTGACCCGGCGGATTTGCGGGTTGATGTGTTTTGTTCCACCGGGCCCGGGGGCCAGTCGGTTAATACGACCCAGTCGGCGGTGCGGATTACCCATTTGCCGACAGGTATTGTGGTCAGTTGTCAGGATGAGAAAAGCCAGCATAAAAACAAGGATAAGGCCATGCGGGTGCTGCGTGCCAGGTTACTCGACCGGGCGCAGGAGGAGCAGCGGCAAAAAACGGCCAGTATGCGCCGGTTGCAGGTAGGCAGCGGAGATCGCAGTGAACGGGTTCGTACATATAATTTTCCGCAGAACAGGGTCACTGACCACCGCATCGGCTATACCACCCACCGCTTAAACGAAGTAATGATGGGCGATCTCGACGACATAATCAGCGCATTGTTGACTGTCGATCAGGCGGAGCGGCTGCAGTGCGTGATCTGACTGTGATCACACAAAGCCTGCATTTTTCTGTAGATGAAGACTCTCGGAAATTCATCGGGCAAATCACCCTCCCCCAGAGATCAGAAATACTCCAATAGGTTCCCTCTCCCCTGGGGGAGAGGGTTAGGGTGAGGGGACTTGGAGGTAAGAAATAAAACAAGGAGCTTTTATATGTAGGTATCACGCGTATTTCGAATTTCCGAGAGCCCATTGGCAAATAAAGGAGGTACTGGGCATTAAAAGCAAGACTATTCAGGCAATTCTGGCCTGGGGGGGGTTGTATCTTAAAAGCTACGGTATGGAAACCCCGTTTTTAGATGCTCAGGTACTCCTGTCTCACTGTACAGGCCTGGATAAGACAGGTTTATACCGGGAAGGCGGGCGATTCTTAAGTCCTGCCGAGGAAGAAGCCTATAGCCGCCTCATGCAAAGGAGAGCAAAGACAAGGGAACCGGTGGCTTATTTGACGGGCCGCAAGGAGTTTATGGGGTTGGAGTTGGAGGTCAACCCTGCCGTTCTTATTCCCCGTCCGGAAACAGAACTGCTGGTAGAAAAATCGCTGGAGTTGTCGGCAGGATGTTGGGCAGATCAATCCGTGCTGATTGTGGATGTGGGTACGGGCAGCGGCGCCATCGCCGTCAGTTTAGCAAAGTATTTGCCTTGCGCCCGGCTTTACGCGATGGATATTTCCCGGGTAGCCCTGGAAGTGGCCAAAAGAAATGCCCTCACCCACGGGGTGGAGGAGAGAATTGTCTTTCTGGAAGGAGACCTGTTGCTTCCCCTGGCTGGTTTGGGTCTGGAGGGCAGGATAAATTTAATTGCAGCCAACCTTCCATATATAAGAACCTCTGATCTGGATAACCTGATGCCCGATGTCGGCCTTTATGAGCCCCGGCCGGCCTTAGATGGTGGTCCGGACGGGCTTTGCCTTTACCGGCGCTTGCTTTCCCGGGCGCGCGTGTTTTTATCCCGGCCGGGTTATATATTAATGGAAATAGGAGCGGGGCAGGGAGGGGAGATTGCTCTTGGGCTTGCTTTGGCGGGATGGAAGTATGAAATAATAAGTGACCTGGCCGGTCGGGATAGACTGGCGGTGGCAGAGGTATAAAAGCAGAGGTCAAAACAGAGATAAAAACTGGTTGACAAACCGGTTTTTTGTTTTATAATGAAAATAGCCAATTAGGAATAATTACGATTTAGGAGGCATACTCATGAAACTGGGCAGGGCGATGGCCAGACTAAAAAAAGAAGGGTTCAAAATGACCCCCCAGCGGCAGGAAATTTTGGTGGTTCTTCTGGAAGAAGAAAAGTATTATAGCGCAGAGGAAATTTTGCAGCGGGTACAGCGCCGTTATCCGGGAGTCAGCCTGGATACCGTTTACCGGACACTTTATCTTTTTAAGAATTTGGGGTTGGTAAGCGAATTGAACTTTCAAGGCGGTTACCGGCGATTTGAATTTAATTTGGAAGGCAGGCATCACCACCACCTGGTCTGTCTGAAGTGTGGTCAATCTGAGAAACTACCTTATTGTCCTACCGACTTTCTAATCAGGGTAGAAAAAGAACATCCGGAGTTTGCAATTGCCAGCCATTCTTTTGAGGTATACGGGTATTGCGGGGGGTGTCAGGGTTGATTAAGAAATTGTTTGTTTTCTTTTGTCTGTTGCTTTTATCCGGTATAACGGGTTGTGTGGTTAATCAGCAGGCTTCCGCTCCTCAAACACCGAAGGGAAAGATAATAGTTACAGCTACTATTTACCCTTATTATGAATTTGCCTGCCGGGTGGGAGGAGAAAGAGCGCAGGTTAAAAAACTTATTCCGGCAGGGGGAGAACCTCATTCCTGGGAACCCAGTCCACGGGATATGGTCAGTGTTTTTGATGGCCAGGTGTTTATTTTTAATGGCGCAGGCATGGAACCCTGGGTAGGGAAACAAAAAGAACAATTGGCGCAAAAGAAGGTTCAGACGGTGGAAGCCAGCGCAGGTATGGATTTGATCCGGCATGAAGAGGGTGCACATGAACATCATGCAGTTGACCCTCATGTATGGCTCGACCCGGTTTATGCTCAGCAGATAGTTAATAAGATAAAGAATGCTTTATGCGAAGTAGACCCGGTTGGAAAGAATTATTACAGTGAGCGGGCTGCTGCTTATTGCGAAGAACTTGATCAACTAGACAGGGAATACCGGGAAGGGTTGGGCGATTATGCCAACAGGGAGATTGTAGTGTCCCACGAGGCTTTTGGATATCTGGCCAGGCGCTACGGCCTGCAGCAGGTAGGAATCATGGGGTTGTCCCCGGAAAGTGAACCCGATCCGGCGCATTTAAAAGAAGTGGTAAAATTCTGCCGGGAACATAAAGTTAGGTACATCTTTTTTGAAGCGCTGGTGAGTCCCAAACTATCCGAGACCGTGGCCCGTGAAACAGGCGCACGCCCGCTGGCGCTGAATCCCATAGGCAATTTAACACCTGAACAGCAAGCCCGGGGAGATAATTACCTGTCTTTGATGAGGGAGAACCTGGCAAACTTGAAGATGGCTTTGGAGGGAGAGAAATGAACCCTGTTGTAGAAATCCGGCAGGTTTCGTTTAGTTATGGAGGAAACCTGGTTCTGGAAGAAGTAAGCCTTTCGGTAGAGAAAGGTGATTTTTTAGCGCTGGTCGGGCCTAATGGAGCTGGTAAAACCACCCTGTTAAAGCTTGTCCTGGGATTGCTGGATCCTCTTTGCGGCCAGATCGAGCTTTTCGGCGCCCCCATAGGACAGTTCAAGCAGTGGTACCGGCTGGGATATATTCCGCAAAAGGCAACTAATTTTGACAGGCGTTTTCCAGCGACGGTGGAAGAGGTTGTAATGGCCGGTCGTTTTGGCCGTCTGGGTTTGGGCGCCCGCCCGGGAAAACATGATCAGTTGATTGTGGAGGAAGCTTTAGAAGCAGTAGGGATGATGGTATACAGAAAACATTTGCTGAGCAGTCTCTCCGGCGGTCAACAGCAAAGGGTGTTCATAGCACGGGCTTTGGCGGGGCAACCGGAGCTGCTCATCCTGGATGAACCTGTGGTAGGGTTGGACAGCCGCGCGCTAGAGAGTTTTTACCGGCTTTTAGATGTTTTCAACCGCCAAAAGGGGATAACCCTGATCATTGTTTCTCACGATACGGGGGTTGTAGCCCGCTGGGTAAACAAAGTAGCTTGTATTAATCATACTTTGCTCTATCATGGTCATCCTGAGCAGGTTCTTTCTGCGGACAACCTGTCAATGTTGTATGGCGCCCCGGTGCATCTGGTAGCGCACGAACATTGAATTACACCCCCACCCTAACCCTCCCCCGTCAAGGGGGAGGGAACCATTGAATCTATTTTCGAGGAAGTGGCAAGATGTTGGAAATGTTACACTATGATTTTATGGTACGGGCCTTATTGGCCGGGTTGATGGTGGGAAGTATTTGCCCGGCAGCGGGGGTTTTTCTCGTCTTGCGACGGTATTCCTTTATGGCCGAAACTCTGGCCCATGTTTCCCTGGCCGGAGCAGCAATTGGTATGTTGCTGGGTATATTTCCCCTGGTAACTACTGTTACGGTGGTCGTTTTAGTGGCAGTAACCGTAGAGTTGCTGCGTTCCCGACAGAAACTTTATCCTGATGCCCTGCTGGCGCTGGTAATGAGTGGCGGGCTGGCTTTAGCAGTGGTTTTACTCAGTATGACCAGGGGTTTTAACGTGGATGTGATGAGTTATCTATTTGGCAGTATTCTAACTGTTACCCAACTGGATCTCTTGATAATCATTGCAGTGGGGTTGGTGGTGCTGGGTATTATTGGATTTTTGTTTAAAGAGCTTTATTTCATCTCTTTTGATGAAGAATGTGCGCGTGTGGCAGGCCTGCCGGTAGAGTGGCTGAACTTTATCTTTATTCTGGTTGTGGCCGGTACTATTTCTATCTCAGTACGCCTGGTGGGAGCTTTGTTGGTGAGCGCGCTGATGGTAATTCCGGTGATTACCGCTTTTTTGGTGGCTTGCAGCTTCAGGCAGGCGTTTTATGCCGCCGTGTGTCTTGGTATGGCTACGACTGTTTCCGGTCTAACGGTTTCTTACTACCTCGGTACTGCCTCGGGAGGTACTGTGGTGTTGTTGGCCGTGGCAATTTTTGGCGCGGTGGTGGTTGGCAAAAAACTAAAAAGTCTTTTCCGCCGCCGGTTGTTGCTTAAGGCCGGATCACCGTCTGGGGCTTTAAATCCTGTCAAGAAAAGTATAGAAATCTACCCCGGCCATGATCTCCCGCTTGATCAATAGCCGGGGTAGATTTCTCAAGTTCATTGATTACCGTGCAAAAATTTTCGATATGCGAAGGAGTGCCGTTGCTGTCAGATTACAGCAGCAATTTCGCTAATAATTCGCTGGGATCGAGTACCTTTACTGCTTTTTCGGAATCAACTCTGGCCTTGACTCCGTCCTCCAACATAGTGATACAGAAAGGACAATTGGCGCCGATAATCTGCGGGTTTTTGGCCAGGGCTTGATCGGTCCTTAAATTATTAATTTTTTCGCCGAGATGCTCCTCCATCCACATTCTACCACCACCAGCACCGCAGCAAAAGCTCCGGCTCCGGTTGCGATCCATTTCTACAAGTTGGATTCCCGGGATCAACCGGAGAAGCGCCCTTGGAGCTGTATATTCCTGCTGGTAACGGCCGAGATAACAAGAATCATGGTACACCAATGTTTGTTTTTCCGGTTGAACATCTTTTTGAAAAGCCAGTTGGCCACTTTTTACTAGTTGATAAATCAACTGCGTATGATGTAAAACTTCATACTGGCCGCCAAAGGCAGGATATTCGTTTTTTAAAGCATTCAGGCAGTGCGGACAGGCAGTAACAATCTTTTTTACCCCGTAACCGTTCAAAGCCTCTATATTTTCCCCGACCAGCGATTGATAAAGGTATTCATTGCCCGCCCGGCGGATAAAATCTCCACAGCATTTTTCTTCCACGCCCAGGACGGCAAAGCTAACCCCGGCCGCTTTGAGTATTTTTACTAATGCTGTGGTTACTCTCTTGGCACGATCATCAAAAGAACCTGCACAGCCGACCCAGTAAAGGTACTCTACATTACTATCCTCGCTGATTAATTTTACATCCAGATCCTGCATCCAATCAGCACGGTTGGCCCAGCCCACACCCCACGGGTTATAATTTTTCTCTGTATTGCGAAAAGCCAATTGTAACTCCGGCGGAAAGCTGCTTTCTGTCAACACCATATACCTGCGCATATCTACTATTTTAGCAATATGTTCATTAAGTACCGGACATTGCTCCTGGCAGGAATAACAGGTAGTACAGGACCAGATTTCGTCCTCTGTCACAACTTCTCCAATTAAAGACTTCTGCAGTATTTCCGCTGCTTTGGGATCACGCTCTGTAATCTTTTCCAGTTTTTCAGCAGCTTCTTCTCCGGTTGAGCGCAACCCTTTCTCACGCATGACATCTCCCTTTTCCAGTAAATGCTCCTTTAACTGCCGGCTGAGTAACTGCTTTGGATTCAAAGGTTTACCTGAAATATTTGCCGGGCAGTTATCCATACAACGGCCGCATTCGCCGCAAGCCAGACTATCCAGCAACTGTTTCCAGGTAAATGATTCAATTCTTCCTACACCAAATTCAGTTATCTCTTCGCTTTCTAGGTCCATAGGCCTGATTTGGTTGCCCTGGGGCTGTAAGGAGGCAAAAAAAGCATTAAACGGCGCCGCCAGTAAGTGCATGTGTTTGGAATTTGGAATGTAAACCAAAAAGCCAAACAGAATAAGCACATGAATCCACCAGAAAGTGTTCTGGATACCCACCAGCGTGCTTGCGCTCAGATTCTGAAACCAACCGGCCATGACATTGTATACCGGCGCCAGCCTGGTAGCTGAAGTTAGTTCCAAAGGTTCTAAAGCTATTTTAGCTCCACCAATAAACCAGTCCGTAACTATAACGCCAAAAATCAACAGCAAAACTGTGGCTGCTTCCCAGGTACGGTACAGGCGTGGCGGCTTCAGCACCCACCTCCTGATTGCGCCGATAATCAAACATACTACAACAATTGCCGCCATCACGTCTTTAATCAAAATAAAATAAGGGTTCGTTCCTAAAAAGGGAAAGGCAAAACCAGGAAACAATCCCTCCAAAAGCAGTGGTAATTCACCCAGAACAATAAAAATAAACCCCCAAAAAATAAAGAAGTGAGCTATTCCGTAGGGTTCATTAAGCAGCTTGCGCTGGGCAAAAACATAAAGCAAAAAATTATAAATCCGCTGGCCTAAATGATCCCACCGCACCTCCTTTTCACCCATCGTCAACACACTGATCCGGCGATAAACAGCATAGAAAAACCCAATCAGAGCAAACAACACAACTATAACAAAAGCAATAGCCCAATCAACCCGCATCACAAAATCCATTATAAAACTTCCCCTTTCTTGTTTGATTAACCAGACTTTTTATTCCTTAATGTGTACTTTAACAAATCCGCGGCAAAGGAGCGCCGGCAAGCATATCCAGTTTTCTGGCGCCTCCTAAAACGGTTTTTAAATAAACGTTTCCTTTTCCAGTTTCTACTTCACCAATAAGACATGCATCTTTCCCCAATGGTTCTTTTCTTAAAGCGCTTACTGCAGCTTCCGCCATCCCAGAGTCAATCACAGCAAGAAACTTCCCTTCGTTGGCAAGATATAAGGAATCCAGTCCAAGCAGCCCGGTTATTCCTTTTACACTTTCCTCTACCGGCAAAGCCGCTTCATTTAGCCAGATATCCACCCCGGAAGCCAAAGCAATTTCTTTTGCTGCTGTAGCCAGGCCTCCTCTAGTTAAGTCACGCATCAGCTTAACGCCTTTAAACTGATGTAAAAGTTTTTCTATAATTTTATTTAAAGGCGCGCAGTCACTCACTACCTGGCTGTCCAGACCCAGTTCCTCACGCTGGAGCAAAATTGCCAGGCCGTGATTTCCCACACAGCCGTTTACCAGAACCCGATCACCGGGCTTTATGCAGTGGTAACCCAGGTTCACCCCCGGCAGCAGGTAACCTGCTCCTGTAGTAGTGATAAAAATTTTGTCTGCCTGGCCGCGGCCAACCACCTTGGTATCACCGGCAACAATTTTTACATCTGCCTCCCGGCAGGTTTCCGACATGGAAATGATGATTTTTTCCAGACTGGCAAGCAAAAAGCCTTCTTCAATGATGAAGGATGCGGTCAGGTAAGCCGGGCGGGCTCCGCTTACCGCCAAGTCGTTAACCGTGCCACAGACGGCAAGTTTCCCAATGTCGCCGCCAGGAAAAAAAACAGGATCGACCACAAAAGAATCGGTGGAAAGCGCCATTCGCCCCGTCTGCACGGGAAAACAGGCAGCATCAGTTAAATCGCCAAGCAATTCATTATTAAAATAGGGTAAAAAATGTTTCTGTAACAGTTGATGGGTGAGTAGTCCACCATCTCCGTGGGCAAGTAAAATAATGTCATTCGTAATAATAAGCAGCACACGCTCCTTCCGAAGAAACCATACAGGGTCCTACCGGTTGCAAGGGAGTACATACTTTAGCAAACAACGGGCACCCCTGCGGTGTAATTTTCCCCTTTAATACATCACCGCAGGCACAACCTTTAGGCGGCAGGGATTCAGGAGCTTCCACCGGGAATCTGATGGCGGCGTCATAAAAAGAATACACTTTTCTTAACCCAAGGCCACTTTGTGGGACCATGCCAAAACCACGCCAAAGAGCATCGACGGGTTCAAAATATTCGCTCATGATATTCTTAGCCTTGATATTTCCTTCTTCTTGAACAAGACGCGTGTAACCGTTAACTGTTTCTGCCCGGCCATTTAAGACTTGCTTTAACAAAAGATAAATTGCCTCTACAATGTCTACCAGTTCAAATCCGGCAATAACGGCTGCTATGTTGAATTCGGCGGCAATAAAATCAAAAGTTTTTCTCCCTGTTATGGTGCATACATGCCCTGGCAGGATAAGACCGTCAATGCGCAATTCCGGGTCGCCCAAAAGGACTTTCATTACCGGCGGGACAAGTTTATGAACCGAAAAGATCGAGTAGTTTTCAAGCCCCTGGTTTTTAGCTGCGGTAACGCTTAAAGCTATGGCGGGTATGGTAGTCTCAAAGCCAACACCTAAAAAAACCACTTCTTTTTGAGGATGCCTGGCAGCAAAAGTCACTGCTTCAGCAGGAGAATAAAAAATCCCTACCTGAGCATTGTTTGCCCGTTCCCGTTCCAAAGATGAATTTGTTCCCGGCACCCGCACCATGTCTCCAAAAGTGGCAACTACAACATCAGGCTGGCGGGCCAGGATAATAATTTTGTCAATATCCTTTTGATCAGTAACACAAACAGGACAGCCCGGTCCGCTCTTTAGTTCCAGATAGCCGGCAAGCATATTCTTTAGACCGCTTCTGGAAATAGCCATGGTATGGGTTCCGCAAACCTCCATCAATACCGCCGGCCGGCCTAAATGCCGGGCAACTTTTTCTGCTAACGGTATTAGCTTTTGCAAAATTTGCCTGCTCATACCCGGATCCTGGAAGTTATTCAGCAACTAAAATCTCCTCCCACAACTTTAACCTCTCTTGCGCTTCCTGCAGGTTGACTTTTCCAATCGCATAACCGGCATGAACCACCAGGTAGTCTCCTATTTTCACCTCCTCTTCGACTAAAAAAATGTTTACCTTGTTTTGAATGCCAAAGCTTTCAATCACTGCCTGGTTTTCACCTGGACTGATGGAAACCACTTTCCCCGGTATACCTAAACACATCTTCCTTGCCACCTCCAGTGGGCAATCATGGCCTGGCCCAGGGCTATTCCTCCATCGTTGGTTGGCGCCTGTCGGTGATGCAATACCTCGTAACCGCGCTTACTTAAAAACCTCTTCGTCACCTTAAAAAGGTAATGGTTTTGCCACGTCCCTCCGCTTAAAGCAACCCTCTTTAAACCTGTAGCGGCAGAAACCTGCTCCACTGCGTCATAAATGATATTCACCAGCGTCTGGTGAAATCTGGTAGAAATTATTTCCACAGGCACATTACTCAATTGATCGTTTATTATTTCGGAAATGAACTTTTCTGGCCAGATAACCCCCTCTTTAATCTTATAGGCATAGGGCGGCAGATAAAAATCTTCTCCCAGTTCTAAAGCAGCTTCTCCCAGTTCAATTGCAGCTTGTCCCTCATAGGTATTTTCCAGGCAAATTCCCAAAAGGGCGGATATGGCGTCAAAAAGCCGGCCGCAGCCGGAAGACAAAGGAGAATTAAAGCCTTTAACGATCAGTCTTTCTAAAATATCCAGATCCTTATTTTTTAAAATAGCCCGGGCGTATTTTTTGCCTTCTTCGCCTAAAAAAGTCAACAGGTAAGCAGCTGCGCTGCGCCAGGGCTGACGGATGGCCATTTCTCCACCAGGCAAGGGAACATAGGCAAGGTGAAGCCACCGCTTAAAATCAGCATAATTTCCTGTTAAAATCTCAAATCCCCACAAACAGCCGTCGGTACCATAGCCGGTACCATCAAGGATCACTCCGATGACTTCTTCGTTTCCCAGTCCGTTATCGGCCAGGCAACTGGCCAGGTGGGCGTGATGATGTTGTACCCCGACATATTCTAGAGCAGGAATCTGGCGGGCTATTTGGGCAGAATGGTAGTCGGGATGGGCATCATAGGCGACAATTTCAGGCTTCACACCGATCAAGCCTTGAAAATTCAACAGGCCTGTCAGCAGATTTTCTTCTCCTTCCATGCTGTCTACTTCTCCGATGTACTGGCTTAGAAAAGCCTGATACTTCTTTAAAAGGCAAAAACTGTTTTTCATCTCTCCGCCTATGCCCAAAATTACCGGAGTTGATTCCTTACAGAAAACAAGGATAGGATAGGGGACATAGCCCCGCGAACGGCGAAAGATCTGTGTTTCCCCATCAATAACCTGAACTAAAGAATCTTCGCAGCGGTTGACAATTTCCCTGTCGTGCAGTAAAAAATAATCCGCAATCCCGCCCAGTTCAATAAACACCCGTTCGTTGTCTTTAACCAGGGGGAGGTTGCTGTAGTTGCCACTGGTCATGACCAGAAGATCAAGAGGTCCGCTGAATAAAAGAAGATGCAAAGGCGTATAGGGCAACATTACTCCCAGAGATCTTAAGCCCGGCGCAAGTTCTTCCGGCAGCCTGCAGGATAGTCTTTTGCTTAGAATAACAATGGGCGCCTGCGGAGAAGTTAAAAGTCTGGCTTCTTCTATTTCAAGCAGACAATATTTCTGTACGGTTGCTAAATCCCGGCACATTACCGCAAAGGGCTTGGCTTCCCGTCCCTTACGCTGGCGTAAAGTCGCCACAGCTTCTTTGTTTTTTGCGTCGCAAACCAGGTGAAAACCACCAAGCCCTTTTAAGGCCAGAATCTTACCCCCCTGCAGGATATCCCAACAGGTCTGCAACCAGTTTTCTCTTCCAGCCACCTTCCCACTATGACGGTCCATTATCTCAACATGTGGTCCGCAAGCAGGACAGGCTACCGGTTGGGCATGGAACCTTCTGTCTGCGGGGTTGTGATATTCCCGGGCGCACTGATTGCACATGTTAAAGGAAGCCATCGAAGTTTTCAGCCGGTCGTAAGGAATTTCTTTAGTAATGGTAAAGCGGGGACCACAACCGGTGCAATTGGTAAAAGGGTATTGATAGTGCCTGTCCCGCGGGTTGAAGACTTCCTGCATGCAGTTTTTGCAGGTGGCTACATCCGGGGGAACAATTGCTTCTTTCCCTTCACCAGGAGCGCTTTTCAAGATTTCAAACGATTGATACCCGTGTGAAGGCAACTCAATCTGGTGAAAGTTGTTAATCTTTGCCAGGCGAGGAGGGTTTTCTTTTACTTCCTTTAAAAAATGGGCGATGTTGTTTTCCTCTCCTTCTGCGTCAATAATTACTCCTTCGCCGGAGTTTAAAACGTTGCCTTTAATTCCACAGGCTTGGGCAAGGTTGTAAACAAAGGGGCGAAAACCTACCCCCTGCACCACACCTTTTATCACCAGGTGGTAGCGAACAACTTTTTTTTCTTTGGAACCAGGCTTTTGAGCCATTGCAACCACGCCCCCATACCTTCACTGGTTTTTGCAGAAAGGGGAAAGACTATCAAGTCTTCTTTGATTTTTTTCACCTGTTCCAGCATCGTTTCCAGGTCAAAATCCATATGATGCAACAGATCAATTTTATTTAAAATTACAGCCTGCGCCTCGTGAAAAACCAGGGGGTACTTGGCCGGTTTGTCACTCCCCTCAGTAATGCTGAGCAGGGCAACTTTGTAGTTTTCTCCCAGATCAAATTCCGCCGGGCAGACCAGGTTACCTACGTTTTCAATGAATAACAGGTCTAATTGTGCCAGCGACAGGGCATTAAGAGCTTCCTGGGTCATCTGTGCATCCAGGTGGCAGGCCCCGTGGGTATTTATCTGCACTACTTCTACCTGCTGGCTGGCAATTCGCTCCGCATCTTTGGTGGTATAAATATCCCCTTCAATAACGCCGATGGCCATCTCTTCTTTTAAGGCTGCTATGGTTTTTTCCAGGAGAGTTGTTTTGCCTGCTCCTGGAGCGCTAATCAAGTTTAGCGTCAGAACGCCATGTCTTGCTAAAAGGTGCCGGTTTTCACCGGCTATTTCTTCATTTGCTTGCAGCAACTTCTGGGCAACAATTACCTTCAATTTTATCCGCCTCGCCTTCATAGCTTAAAATGTGCAGTTCGTGACCTTCCAGGATTTTTATTAAGGCGCTTCCACATTCCGGACAGGTAAAATCAACATCGGCGGGTGGAAAGCTTACTCCGCAAGTACAACATTCCAGGCAAAGTTCTTTTTGCTCAATTTCCAGTTCTGCTCCGTCAAACATTGTTTCCTGAGAAAGGATACTGAAAGCAAAACCTAAGGCTCTTGGCAAAGCCATGGTTAGCCTGCCTATGGAAAGGGTGATTTTGGTTACCTGTTGAATGTTGTTTTCTATGGCACTTTTTTGAACGGTTTTCAATACTTCCATAATCAATCCTGCTTCATGCATCTTTTAAAAGCCACCCTCGCCTTTGTTCCTGGAAGCAAATCCTGTTAACCTTTTATACTACAAGTTACAACAAATCTATCTTGAATAATATCTTTTTCACAATACCCTGTCAAGACCTCAAAAGCGAGGTTTTTCGGTTTTTCTAGGAGCTTGACAAATGTTTTTGCAGTATATATGATTTAAGCATTGAGGCGAATTATGTCCACGAGTTGGCCGGTAATGTCCTGATTGTTGCTTAAGAGTATAAATATAATTTTTATGCCCGGTTTAAAAACATCTCATAAAACAGGGGTGAGGCGTATGAATAACCAAAAAACGGGAGCGGTGATGATAGTAGGCGGTGGCATTGCCGGTATTCAGGCTTCCCTGGATCTGGCAGAAGCAGGTTACTATGTTTACATTGTTGAACAAAAGCAGGCCATAGGCGATACCATGCCCATGCTGGACAAGACGTTTCCTACCAATGACTGTTCAATGTGCATTCTTTCCCCCAAACTCGTGGAATGTGGACGC
>DFZP01000086.1:0-4238 GCA_002382125.1 Firmicutes bacterium UBA4053
AAACCCTGCCGGGCTTTATGCCAGACTTTTTGAAAGCATAGGTGAAAAATGTGCAGAGTCTAAATAATCACCAGATCAGGACGAACTATGAGGAGAAATGGTCGCGATGGAACAATATGAAAGAATATGGCCCTATGTCAAGACATGTCCGTCGGTTAATTATGAACCTGATAAAAAACTTGAATTTTACATCCGTTCTTGATGTTGGTTGCGGCGAGGGCAGTTTACTCAGGGAGATTATGGCTCTAAGGCCTGATTTATCAACAACTGCAGGTATTGATATATCTGAGGGTGCTTTAGAACTCGCAAAAGTGAAAGTACCTGAAGCATCCTTTTATCTAAAGGATATCTCAGTGGATAAATTAGATGCATCCTTTGATTTAGTAATTTGCAGTGAGGTTCTGGAGCATGTTGAAAAAGACCAGAAGGCAATCAGCAACCTTGTGGATATGACAAGAAACTACCTGGTAATTGTAACGTTGCAAGGTAATTGTAACGTTGCAAGGTGAAATGAGGAATTTTGAATCTCATGTTGGTCACGTTAGAAATTATAAAAGACATGAACTGGTAAAAATGCTCAGTGATGCAAATCTGAATGTCGACAATATTCGGGAGTGGGGCTATCCATTTTACTCTCCTTTGTATAGAAATATCTTTAATTATGTGCCCCCCGCAATGACTGAAGGGCAGTATGGTTTGATCCGGAGGCTTACATGTTCCTTTATTTATTACGTTATGTTTCTAAATTCAAGAAGTAAGGGAGATCTAGTCTTCTGTCTATGCTCAAAAAAACAATTGAATCTCCATGGTTCAAATGGGTAATTCGTCTTTTTGTATCTGTTGGGTTATTCGCTTTTATACTTAAAAAAGTTGAATTTAACCTGGTTTTGCAGAGCCTGAGCCAGGTTCGCCTTCTGCCGGTACTAACAGCGTTGGCTATGACTTTTTGCGCCTGGGTTCCTGCCTCCCGTCGTTTTTTAAAAATACTTGCAGCGTTTGACTACCATCTGCGACTTGGGGAAGTTTACAAGGTGAATTTGATAGCAAGCTGCTTTAACTTTGCAGTTCCAGGGCAAGTTGCCGGCGAGTTCGTTCGTTACCGCTTCGTCAGTGAGGGGCTTACGGAAAATAAAGGGATCGCGGCGGCAGTAGTGCTTACCGACAGAATTTTGGGTTTAATCTGTCTGGTAATTTTGGCTTTTGCTTTATGGCTAAGTATTTTGCTTGCTGCTGAGCACACCCTTTTTTTGGGATTGGGCCTTTTTTTATTATTTACATTCCTCTTTGTTTACCCGGCCTGGCTTATCAGCAGGAAATTTTCTCCGGACGCTGAATCTCATGGTCCGGGATGGAAAGGAGCCGTTGGTTCTTTTTTTCGCCCTATATTCTTAAGAAACCCAAAGCTTATTTTCGAACTGGTTGGTTGCTCATTGGCTTTTCACCTGATTACTGCCTGTGTTACCTGGCAGAGCGGGGTTGCTGCGGGGGTAAGCCTTCCTTTCGTCCAGTGGGTATTTCTGTACTCATTAGCTTCTTTGGCGCAGACACTGCCGGTTGCCGTAGGAGGGTTTGGGGTGCGGGAGGGTGTTTTTGTTGCCTACCTGGGACATTTAAATATTCCTTTAGAATCTGCTTTGGCAACATCTCTGCTGACTTTTCTTCTTTATGCTTTTTTAGCCTTCACTGGAGGGGTTTTGTATGCCACTCGCCGGTAAAAGTGCTGCTGATAACTTCCAGGCCACCTACCCGGAGATCTCGGAAAACGTGTCCTTTTTTGATGAACTGGAGCCGTGTGTTCAAGATTCACACGCCATGATGGTGATTACCGCCTGGCCCCAAATTGTGCAACTCGATCTGGCTGCAGTTAAAGAAAGCATGAACTTCCCCATTATTATTGATGGCCGAAACGTTTTTTCCTGTGAAACGCTTAAGGAGCTTGGTTTTAAGTATTATCCGGTGGGCAAGCCGCCGGCAAACGACTGACCTTAAGAAATCGCCAGAGGTGAATTATGAAAGCAGTTATTACAGGCGTGGCCGGATTTATCGGCAGCCACCTGGCCAGAAAATTGCTTGCCCGGGGATGGGAGATTACCGGCGTAGACGCCATGACTGATTACTACGCCCGGGCAGAAAAAGAAGAACATCTTAAAGACCTTTTTTCTTTTAAACGATTCACCTTTATTAAAGGCAATATCCTGGAAATTGAGTGGGTAAATCCTTTAAAAGACGCAGAAGCAGTTTTCCACCTGGCAGCCCAGCCGGGGGTGAGGGCAAGCTGGGGGAAAACCTTTGCGGAATATACAACTAACAATGTTTTGGCTACGCAGGTTCTTCTCCATAACTGCGTAGGGTCAAAACTAAAAAAGTTCATCTACGCTTCTTCTTCTTCCATTTACGGCGACGCCGGGACGCTGCCCACCCCGGAAACCGCCTTGCCCAGGCCCACCTCTCCCTACGGGGTGACCAAGCTGGCCGGGGAACACCTTTGTTACCTATACTGGCGAAACTTTGGGGTGCCCTGCGTGTCCCTCAGGTATTTCACCGTTTACGGCCCCGGTCAGCGGCCCGATATGGCATTATGTAAACTTATCGCGAGCCAGCTAAATGGTAGAGCCTTCCAGATTTTTGGTGACGGCCGCCAAACCCGGGACTTTACTTATGTAAGCGACATTGTTAACGGAACCGTTCTTGCCTGGGAGCGGGGCGCCCCCGGCGAAGTTTATAATTTAGGCGGAGGCTCCAGAATATCGCTGAACGAAGTTCTTGCTCTTGCAGCAGGGCTAACCGGCAAAAAACCCCTGGTGGAATACCGGGAAAGCCAAAAGGGTGATGTCCGAAACACGGCTGCCGACATTTCCAGGGCGCGCCGGGAATTAAAATACGAGCCGATGGTGGCGATTGCGGAAGGATTGCAGCAGTATTGGCAGTGGGCCTGTGAACGGGGCAATGGACAAGCTGACATTTTACATAAGGAAGAAAATATTTGTTCTAGTGCATCCGCGAAGCGATTTCAAACTTCTTTTAGAAAAAAGTCTATTAACACCAAAAAAAATAAGTTATAATTAAAATAATTAGAAGAAGGTGAACCATGGCGCAAGAATTTGATCTGGTGATGAAAGCCCTGGCCGAACGCTACCCGGCCCACTTCGTCCAGTTGGTGCGCGGTATCCCCGTGGAAAAGGTTGAGCGCGCAGAAAAAGAAGCAGTGGCCTTAAAGCGGGAATCGGACATTCTTTTCAACGTTACGGAAAATGGTTACGAGTATCTAATGGTGCTTGAGTCCCAAACCAGAGTTGACCGGGAGATGCCCCGGCGCTTGCTGGAATACACCACCATGCAGCACCGGGAATTTAAAAAGCCGGTCTACCCGGTGGTCTTAAACCTTACCGGACGGCCGCAAGAGGATACTTATGGTTTCGACTGCCTGGAGCTTACCGTGATAACGTTCAACTACCGGGTGGTCAACCTGGTGGATCTGCCGGGGCAGGAAGTGTTGAAACGTGGCCCTCTGGGGGTTGTCCCCCTGGTTCCGCTCATGCGCCACGAGTTACCGGACGAAGAAGTGCTTGCGGAATGCGCAAAACGCATCCAACAAGCGCCTGCCGACTGGCAGTCAGACCTGTACCTTGGCCTGGCGGTTTTTTCATCTTTGCGGTTTACCCGGGAAATAATTTCAAAAATTATCGAGGTGAGTAAAATGGAGACATCCCCGCTGTTTGATGGTATTCGGGAGAAGTGGATTGATCAGGGCGAACAACGAGGCGAACAACGAGGAGCAATTAAAACTCAAGTTGAAGCTATTCTGGAGGCATTGGAGGAAACTACCGGCCGCTACCCTGGTGGCCTGGAGAACAGGCTCCGGGCAATTCAGGACATGGCTACCTTGAAAATGCTTCACCGCCGGGCAATAAAGGCAAAGACCCTGGATGAATTCATGGTGGCGCTAAACGAGGCGGAGCGCGTAAAACAAATTTGAGTTTCTTTTTATTAGCTTTTGCTGAACCAAAGGAATAGCCATATTAGTACAATTACCATAAAACAGAAGGTATATCAACTAATGTCAATGCAGGAGTTATAACACTCAAGCTTTTAAAAGAACTCGGTTTTAAGTATTACCCGGCTGCCGATATTTCCAAGGCACGCCGGGAATTAAAATACGAGCCGGCGGTAGCGATTGCGTAAGGACTGCAGAGGTGATAAAAAGATTTGGCCAGGATTGAATGGAGTTAATTTATGGA
>DFZP01000054.1:0-29592 GCA_002382125.1 Firmicutes bacterium UBA4053
GGGAACATTAACCCCCTAACCCCCTCCCCTTGCGGGAGGGGTTAGGGGAGGGGTACCCGGACTTTTTTGATAGTTTCGTAGAAGGTTAAGCCCGCACTGTCCAGTTGAAGCCGGAGTTGTTGTCCCAGTTGTTGGCGGAATCCTTGAAACAGAAGGACATTTGGTTGTTTTGCAGGCGCAATGTTTTGTCCCATCCCTTAGAATCCTTATCCATCCGGATAGTATTTGTACTGTACCAGTTTTTGGGGTCACCGAAGCCGTAATGGAGATACACCTGATCGGCGCCCGATTTAGCCAGCAGGCCGTTGTAAATAATGTTCGCCTCATCGAAACCGCTAGACCTGACTTCTACTCCTTTTTGGTAATCGTTCCACGCTTGAATCATAACTTTAACACCTCCACTTAAATTGTTTTTGATTCCACCATTTATTATTGGCATACACCAGCGTTAAATATTACAGGGCATTTTTGGCATCGACCCGGCTTTTTATTTATGGTATAATACAGGTCAGTGAAGGATTCCGGTTATGTCAAGAGAAGGTTCGTATAGATTCTTAAGAAAATCTACTTAATTTAAGGTAAGGAGGGAGAACTCATGCAGGTGGCAGAGAAAGCCTTTTTAGTTGGCCTGGGAGCGTTTTCGGTGGCCAGAGAAAGAGTGCAAAAGAAAATTGATGAACTTGTTCAGAAGGGCGAAGGAACAAAAAGCAACGCAGGAAATCTGCTCCGGGAATTGATTCAAAAAGGAAGGGCAGAAAAAGAAACCCTGCGTTCGACAGCGTCAAGATCAAAAGGCGCAGTTTTAGATCAGTTAAAGTTTGCTACCAAAGAAGACATTGCCAGGTTAGAACAAAAGCTGGAGGAATTAAAGCAAAAGTTAACGTGAACAAAGTAGCCTGAGTCAAAGGTGGCTGTCTGGTGCAGATAAACAGGCATTACAGACATATACAGCGATACCGGAAAATTACAAGCGTTTTATTAAAACAAGGTTTTGGTTATGTTTTATACCAGTGGGGGTTTTTGTCTTTTCCCGGGAAATTGTTGTTCAAAAAGAAGCCAGGAGCGGATCAACTTTCCCTGGCTGAAAGGATGCGCATGGCCCTGGCCGAGCTGGGGCCTACCTTTATTAAATTTGGCCAGATTTTAAGTACCAGGCAAGACCTGCTGCCACCTGATTATATTCACGAACTGGAGAAGCTGCAAGATGAGGCGCCTGCTTTCCCCTTTGTTCTGATCAAGAAACTGATCGAGCAGGAGTTAAAGCATCCTTTAGAGGAGCTTTTTACTTCTTTTGATCCTGAACCGCTGGCTGCTGCTTCAATCGGGCAGGTACACCGGGCCGTGCTGGCTGGTGGCCAGCAGGTGGTGGTTAAAGTGCAGCGCCCGAATATTGAAAAAGAAATTGAGACTGATCTGGAGATTCTGTACGAAGCAGCACGCCTTATTGAAAAACGCCTGGCCTGGGCAGAAACATATAGTTTTACCGGACTGGTAAAGGAATTTGAGCGGGTAATTCATGAAGAAATGAATTACTATGCCGAAGGCCGGAATGCAGACATTTTCAAAAGAAATTTTTCCGGCAATCCTGATGTGCTTATTCCTACCGTATACTGGGAGTATTGCACCAGGAAAGTCTTAACCATGGAATACCTGAGCGGTATTAAGTTGAGTAAATTTCAGGAAATTGAGCGCTCTGGTCTGAGCCGGACGGAACTGGCACTGAAGCTGGCAGATATTATCTTTAAACAAATCTTGATTGACGGTTTTTTCCACGGCGATCCTCATCCGGGTAACATTGCGGTTCAGCCAGGTGGGAAAATTGTTTTTATGGATTTCGGCATGGTTGGGCATTTAAACGGGGAGAGCAAAAATATAGTCGGCGATTTAATGATGGCCTTGGTTGGTAAAGACGCCGGGAAGGTAATGAAGGCGACCCTGGCCCTGGGTATGGTTCCTAAAGGTGTAGATAAAAAAGTCCTACGCATGGACATTGAATTGCTGCAGAAAAAATATTACACTGTTTCTTTAGACCAGATTGGGTTAAGAGAAGCAATTGACGATATTATGGGCGTGGTTTTCAAGCACCATATCCATCTTTTGCCTGAGTTTGCGCTCCTGGTAAAGGCGCTTTTGACGCTGGAAGGCATTGCCCAGGAACTGGCCCCGGGATTGAGCGTTGTTACTGCGGCTGAACCCTTTGCCAGAAAACTTCTTAAAGAGAGATACACTGCGCCGGAATTATCCAAAAGAACCTTCAAGAACCTGCAGGAATTTGGTGAAACAGTTTCCCTTTTACCTAAACGTGTTGCTCAACTTCTTGATCTGCTTCACGAGGGAGAACTGGGAATCAACCTGAAAGTAGAGCACTATTATCCTCAGAAAGAAGAGTTTTTCAACAGGGCAAATATCCTTATTAACCGGGTCGCCTTCAGTATAGTAATTGCTAGCCTGCTTACCGGTTCTGCCTTGTTGGCCGGGAACGGAAATTTTTTGCTGTGGAATATCCCGGTAGCCGAAACAGGGTTTGTAATGGCCGTAGTAATGAGTTTTCTTCTTTTGGTTTCTATCCTGCGTTCGGGCAAATAGACCAGCATATTCTATGAAAAGCGTAAGCGTCTACTTGCGGACGCAGATGTTTTTCCCCAGGTGCAGCAAGATTGCCGCCGCCAGCATGGCGGCAAAAATCAGCCCGAAGGTGATCAGCGCAGAGGGCAGGAAGGGCCATAAGGATAGGTTTTGATGCCAGTCTTGCGGCAGACTGAACAGGGGTGGGGTAAAGGTACGGACAGTGGGAGACATCACGCCGAACAAAATATTGGTATAAATGGCGGCAAGTAAGGCATGGGCCAGGCGGGTGAAGATAAAAGGGAGCATCCTGATATCGGTTTCGGCAATCATGCTAGCTGCCTGGGCATGTATGGAGAGCCCGCTCCAGCCCAGGATAACGGCGATCGCCGTTAGTTGCTGGGGCAGGGGGGCGGCGGCTTCGCTGGCCAGCCTGGTGCCGATGGTCATTTCAATTAAACCGCTGGCCAGCGCTGGCAGGATGGAGGGCGAAAAACCCAGCGGCAGCAAAAAAAGCCCCAGTCTGCCGGCCAGGAAATCAATAAACCCGGCCATTTTCAGCAGTTGGATGAGAACAGCAAACAAGATGATGAACCCCCCAATGTTAAGGAGATTGTTGACGGCATTTTTTACGGCGTCACCTATGATTTTTCCCGGAAGACGGCTTTCCTGCCGGTGCACACGAAACATTTCGCTAAAGGCGCGGATTATTGGATTTCCGTGGGATGAGGGAAGATGAATTGCCTCGCGGTCGTTTTTGCCATAGAAGCGCAGGAGCAAACCAAGAGTAAGATTGGCAGTGTAATGAGCGGCAGCAATGATCGGCCCCACTTGAGGGTTGTTGAACATGCCCACTGCTACTGCCGCCAGCATGAAAAGCGGGCTGGAGTTGTTTGTAAAAGCCATCAGGCGCTCTGCTTCGATGCGGGTACACAGCCGTTGAGATCGTAAGCGGGCAGTAACCATGGCCCCGATGGGATAGCCGGAGGTATAACCTATTGCCATTACAAAAGAACCTGTGCCCGGAACGTTAAAAAGAGGCCGCATCACCGGTTCCAGCAGCACACCCATAAAATGTACCATTCCGAAGCTCAATAGCAGTTCAGAAATGATAAAGAAAGGCAAAAGGGAGGGGAAGACTATATTCCACCACAGGGTCAGGCCGGTAACCGCCCCCTGATAGACAGTCTTTGGCTGGGTAATCATTCCCAGCATAAGGGCAACAACACAAATAGTCCAAAAAATTTGCCCTGCCCGGCGGCGACCGGGGAAAACTACCAGAGGGAAAATCTTTTTTTTGAAAACAGCCAGTGTAATCAGGCTTAAGAGCAGAATGGTGAGGATGAGCACGCTGCTTTTTGGCCACCTTTTTCCCTGAATAAAACCCTCTTTCCAATGATATATATGGGAATCCTGCCGCCGATATGTTGATTGTTGAGTTAGCGTGAATAAATACAGTGATATCTTATACACTTACCCCTGGATCCCTTAAACAGATCCTTGAACAACTGATCCAGTTCTTCGTGTTTTAAACAGATCAACCCTTCCGGGTTGACCAGCACGTTATTTACAAATATTTTGATATAAGTGTGTTCCCTGGTTTCGACAACCACAACCAGCTTATATTCGTTCATTGCACTACTCCTGTTTTTAAAACTCCTGTTGGTCATTCGGAGTTCTATGTTTTTAGCATAAAAGGTGGTCTACCCGGACAATGAATATATATGCCATAGGCGATTTGCATCTGTCCTTTACTGCAACCCCTGATCCTGATAACTGGCAAAATAGTTTGGAATATAAACCAATGAGTGAAATAAACGAGTTCTGGACCGGCCACGCCATCCGGATTTACGAGAACTGGCGCAGAATTGTCCATCCTTGTGATGTGGTTTTAGTTCCCGGAGATTTTTCCTGGGCCATGCGCTTGGACGAGGCACGCAGCGACCTGGATTTCCTGGGGCTTTTACCCGGGTTAATCATCGGGGTACAGGGAAACCACGATTACTGGTGGCAGAGCATCTCGCGAGTACGTGCCGTTTTGCCTCCCAATGTTCGTTTGATCCGGAACGATCATATCCGCCTGGGTGAACTGGCCATTTGCGGTACCCGGGGATGGTTGTGTCCCAACAGCAGATACTTCCGGCCAGAAGACATGAAGATTTACCAGCGGGAATTAATCCGCCTGGAAAATTCGCTCAAGAGCGTAAAAACTGCAGCCCGTGAAATAATTGTGATGACGCATTATATGCCCACTAACGAAAAACACGAGTACAGCGGTTTTATTGAATTGTTTCAGAGGTACGGTGTTCAAAAAGTGGCCTACGGGCACCTCCACGCCAAGGCCTGTCGTTTCCGGCTTCCCGATCGTGCCTGGGACATTTCTTTCCACCTGGTAAGCGCAGATTATTTAAGTTTTACCCCCCGGTTGATAACTGACTGGTCTTAAAGAAGGACTTTAAAACCTTATATCTAAATATATACTTAAGAGGATTAATTAAGCCTTTTTTAACCCCAGTTCTGCAGCCAGGGCAGTGAATGCGGGCAGCGAGTTAATAACCGTTTGNNCTGGACAAACTCCAGGTCATCCGCCAATGGGGAACGCGGAAACAGGTAAAAAGCCCCCTTGGGTTTAACCATTTCGAAACCCAGCGCGCTTAAGTGATCATAGAGCAGGTTCCTTTTTTCCAGGTAGGAGGTGATGTCAACCTGCTCTCCCTGCAGGTGGGCAACCAGCCGCTGCATCAGCGCCGGGGCGTTCACAAAGCCCAGCGTACGGTTGCAGAATACCATCCCTTCCATGAGCAGGCCGGCTCTTTCGATCCGGGGGTGAATGGCTATATAACCAATCCGTTCGCCTGCCAGGCCCAGGTCTTTGCTGTGGGAGGTGACTACGATGCTGTTTTCTATGTAATTGAAAACGGCAGGTACCTTCACCCCGTCGTAAACAATCCTGGCGTAAGGCTCGTCGGAGATCAGGCAAATGGTAAGGCCAAGTTCTTCTTTCTTTTTTTTCAGGAGTTTTCCCAGTTGTTTTAAGCAGTCTGCATCATAGACCACACCTGTTGGATTATTGGGCGAGTTAATAATAACGGCTTTAGTTCTGGTTGTGATCGCAGCCTCAAGAGCGCCCGGATCCGGTTGAAAGTTTGCCTGAGTGCGTACTTCTTTTACTGTGCCGCCGTGGTTATCCACATAAAACCGGTACTCCATGAAGTACGGCGTCAGGACAATTACTTCGTCCCCGGGATCTAATATTGTTTTTAATACCACATTGAGACCGCCGCCTGCACCGCAGGTCATAACAATGTGGCCGGCTTCAAGGGGCAGGCCGGTCTTTTTTGCCATTGTTTCGGCTATAGCCTGCCGCGTTTGTTCATAGCCGGCGTTGCTCATGTAACCGTGCATTCCAGGGATGGGATTTTGGACTAACTTTTTAAGTTCCTCGTTGAATGCCGTCGGCGGTTCCACGTCGGGGTTGCCCAGAGTAAAGTCAAATACCTTGTCTGCTCCGAGGCTGGCCCGAAGACGCGCTCCTTCTTCAAACATTTTTCTGATCCAGGAAGCATTGGTCAGATGACCCTTTATTTTTTGACTGATCGGCATGTGTTTATTCCCCTTAACCTAAAAAGTCCTGGTTAAATTCTTCGGTATCTTCTTTGCAAAAACCTGCTATAATATAGGTGATAAAAAAAATAAGTTGATTATCAACTTAACTCAAGCCTGAAGCATTGGAGCGACGGGGGACAATGGCAACGTTCAGGCTAAAGGGATGTGGTTATGAAGACTTCTGTAGTTTTATTTGATCTGGACGGAACCATGGTAAATTCCCTGCCTTTTATTATAGACACTTATAAACTGGTGTTTGATAAATTAAACCTACCCTGGGCCGACGGTGAAGTGGTGCGCTGGATCGGGCGGCCGCTGAAAGAGATTGCCGGGTACTTTGCCGGAGAAAGAGAAGAAGAATTTCTAAAGAGCTATGAATATTATTATAATCTGGACTTCGAGCAAAATATCAGTCTTTTCCCCGGTACGCTGGAAATGCTGGATCGCTTGAGAGAAAAAGGTATGCGCCTGGGGATTGTCACTTCCAAAGGGAGAGGTGGAACAGAACGCACTGTAAAAGCTGCCGGGCTGGACCGTTACATGGAGGTAATTGTTACTGCCCAGGATGTCAGTATCCACAAACCTTTCCCCGAGCCGGTCCTGGAGGCCCTGCGTTTGTTGGGCGCCCTGCCTCAGCAGGCTATTTACGTGGGCGACAGTTTTCTTGATGTGGAAGCAGGCAAAAAAGCCGGTGTTACCACCCTGGCAGTTACCTGGGGCATAACCGCCAAGGAAGAACTGGCCGGCCTGGTTCCTGACGGCCTGCTGGATAGTTGGACCGAACTAGAGAAGTTTGTCGTTTAAGATTGAAGATTGGTTAAAGTCTCATTTTAAAATTTACAATTTCTCTAAATGTTGTTCTTAAGTATCCTCTGTGGTTAAATCATATTTTCCTAGGAGTTGTACTAAGCGCTACTTGTAGTTGTAGAAGCCGCGTCCTGTTTTGCGGCCCAGGTGGCCTGCCCTTACCATCTTGCGCAATAAGGCGCAGGGGCGGTACTTAGAATCTCCTGTTTCTTTGTAAAGAGTATCTTGAACCAGAAGAACAGTATCCAGACCAACCAAGTCAGCCAGGGCAAGAGGACCAATAGGGTGATTGGCGCCTAACCTCATGGCTTTATCAATGTCTTCTGCTGAAGCCACACCTTCCATAAGAGTAAAAATTGCATCATTGATCATAGGAACTAAAATGCGGTTTACTACGAAAAGAGGGGCTTCGGTAACCATGATATATTCTTTGCCCATTTTTTCTGCCAGTTCCTGAGTCTGGCGGACTGTTTCTTCGTCTGTTTCTGTTCCTTTGATTATTTCCACCAGTTTCATAACCGGTACGGGGTTAAAAAAGTGCATACCGATAATTCTGTTGGGCCGGCTGGTAGCCGAGGCCATCTCGGTGATAGAAAGGCCGGAAGTGTTAGAGGCAAAGATTGCTGTGGGAAGACAGATCTTATCAAGTTCCCCGTAGACCTCTCTTTTGAGCTCCATTTTCTCCATCACCGCTTCGATAACAAAGTCAGCTTCTGACATATCCGCAATGTTTGCAGTACCCTTGATCCGGCTCACGATTGCCCGGGCATCTTCCTGGGAAAGACGGTTTTTTTGCACTTCCCGGTCCAGGTTATTTTTGATGCCGCTTAAGCCCCGCGATACAAAATCATCTGTTATGTCGCGCATGATTACGTTCAGGCCTGTCTGAGCAGCAACTTGGGTAATACCGGCCCCCATTATACCTGCACCCAATACACCGATCGTTTTAATCAATTTGGAAAAACCTCCTTAAAAAAGTTTTTATCGGGCTGTGCGTATTTTTTCGCCGCTTGGGCAAGCGGTTTTCGCAGCAGCGATAGTTGACATGAATAGTTTCTTCTAGATGAATAAAAAGAAATCCTCTTTTTTATAAAAAATAATGGCATTAAATGTTATACTTATTTATATAACCGAACCAAAGGGAGGATTTGTATTTTGTTGTCCGTCATTTTAATAACCCTGGCCGCTGACCAGCTTTCCAAAACGTTCATCCAGAAGTTGATGGTAGAGGGACAGTCGATGCCTGTTATTCCTGCTGTTTTTTACCTTACATATATACGTAACCCGGGGGCCGCCTTCGGCCTGCTGCCTTATCAGAAGCTCCTCTTTATCGTTATCAGCGTAGCAATAATAGCGTTAATGCTGGTAGTCGCGCGGCGCATCCCAGCTCACCGCCACTTTTTAAGAACAGGCGTGGGACTGGTGACGGGAGGAGCTGTCGGCAATCTCGTTGACCGTTTGCGCTTTGGGCTGGTGGTGGATTTTCTTGATTTCCGCGTCTGGCCGGTGTTTAATCTGGCAGATGCCGCCATTGTTATCGGGGCATGCCTTTTGGTACTGGAGGTATGGCGTGGTGAATTACTATGAGGTAGATAATTTTAATGCGGGAAAGCGGCTGGATGTTTACCTGGCTCAGGAAAATCCTTCCTTGAGCCGTTCCCGCATCCAGGATCTCATTGCCGGCGGGATGGTCCTGGTAAATGGCGTTTTGTCCCGTTCAAGTTATCGTTTAAAGCCCGGCGATAAAATGATGTTGAGCGTACCTTTGCCGGAAGAACTAAGGGTGGAACCGGAGCCGATTCCTTTAGATATTTACCATGAAGATTCTGACCTGGTGGTGGTGAATAAACCACGGGGGATGGTCGTGCATCCTGCTGCAGGCAATTACTCCGGGACGCTGGTTAACGCGTTGGCGCATTACTGCCGTGACCTTTCCGGGATCAACGGGGTGCTGCGCCCAGGTATTGTGCACAGGCTGGATAAAGATACATCCGGACTGCTGGTAGTGGCCAAGAACGATGCTTCTCACCTGGGGCTGGCCCGGCAACTGAAAGACCGCCGGGTAGTGCGCCGCTACCTGGCGCTGGCGCACGGCTCTTTGCCGGAGGAGGAAGGGGTAATTGATGCTCCTGTGGGCAGGCATCCCCGCGACAGGCAACGGATGACCGTCGTGGTCAGGGGCGGCAGGCCTGCAATTACTCATTATTGTGTGGTTCAAAGGTTCAGTAAGTGTACTCTTTTGAAAGTACGCCTGGAATCAGGGCGCACTCATCAGATTCGCGTACACCTGAGTTATTTAGGCCACCCCCTGGTTGGTGATGCCAAATACGCACCAACCAGGCGCCATTTTGGATTGGAAGGCCAGTTCCTGCATGCGGCGGTTTTGGGCTTTCACCACCCACGTAGCGGTGAGTACCTGGAATTTTCAGCGCCGCTGCCAGGGGAACTGGCAGATTTCCTGGCGCGCATATAAAGAAAACCATCTTGTCTTGCGCTAAAAAAATGGGTAAAATAATAAGCGCGTGGAACTATTCTATACATTGTTTAGTTATTTTCCTTTGAAGTCTGGTGCTCTTTTTTCCAGGAAAGCATTTATTCCTTCCTTAGAATCATCCGTCTTTAAACAAATACTTTGAATATATAATTCATAGGACAAACCAGTTTTAAGATCAATGTCCAGGCTTTTATTTATCGCTTGCTTGGCTAATCCAATGGCTATTGAGGGTCCTTGAGCTATCTTTTGGGCCAATGCCCAGGCAGTAGAAATTAATTCTTTAGCACTTACAACTTTATTAACCAGGTTAATTTGTAGTGCTTCTTGAGCGTTGATCATATCACCTGTAAAAATAAGCTCCTTTGCTTTTCCCAGGCCAACGATACGTGGCAGTCTTTGAGTTCCTCCCAGATCAGGCACAAGTCCAACTTTAACATGCTGATCGCCAAAAACAGCTTCTTCCGAAGCTATTCTTATGTCGCAAGCTAAGGAAAGTTCAAATCCGGCTCCTAAAGTAAAACCATTTATTGCTGCAATAACAGGCTTGTCCATTTCTTCAAGGCTATTGAAAGCTGCTTGTAATTCCTGGAGTTTTTGTTTAAAGGACAAAGGAGGAAGAGAGTTAAGCTGATGAATAAAAGTTAGATCGATGCCCGCACAGAAAGCCCGGCCCGCGCCGGTAATAATTACGGCGCCAATTGTCTCATCTTCTGTAACTTCGCGACTGGCCTGACTAAGTTCTTTAAAGGTTTGCAGATCTAAAGCGTTTAAAACATCTGGGCGGTTGATAGTTATCATGGCAATGCGGTTGTTTTTCTCAAGCTTTACTTTTTCCACAGGATCAATCCCCCCTTTGCTAATTATGTTTTAAATTATAACCTGCCCTGATAAATTAGTAAATGGGTTTTCAGTCGCATCCTGGATGCTTCTAAACGGATTACTGAACCCGATAGGCCTTTACTTTCAAAGATCTTCGCAGCCTGGAAATATGCATAAAACATGAAAAGAACCTTTCAGAGACACATTCGGCATACCGCTTTTGTCTGCAGTGGCCACCAGGGCCGATCGCGACTCGCCAATCACCTTTTTGCTTCCAAAAGATAAAAAGAAAGAAAGGTTCCTATGGAGTTAAGCTCACCCGGCAGGAGTCACCGGTCAAGATTGCATATTTGTCCAGGTAATCTAACGTGGCCAAAACATAAGTGGCATGTGACCAGGTTAAGGGCGCTACGGAAAGAGGTTCGCCAGTCTCCGGGTGCAATTGCTCGGCCATTACACCTGTTTCCAGCGCATAAACTGCTGCCCAGTGCAACAGAGCTTTGGCCGGCGTAAGCTCTTTGACAGTGGAAGCTTTAGCAATGTACCATTGGGCCAGCCAGAGGGTACAGATAAACCAGGGATTACCCGGCACCTTTTGAATATCGTTGGAACGCTGGAAGTAGCAATCGTTGGTGTAGCGAGCCAGGCCGCCAACCCCGGTTTTTACCCAGAGACCTTCTTCTATGGCCCTCATCGTGGCCGTCAGGCGCGGGTCGTCCGCACCAAACACATTAAACAGGAACAGACCCGCCAGGCTGCTTTCTAAAGTGGTATCCTGCCGGAAATAACTGCCCTGATCATCCCACACCAGGCCGCGTATAAACCGCCCCAGGACGGGATCATAAAGATGCTTTGCGATGCTTTCTTTAATCTTTTCTGCCTGCTCACGGTACATGGTGACCTGCTCGTCATCACTGAATAATTCAGCAAGATCAGCGGCAGCCTTTAAACCTGCATAAACTGTTGCTGCGGTAAAGGTAAAAATCCCCCTTTTTTCTTCCCATAAATCATAGCTACTCAAAGGTAGTTCCAGTTGCCGGTCAACATACCCGCACATAAAATCAGCCATTGGCCTGGCTAGGCTGCGATAATATTCATGCGCCATTTCTATGTCGCGGTTGTGCTTATAACACTGCCAGAGGCAAAATAAAACCAGGGCCGTTTCATCTTCCTGGATAGGAAGCTGGTTTTGCTCCAACCAGGGATGCCAACTGGAGCCCAGGGTGCCATCCGGATTATACTTGTGCAACAGATATCCGCTCTCGGTCAGGGCATTTGCACAGAAGGCGAAGAATTTTTCAGCCAGTTCACCATAACCTGCCCTGATCAAAGCATAGACAGTCAGAGCGCCGTCTCTGGGCCAGAGATAACAATAATGATCCCGGTTAGTCTGCATAATATCACTATCCACGGCGGCAACAACCGCTCCCCGACGGTCGAAATGGGTGCGTATTGTCAGCAGGCTGCGGTAATAAAGATTCCTTACCTGTTCCGGCAGATCGGCAAAAGTCCATTGTTCTTGATTCAGCCAGTTGCGCCAGTAGACATGTATCTTATGCAGCAGTTGCCGGGCGCCTCTTTCCCAAACGTAATTGTTCAGAGCACGTACTTCCTGAAAGTTGCGCCCGGCAACAATCCAGTAATAAACGGTTTGTTCTCCCTGCGCACCCAGATACAAACGGAAAGAAATCGCGCTGTCAACCGATCCCTGGGCAATGGGATTGCAACTTAAGGCGCCGTCCTCAGCATCCCGCCAGGTGCCCTCCGCTCCAGCGAAACGTTTGGTGCCCGCAGCATACTGGTGAAAGCGGCTGTGTCCGCTAAAACCGTTGATCATAAAATAACGGTTCTTTTTATAATGGTATACGGTACGCAACTGGGGATCATAGAGCGCTGTATCTCCCACCTCAGTTTCGTCAATGGAAAAGTCATGAGTAAAAAAGACCCTTACCTCCCGCTCCCGCCCAGACAGGTTTTTAATCGTTAAGCTCTTAACATAAATGTTATCCTGGTAATGAACGGCGTCCATACTTTCAACTGAAAGGGCAAGTCCTTTATGAACAGCCTGCGCTGTTGCCACCAGGGAATTTTCCCGGTAGCCCAGCATTCGCTCCCACCCCTGATCATCAATCCAGGTAAACTTTCCTTCTACCCAGAAGCCCAGATTGTTTTTATGACCCATAATATGATTCCACTGCCCGACATACGGGTAATAAAAATCTCTCATCGTCATATTGGCGTCAAAAGCCACCAGAATAGATCCGTTTCCAATTATTAAAGGCCGCGACATTTTTTTCTCTCCCAAATCAAAACGTTTTCCTAAACAATCGCTGCTTCTTGATAAACTCTTCTCGTTGCGGCTGCAATGTAATGCCAGTTATACACAGTTTGCACCTTGCGCCATGCCTGATGACAAAAATCAGTTGCCAGAACAGGATTAACCAATAATTCAGCCAAATAATAAGCCAGCATATCCGCCCGGCCCGGCGGCGTCTTATAACCATCCACACCATGTTCAACAATGTCCTGCAGGCCTCCCGTATCCGAAACGACTACAGGCACCCCTGCGGCCATGGCCTCCAGCACAACAATGCCGAAAGGTTCATAAATACTGGGAAAGGCGGCCACCCGGCTCTGTTCCAGTATACCGCTCAGTTCCTCATCATTTACAAAGCCAATAAAGCTTACACGATCATTTACTCCCAATCGTTCAGAGAGGCTTCGCAAATGCTCCTCGTAAGGACCGCGTCCGGCAACCAGTAGATGTACCCCGGAAACACGCTTAACCAGGCGTGGTACGGATTCCAAGAGTATCTGCACTCCTTTTTCAGGTACCAGGCGGCCAAAAAACAATATGGTTGGCGATCTACCCTGCTGGTTTCTATCCTTGCGGTATACCTGCCCTCCCTCACCCAGGCTGGCAGGGTTGACTCCATTTGGAACCACCCTCACCTTTGCAGGCGGTAATCCAAAAAGGCTGGTCACTTCGTGAGCCATATATCGACTGCAGGCAATTACTAATTTAGCTTCGTTGGTTAACTGTCTTTCCAGATCATGAATATAGTGCTGCAGTTCGCTGTAAAGACCATGGTTGCGTCCGTACTCAGTAGCATGAATGGTAGCCAGCAAAGGTATCTTAAGAAGCTCTGCAAGTTTTCTGCCTGCCTCCTCCACCAGCCAGTCATGAGCGTGAATAAGATCAAAGGGACCATGAAACGCATTGATGTGTGAGCTCATTTCTATCATGGCCTGATTAAGCTGTCTTACCCATGTCATGAAGTCTTCCGCATTGACATGTTCAGGAGGAACCCTGTGCACATGCACGCCGTTTTCGAAATAATAAGCCCCTTTTCCTGCTGCCGGACAGGTAATAATATGCACCTCATCGCCATATTCAGCCAGAGCGCGGGCAAGGTCGTAAACATGCCGGGCTAAACCACCCACAGTTACCGGCGGGTACTCCCAGGAAAGAATCAACACTTTAATCCGGCTGCTAACCAGCAAACTTAACGTTTTGTCTCTACCATTCAATACCTGTTTCGGTCCTGCCTGCAGATGGCGGCTGTATATATGATAATCCAGATCCGGAAAAATGTTAACACTTTGCTCCAACTGGCTCAGAATTTCCCCGTCTACTTGGCTGTTATCCACCTGATTGGCCAGCAGGTTAAACCTGCCCAGGTGGTTTTTCAATCGTTCTTCTGCATACCGGGCCACAGTTCCCGTACGCATAATAAAACTCCAGTCACTGCTCTGGGCCAGAAGGAGTTCGCGGGCTGCCTGATTTAGAGCCCGCTTTTCCAACCCCCGGGCATCAGCGTGCAGATCAGCAAGATCACATATTTTCACTTCAGCCCGGTGCAGGTGGCGATAAACCCAATCGTTAGCCGGATTCAGCCAGACCAGGTTGTACCCTCCCTCTCCCCAACTGCTCATAGTCAACTCCACAGTTTGCAGTTGCGGGTATTCAACAAGATATTCGGTTGGTGTTACCATCTTGATTACATCTTGTTCATGTATCCTGCGGCAGAGAAAATCCAGCCACTGCGGCCCCTCGTACCACCAGTGGCCAAAAAGTTCAGCATCATAAGGAGACACCACTAAAGGTTTGCGATCCATGCGCTGAGCATGGTAATATACTTGCTGCTGCCGGTTAAATATAAAATTATCAGCATGCTCGGCGGCTTTTTGACGGGCCAATTCAAGAATATACGGCTCCTTCCAGGAACCCTTGCCGGTAATCCGGTAATACTTAAAGCCGGTATCTACCCTGATTTTACCTCCAGGCAGATAAGGTTTCAGATAATCCAGCTCCAGATCATAAGCAACGTCCCGGTAAAACTCCCGGTAAAAATAATCACCCGGGTAACCTGTATGCCTGTCCCATACCTGGCGCGAACTTTCCGGATCCCGCCCGAAAACCGCTGCCTTGTTACGGCAACTAACCGGCGCGTACACCCCATAGCGCGGGGATGGGCTGGCATATATTAAACCATGCGTATCCACGAAAAAGTAAAGCAGACCACGTTCTGCCAGCAAATCCTCTACACCGGCAACATATCCACACTCCGGCAGCCAAAACCCCTGCGGAGAAAAACCAAAATGCCGGGTGAAACTATCAACTGCCACGCTTATCTGAGCACGTTTTGCCTCGTTTGTCCGCATTAGGGGGAAATATCCATGAGTGGCGGCAGATGTAATTAATTCCACTTTACCCGTACTCTGGATATAATTAAATCCTTGCAAAATATTACCATGGTATTTTTGCTCAAATATCTGCCGCGCCTGCAACAGCCGCTTCAGATACAACAAGGCCAGCGGCTGGAAATCCGGGCTGCCGGCAGTCCGCCCGACCTCGCTCTCGCCAAACCGGATCAGGGAATCCAGGTGTTTTACATATCGTCCCATGAGTAAAGAATCGGCAAGCATGGCTACCAGGGGTGGTGATAAGGATAAGGTGAGTCGAAAATCTATTTCATCGTGATAAAGCTTTTCAATTACTTCCAGGAGGGGAATGTAGCACTCAGTTATGGTTTCAAATAACCAACGCTCCTCAAGAAACTCAGTCTGTTCAGGGTGGCGAATAAAAGGCAGGTGAGCATGAAGCACTATTGCAAGATAACCAAGAGCCATAAGATGATCCCTCCTTCATAGATTTAACTGGCCGGCAAGTCATTTTTTTCCGTCGTATAAAAAGCCATCGAACTAACGGCACTTTCTGCTTCCCGGGTTTGGGGTTCTTCTTCCCATACTGTTAAAGAAATCCCCGGTACAGTTATCCTGGTTGTTTCCCATCCGGCAGTTAATTTAACACGGGCAGCACGCGGTGTTTCTACCCAATTGGAACGCAATAAAGGGTAAAACATCCCATCCTGTTCAAAACCCAGTTCGCAATAATAAAAGCACCCAGGATCAAGGTCATGAAAATACCAGTTGCCAGTAAAGGGAGGCAACTTAATTTTACTGCATAAATGACCTCTTACCAGGGAACCGTCCTGTAAAACAAGGTTATTTAGTTCCAAAAAAAGATCACCATGCTCTGTTACGGTCCGGATATGACCTTCAGACAACTCCCAATAAGCAAAAACTACCCGCGGACTTTGAACCAAAAGACACAGGGCATTTTCCCCATAAGTAGCAGGCAACTCAAATCCTTTTGTCAGCATGGTATAAACACCCTCCTTTTTGAAAAACAGGCTTGTTTACCTCACATATTTTCTTCCGGCAACACTCCTTTCTAAAAAACATGACGGCTATAATCATTTATAAGACTATTATACATGAGTTATGCGCTTAATGTCAATTGCTTCCACTTTAGGTTACCATTAAACCACTTCATTTCCGTCCTGGTCGAAGCGCTCTCATAAAGCCAGCAGTACATAAACACCCTCGCAAGAGCTTGGCTTCCATTCCCCGGTAATCTGGCTTATTCAGTTTGCTTAAGGTAGATCACCCCCGCCTGCCTTTGGCGTGGGCAGGTTCAGGCAGATTTAGGGGCATTTTTCTTTTTTTATAGCCCCTTAAGAAAAATCTGCCTACCCACCCCAGGAAATGGTCTAACACAATATTACCAATTGCGCAAATTAATTGCAAACAGGTTTTTGCACTCCCTCCCGTAAATTTCAACGTTATCTCTTTGGAAGTGGCTTTTTCTCTTCCGTGCGCTTTCTTATTCGTTTTTTTCAAGCATGACCTTTATAAACACATTCTCTATATTGATAAAAATTTCATGCCTAATGATTGAACTGAATGAGCAAAATATGAGCAAAAGGTTCCCCAATAACCGTAACTATTGACAAAAAAAACAATATTTTTTATAATGAAAGATATGATTACCAATAAGGATTTTGCCACCCTTTGGGCTTATATGATTTCGGCAACCTTATCCAAATGGATTTACTCGCTGTGGCCGGAGTGCATACGGAATGTTTCCAGCATGTTATCCGTGGTTTTCTTAAGGGGGTTATAAAAGATATTGGCTTAGTACAAAAAATTACGCAAGTTTTGGCCGTAGGAGTTTTTAATTTAATCCGGAAACAGGGAATCGAATTTTTAGTCCTATGGTTTTTCTGTAACATAAGTAAAGCAATGTATGAAACGGAGGTAAATTAAATGGCAAAAGCGGTAGGAATCGATTTGGGCACCACCAATTCAGCGGTCGCCGTTATGGAAGGTGGAAAGCCGACGGTAATTGTCAATGCGGAGGGCTCGCGCACAACCCCGTCCGTGGTAGCTTTTAAGGATGCCGGCGGCGAGCGGCTGGTAGGCCAGATAGCCAGAAGACAGGCGGCCTTAAATCCCCAAAATACACTTTATTCCGTGAAGCGTTTTATTGGCCGCCGTTTTTCCGAAACGGAAGATGAACGCAAGCTCGTCACCTATAAAGTAACGTCCGGCCCTAATGATGCGGTGCGCTTTGATGCAGGAGACAAAAAATACGCTCCTGAAGAAGTTTCGGCCATGGTTTTAAGAAAGCTCGTGGACGACGCCTCCAAATACCTGGGAGAAAAGGTAACGGATGCAATAATCACCGTACCGGCCTACTTTAACGACGCTCAGCGCCAGGCTACCAAGGACGCCGGGAAAATAGCCGGCTTAAACGTTTTGCGCATTATCAACGAACCCACGGCTGCTTCTTTAGCTTACGGCCTGGATAAAAAGGTCAGCGAAACCATCCTGGTCTTTGATTTGGGAGGAGGAACTTTTGACGTTTCCATTTTAGATGTGGGTGATGGAGTATTTGAAGTAAAGGCTACCAACGGAGATACGCATTTAGGCGGTGATAACTTTGACAAGGAAATTGTCGATTGGTTGGCTGAGGAATTCAAAAAGGATTACGGAATCGATCTGCGCCAGGATAAACAGTCCTTGCAGCGGCTGATTGAAGCGGCTGAAAAAGCGAAAGCGGAACTTTCCTCGACTTTGGAGACGCAGATCAGCCTGCCCTTTATTACTGCCGACGCGACCGGTCCTAAACACCTGGACACAAAGCTTACCAGGGCCAAGTTGGAAGATCTCACGCATCATCTGGTTGAGCGTTGCCGGGGGCCGGTGAAAGCAGCCCTGGCCGACGCGAAACTTACTGAAAAGGACATCGACGAAGTTATTTTAGTGGGCGGGGCCACCAGAATGCCTGCGGTCCAGAAGTTAATCAGGGAGTTGACCGGCAAAGAACCCAATCAGAGCGTCAACCCGGACGAGGTCGTAGCCGTGGGGGCAGCCATTCAGGCCGGGGTGCTGGCCGGGGAAGTAAAAGACGTTGTCCTTCTGGATGTAACACCACTATCTTTAGGAGTGGAAACTTTGGGCGGCGTAATGACGAAAATTATAGAACGCAATACCACCATTCCGGTCAGGCGCAGTCAGGTATTTTCTACTGCTGAAGATAGTCAACCCGCGGTGGATATTCACGTGCTGCAGGGTGAGCGCGAGATGGCCAGGGACAACCGTTCCCTGGGGCAATTCAAGCTGGACGGGATCCCGCCGGCGCCGCGCGGCCTTCCCCAGATCGAAGTGACTTTCGACATAGACGCCAACGGTATCCTTAAAGTCAGCGCCAAGGACCGGGCAACAAGCAAGGAGCAAACCATCACCATCAGCGGCTCTACCAATTTAGATCAAAGCGAAATAGAGCGCATGGTGAGAGATGCGCAGACGCACACGGAAGAAGATAAGCAGCGCCGGCAAGAGATTGAAGAGCGCAATGAAGCGGACAGCCTGGCCTACCAGGTGGATCGCCAGTTGAAGGACCTGGGCGAGCGCCTTCCTGTACATGAAAAAGCAAGAATAGAACAAATTCTGACCGACCTCCGGGCAGCTTTAAAAGAAAACGCACCGGTAGATCGGATCAAGAGTTTGCGCAGTGATTTGCAGCAGGCCGCTTACTCCTTATCAGAAACCGCTTACGAGCAAACTAAAGGGGCGGATGCGCCCGGCGGCGCCCGAGGGACCCGCCCTCGCCCGGCGGGCGAAGATGTGGTTGATGCCGAGTACGAGGAAAAATAAACAACTTTAGATTTGGAGCGATGGGCATTGATGCAGGCAAGGAAAAGGGGGAAGTTTTTCGAGGCGAGAAACGGGGAGGAAAAATGGAGATCAATAAGAATAAGAATGTCGCAACCAATGTTCAGCCACCTTCCAGGGTAATGAGTGATCCAGGGGAGGAAATTAAACTATTGCGCCAGGAATTGGAAAACGAAAAAAATCACCACTTGCGGGCGCTGGCTGATTTTGACAACTACCGTAAAAGAGTTGCCCGCGATGCCGAAATGCGGGGCAATGAGGCTAAAAAAGCACTGGTGGTAGATCTGCTGGACCTGATCGACAACCTGGAACAGGCATTAAAACAAATCAATGACGAAAAGACGGTTGCAGGGTTGCGGCTTATTTATCAACGTTTCCTTGATCTACTCAAAAAGCACGGGGTAACTCCTGTCGATTGTTTGGGGAAGCCTTTTGACCCTGCGGAGCAGGAGGGGCTGGCTTATCTGGAAACCGTTGATTATCCTGAAGGGCATGTGGCGGAAGAACTCTGCCGGGGATACAAATTTGGCGATGAATTGCTTCGCCCGGCCAGGGTAAGGGTGGCCAGGCGATCTTAGAACTTCGACCAGTCATGCTGACGACAGAGGTGACCTTAGCTTACCAGATGGAGGAAGTAAAAACAAATGGCTGTTTCTTTCCAGGATTATTACGAAACTTTAGGCGTCAAACGTGACGCTACAGAAAAGGAAATAAAGACTGCTTACCGCAAATTAGCCCGCAAGTGGCATCCGGACTTACATACAAGCAAAAAGAAAAAAGAAGCCGAAGAGAAATTCAAGCAGATCAATGAAGCTTACGAAGTGTTAAGCAATTCCGAAAAACGCTCTAAATATGACCGTCTGGGAAGCAACTGGCGGGCCGGGCAGGATTTTGAACCTCAGCCAGATATGGAAGGTGTACGTTTTTACACCTCGGCTGATTTTGATCCCGGCTTAAAAGGCGGATTTAGTGATTTCTTTGAATCGCTTTTTGGGGGCGCGCGCCATGGACCCGCTGCTGCTGCCCGGGGCCCAACGCGCGGCCGGGATATGGAAAGTGAAATTGAGCTTACTTTAGAAGAAGCTTATCACGGCACGACTAAAACCGTGCAGGTATCCGGTGGGACGTCTTGTTTGGAATGTAGCGGCACAGGAGTTAAAGGAAGGAATTTTTGCACCCGTTGCGGCGGCACGGGAACGCTTTCCGAGGTTAAAACACTGGAGGTAAAAATTCCTGCCGGTGTTTACCAGGGCAGCCGGATCCGGCTTAAAGGCCAGGGAAGCGAAGGCCCAGGCGCCAGTGAAAAAGGCGACCTTTACTTAAAAGTGAACATTCTTCCCCACCCTGCTTTTGCTGTTAAAGGGAGTGACCTTGAAACGGAGATAGTTTTAACTCCGGATCAAGCTGTTCTCGGCGACAAAGTTTCAGTACCCACTTTGGACGGTGCGGCAACCGTTACCGTGCCTGCGGGCAGCCATAAAGGAACAAAACTGAGATTGCGCGGCAAAGGATTGCCCTCTAAAAGCGGTGGGCGCGGCGACCAGTTTGTGCGGGTGGCTATTGATATTCCTTCTTTCCTGACTGAACGCGAACGTGAACTTTACCAGCAACTCAAAGAACTAAAGCAAAGGTAGAGAGCGATTATGAATTTATTACGTATTTTTTATCATAGCGCGGAAAAACAAGAGTTCAATATTTATAACCTGGAATTTCATCCTGAAATGATCAAAATCCTGGGTGAACTAGGCATTATTGAAATTAGCGGCGATTGTATTACACCAGAGCAACTACAGCGCATTTACAAGCTAATGCGCTTGAAAAATTGTTTGGGCGCGAATCTATCCGGCGCGGCCATTATTCTGGATCTTCTGGATAGAATTGAAGAACTTCAAGAAGAAATTGAAAGATTAAAAAGAACAAGGTGATGTAATATGGATATAAACCGTTTCACGCAAAAATCAAGGGAAGCGCTTACGGCGGCGCAAGCCCTGGCGGCGGAAAAAAACCACCAGGAAGTGACTACCAGGCACTTGCTGGTTGCTTTGTTAAAACAAGAAGAGGGACTGGTTCCCCGTTTGCTTGCACAGGCGGGGTCCGACCCTGCGTCATTACAGCGAAAGCTGGAAGAATTGCTCCGGAAAATTCCAGCAGTATCCGGCTATGAAAGCTCCTTGCACATAAGCGCCGGTTTGGCCCGCGTCCTGGCCCGGGCAGAAAAAGAAGCGCAAGGGTTAAAAGACGATTATATCAGCGTTGAGCATCTTCTTCTTGCTCTTTTGGAAGAAGGAGAAGAAGATATTAAAAACCTTCTCCTTCAGGCAGGGATAAGTAGAAACTTGCTGCTGGACGTGCTGAAATTAGTGAGGGGTTCGCAACGGGTCACCAGCGACAACCCGGAGGAAACATACGAAGCGCTGGAGCGCTACGGCCGGGATCTGACCAGGCTGGCCGGAGAAGGAAAACTCGACCCGGTGATCGGCCGGGACGATGAAATCCGCCGGGTTATGGAAATACTTTCCCGTCGCACTAAAAACAATCCCGTGCTGATCGGCGAGCCGGGGGTAGGTAAAACTGCCATTGTGGAAGGGCTGGCCAGGAGGATTGTGGCCCGTGACGTTCCGGAAGGCTTAAAAGACAAGCGCGTCATTGCTCTGGATATGGGAGCGTTAGTGGCCGGAGCGAAATATCGCGGTGAATTTGAAGAACGACTGAAAGCAGTCTTAAAAGAAGTGCAGGAATCAGCCGGGAAAATTATCCTTTTTATTGACGAGTTGCACACGGTAGTAGGCGCAGGTGCGGCCGAAGGCGCAATGGATGCCAGCAATCTCTTAAAACCCATGCTGGCCCGCGGTGAACTGAGGGCAATCGGAGCTACTACCATTGACGAATACAGAAAGCAGATAGAAAAAGACGCCGCCTTAGAGAGACGTTTTCAACCCGTTCTGGTAAATTCACCATCGGTGGAAGATACTATCTCCATTTTACGCGGTCTCAAAGAACGCTATGAGGTTTACCACGGAGTACGCATCAAGGACGCCGCCCTGGTGGCCGCCGCTGTTCTTTCCGATCGTTATATAACCGACCGATTTTTGCCGGATAAGGCTATCGATTTAATGGACGAAGCGGCCGCACGCCTGCGTACCGAGATCGACAGCATGCCCACTGCTTTAGATGAGATCACCCGGCGCATCATGCAGTTGGAAATTGAAGAAGCGGCCTTAAAGAAAGAAAAAGACCAGGTTTCGCAGGAAAGGTTGCAAAAAATCCAGAAGGAGATTTCTGATCTGCGAAGCGAAGCCGAAGCCATGAAAGCCCAGTGGCAGGCGGAAAAACAGGCAATCTCCCGGGTGCATAACCTAAAGCGGGAAATTGAAGAAACACATATGGATATTGAAAAAGCAGAAAGGGAATACGACTTAAACCGCATGGCCGAACTCAAATACGGGCGGTTAAACGAACTGGAAAGAAGGTTGAAAGCAGAAGAAGAACTGCTTGCCGGCAAGCAAAAGCACAACATGCTCTTAAAAGAAGAGGTTGACGAAGAGGACATCGCCAGGGTGGTCGGCCGCTGGACGGGCATCCCGGTAAGCAAGCTTATGGAGGGCGAAAAGGAAAAACTGATTCACCTGGAAGAAGTTCTGCACAAGCGTGTGGTCGGACAGGACGAGGCGGTGCGTGCCGTGGCCGACGCGGTATTAAGGGCCCGCGGCGGGATCAAAGACCCCAACCGGCCGGTAGGCAGCTTCATTTTCTTAGGACCCACCGGTGTAGGAAAAACCGAACTCTCCAGGGCGCTGGCCGAAGCTCTTTTTGACGATGAGCGCAATACGATCCGGCTGGATATGTCAGAATACATGGAAAAGCACACCGTGGCCCGCTTAATCGGCGCGCCCCCGGGTTATGTAGGTTACGAAGAAGGCGGTCAGCTTACGGAGGCCGTACGCAGGAAACCTTATTGCGTGGTACTTTTTGACGAGATCGAAAAAGCCCATTATGACGTTTTTAATGTTTTGCTGCAAATTCTCGAAGACGGGAGGCTGACCGACGGTAAAGGACGAACGGTTGATTTTCGCAATACCATTATCATCATGACCTCCAATATCGGCAGCCAGGAAATTCTTAGCTTTCAGGAAAGAGGTGGCGATTACGAACAGATGAAGGGGAGCGTGCTGGCCCTGCTCAGGCAGCATTTTCGCCCCGAATTTTTAAACCGGGTAGACGAAACAATTGTTTTTCACGCTTTAGAGCGCGAGCAGGTCAGGCAAATCGCCGTTATCTTATTGGAAAGACTGGCCCTAAGGCTTTCTCAGACCATCCAGTGTTCTTTGCAGTGGGATGAAACGGCTGTTGTTTACTTGGCTAACAAGGGTTACGACCCCGCATTCGGAGCCCGGCCGTTGAAAAGGACAATCCAACAAGAAGTGGAAACGCCGCTCTCCCGTAAAATAGTAAGTGGAGATGTCAGGCCCAAAGACTTGATCATTTTAAAAGGGGGCGAAGGAAAGCTCTATCTGGATGTGGAACAAGCGCCTGGGAGTAACTAGAATGTTGATTCCTATCCACACTTCGGATTCAGGTGGATATTTTGGATACTCAGGAGGAAAAATAAAAAAGGAAATCTAAAAAGCAATCCGGAAATAGACGTTATGGCCGCATGGAGAGGAATTTTAAAAACAAAAGGGCTGGAAATAGAAAAAGAATCTTAACAGGACAATTTGAGTCTGTTTCTCGCGGAAGCACACAGGAGTCTGGCACTAAAAAGACTATTGCCCTACCCCAAAGTTCCGGAAGTCTTAGAGAAACTAAAAAAAGAATACAGGCTGGCTATAGTAACTGACGCCCAAAGAATATATGCTGCCGCAGAATTAAAGAATTTAGATCTTTACAAATACTTTGATCAGGTAATTATATCCGTAGATTACGGGTTCAAAAAACCAGACCGGCGCCTTTTTAAATTTGCCCTGGATAAGCTCGGACTGCAACCGGAAGAGGCATTTTATGTTGGCAATGATATGTATCATGACATTTTTGGCGCCGGCAGAACAGGTATGCGGACAATATTTTATCCCACCACCTATGGGAGAAAATCATATGGAAATACAACTCCTGACTACATTATCGAAGCCTTTGACAGACTTCCTGAAGCGATAAATTTATTAAGAAAAGTTAAAACATGAGTTATTTGATTGCAGGAGATCAATAGTATATGGTTTAAACACTGTGTACATCTGCGAAAACTATGCCTGCCGGGCGCGACTCAATCACAAATTTTTTACACACCCTTTTGAGCTTCTGCTGGTCACATGGGTGCAGAGTTTTTAAACGTTGGAATTATGGGGACACAATACAACTAATGTTTCCTTGAATAATAGGCAAAACACCCTCTTTCTGGTATAATGAAGTAAGCAAACAAACCATAAACAGAAAACTTCTAAAAAAAGAATACAGTATAGGAGAAATCCATGATGGCTCAAGTAATAGGATTTGCAGGTTATTCAGATTCGGGTAAGACTACGGTTATATCGAACCTTATTTCTATCTTGAAAAAAAGAGGATACCGGGTAGCCGCAGTAAAACATGCAGCCCACGGTTATGATGTGGATATCCCAGGCAAGGACTCCTGGCTCCATTTTCAGGCAGGCGCTGATAAGGTAATAATAGTGGGGCCGGGTTCCCTGACTATTCATGAACGGTTTAGCCAGTCTCCAGATTTGAAATCGATTCTCGATAAGATCGTTGAAATGGATTTTATTCTTATAGAAGGATTTAAGACTGAACCCGGTCCCAAAGTAGAAATTGTGAGGAAAGAATCTGATGATCGTCGCCTGCCTCTAGGCAATGATCTGGTAGCCGTGATCAGTGATGTTTATATTCCTGGGCTTGTGCCCTGTTTTTCCTTTGAACAATTAGAAGAACTGCTTAACTTTCTGTTAACAAATAATATTGGGGCAACCGGCAATTAGTATATTATTACTTCAGTGTAATTATTATACACCGGAAGCTTTTTTAATGATTTCCACTGTCGTGGTCCAGGGCTCTAGTAACCTTTTTTTAAAAGCGCAGAGACGGGTTATAAGTCCCGCTCTCCAGCCCGGCGATTGCCGTATTTATTTCTCTCTGGTAAACCCGGTGGCGCTTTACTGGCCGGCAGCCATCGAGTTTTGCCAGGATTCTGGTCATCGGTGAGTTTTCTTCTTCCACCTGGGATACTTCTACTGCTGAATACCCTTTGACCAGGAGGGTTTCCAGATTCTTTTCAATCAGCAAAGCTTCCAGTCCTTGCTTTCTGAAACGTGGAACTATGGCCAGGATGGCCACCCGTACACAGTAGTTTGTTTGCCGAATTCCTGGTAAGCATAGTGAAAAAGCTGCCGGTTCAGAGTTTATTGTGATTACCAGGGCTAAAGAAGGATCTCCCTGGGTGAAGCAGTAGTTTAGCAATACGGCTGCTTCCGGAATCGAGAGGGAAATGTATCCCCAGTTATCTGCCATTGCCTGATTGAGTATGGACCTGATCGTTTCTGTCTCCCGGGGTAACCTGGTGACGTTAAGATGGCGGATAAGCAGTCCTTTTTTTTGTAGTGCCCGGTTTGCTACCCTGGTTACGGCAGAAGGAATGCCTTGTTCTAAGGGGTAGTGGTAGGATATTAAATCGGTTGCTTTGTTGAAGCCACAACTCTCTACCAGGTTTTGATAATAAGCGGGGTTATATGGGATGAATGGCTGGGGTGGTTCTTCAACCCCTTCGATTAACAGGCCCACTTCCTGGTTGGTATTAAAAGTAGCAGGCCCCATTATTTTCCTTGCGCCGAAGGATGCCAGCCACTCTTCTGCGGCGTCAAAAAGTTTTTCTGCCACTGCTAACCGTTCTTCTGTTTCAAAGGCGCCGAAAAACCCGGTTTGAGGGAGGGTATTGCGGGGATCGATGATGGAAGCTATTCTACCCACTGGCCGTTCGTTTTCCATAGCCAGGAAGCACCGGTACCTCGCCTGGCGCCAGGTTGGGTTATGAGCAGGACTTAACATTTGTAATATTCCAGATGGTGTTGTCCAGGGCCGGTATTTTTTGTTTTGATAAATCCGGGAGGAGAAATGGGCAAAGTCCAGCAGTTCCTTGCGTGTGCGGATTGGTGTTACGGAAACGGACAAAGGAAAACCCCCTTAGTACAGTTCCTTAGAAAAACCTCCATTAATTCTGCGGCTTCGATGGTGATGGAGATGGCCATCATTCATCTATCTGTTCTCCTTTGTGTTTTGAAGCTTGATCGATGTTGATAGAAAAAGGCCGGCTTGTTTTTCCCCAGTATACAGTTGTATGCGGAAAGGGAATTTCAATGCCCAGTTCGTCAAATGTCTTTTTGATTCTGCGGCGCAGTTCACGTCCCACGAACCACTGTTTTAGAGGTACGGTAGTGATCATTGCTTTGATTATTATTTCCGAAGGGCCGAAATTATCAACACCCAGCACATCCAGGGGTTCTAAGATATACTGGCGAAATTCCGGATCCGCGTGTAGCTCGTCGCCGATTTTTTTAAGTACTTCCATAACGTAATCAACATCTTCCCCATAGGCAACGCCCACGTCAATGACGTATCTTGACCAGTCTTTAGTCATATTGGATACAGAGTTGATGGAACCGTTGGGGAAAATATGAACTGCGCCGCTCAGATCCCGCAGCACTGTGGTTCGCAGGTTTAAGGATATTACTTCTCCACTTGTATCGTTTAAAGCAACCACGTCACCAACCCTGATCTGGTCTTCCAGAAGCATGAAAAAACCACTTATCACGTCACGCACCAGGCTTTGAGCGCCGAAACCCAGGGCCAGGCCGCCTATTCCGGCGGCAGTAATAATCGGTCTTATATCTACTCCCACTTCGGTTAGAATTATAATTACGGCCACTATAAACGCGCTGACTTTTACTGTTTTTCGCAGAATGCCGGTCAAGGTACGTATACGTTTTTGTTGTTCCACCGAATCTCCCGATTTGCCCGTTAAAATTACTTCCAGTTTTTTAATAGCCGCGGTTATCAGTCGAGTGGCAATGAGTGTGCCGATAATAACAAGCAGAATGCGCAGCCCCGAAACCATGAACCATTTTGTTAAAGAATCCAGAAGAGCTTTCCACGAAATCATAACTTGCCCCCTTTTGCTGTTTTGATATTCCCGACGCCGTTTGAAAGAAACCGGATCAGGAAAAATTATACCAGAAAAAGAATGGCAGGGGAAACAATATTAACTTTTCAGGTACATATTATAGTTCTTCCGTTATGTGATGAAAAACCATCATCTTTTTGAATTCCGGTGAGTTCAATACGTACCACTGCCCCTTTTTTCTGTTTCTGAAAGTATACATTACCATATAAGGCAAATACTTGCTTTAATAGAGTACGCGCCAAAAGGGATTATGGTACCAGAAGCCGGCACATATACTGGCGGCTGCAAAGCAAGTCCGGGCACAAAGTTTTTCATTGGTTGGGGGAATGAGTTTTTGGGTACTGATGTCCGAAAGATGATGGTCAAAACATATACTAGTGCTAGGCGACACTATCAGAATGTCGAATTGTAATTTCCAAATCTTAGCTTTCCAATTTTTTCTGCTGGGGGTGATTGCTTTTGGCAAAAGATGAGTTGTACCTGTTAGAAGAGGCTGTGGAAAAGATTACTGCCAATGCCAGGGAGTTTGGGTTGGATTTTTACGACATGTATTTTGAAATCTGCCCGGCTGATATTATTTATACTTTTGGCGCCTACGGAATGCCCACGCGGTTTTCTCACTGGACCTTCGGCAAAGCTTACCACAAGATGAAAACATATTACGACTATAACTTGAGCCGGATCTACGAACTGGTAATCAACTCTGATCCCTGCTACGCGTTTTTGTTGGAAGGAAATTCCCTTATTCAAAATAAGCTGGTCATTGCCCATGTGCTGGCCCATTGTGATTTCTTTAAGAACAACGTCCATTTTAAACATACTGCCCGGTACATGGTTGAATCTATGGCCAATGCCGCCGAACGTTTCCGGGAGTATGAAATGCGATACGGAAAAGATAAGGTAGAGGCTTTTCTGGATGCGGTTATTTCTATCCAGGAGCATGTTGATCCACGTTACCGCCTTGGTCCGGAACAGGGAAGGAAAAACCCGACGGGCAAAAAGTGTTGCGTTGCTCATTGTGGCGCTCAGAAAGCTCATGAAAATTGTACTCAGCAAAAACAGACGCCTTACGATGACCTTTGGCAATTGGACCGGCCCGAGGGAGAACAGGAATCCGAAAAGGAAGAGGTCAAAAAGTTTCCGGAAAAACCCCAAAAAGACTTGTTGCTTTTTATGATGGAACATGCCCGGGACCTGGAAGACTGGCAGCGCGACGTGATTTCTGTAATCAGGCAGGAGATGCTTTATTTCTGGCCGCAAATGGAAACCAAGATTATGAACGAAGGTTGGGCCACTTACTGGCACCTGCGTATTATACGTGAACTGGATCTGGATGAAGAGGAAGCCATAGAGTTTGCTAAAATGCACACAGGAGTCGTTCAATCTTCCCGTTTCCGGTTAAATCCTTATCAACTGGGTTTGAAGATTTTCGAGGATCTTGAGAAGAGGTGGGATCAACCTGCGGAGGAGGAGAAAAAAAAGTACCGCCGGCTTGAAGGTGAAGGAAGGAAGAAAATCTTTGAAGTAAGAGAACTGGAAAATGACGTTTCTTTTTTGAGGAATTATTTGACTAAAGAATTAATTAGAGATCTGGATCTCTATCTTTATAAAAAACAGGGATACGATTGGAAAGTAGTTGAAAAAGAGTGGGAAAAGGTTCGGGATGAAATAGTTGCCAGCCTTACCAATTGCGGGTTTCCTTATCTTGTGGTGGAGGACGGGGATTTTAACAAACGGGGGGAGCTCTATCTCAAACACTGTTATGAAGGGTTGGAACTGGACGTTTTTTACCTGGAAAAGACGCTGCCCTATGTTTATCAGTTGTGGGGGAGGACGGTGCATCTGGAAACGGTTATTGACGGCAAAAAAGTGCTTTTTTCGTACAACGGGGACAAAATAAGCAAAAAGTTTGTCTAGTAGATCCAACCGACGGCAGTCAGCTTTTTTGTCTTCGGCAAGATTAAGAGAAAACAGTATCTGGAGAAGACAGAAAAAATCCCTATAGGATAAATTTATCCTGATCTGATCATCCTAGCTAGAAGATGCTGTCGAAGTACGGGTGGTGCTGGAAAGTGTCTTTCGGGGAAAGGCTGGCCAGGCGGTTTATTTTCCGTCCGCCGCAAGACAGTCCCTTTGAACTGGTGAACCAGGAAGCAGGGCAAAATACCGGCATGGATGATGCGCAGGCAGATGACAACAATAAGAGCGATAACCAGGCTCCCGCTGCCGGTAAACATCTCCAGCGAGGCAGGGGCTTTGTCAAGCCTCGCCGTGCCGTGCCGGTTTCAGACTATTATCGCTGCGGTGGTAAGACCGGCGAAAGACATCAAGAACAGGTGGGTTCCGGAGGCAGTGATGACGTGCAGGATAGTGGCAGTGGTGGTAATAAGGAGGATCGGTCTAATCCGGCAGGTGAGGCCGGAGATAAAAACGAGCCGGGTAAAGTGGATGAAGTATCCGCCAGCCTGAAAAAAAATCTGGCCTGTTTTAAAAAGATATTCCATGTACCTACCAATAAAGATGTTATTTTTAGAGAATTCACGATTGGTACCGATCCCCCGGTAGCATCTGCCGCTGTTTATGTTGACGGGATGACGGACAGGGTATTGCAAAATCTTTC
>DFZP01000054.1:29642-39429 GCA_002382125.1 Firmicutes bacterium UBA4053
GTTATCCTGGTGGACTCCTGTTCACAGGCTATCATCGTAGAGACGAAGGGGTGGGAACATCGAAATGTGGAACGTCCTACCAGCGAGATGGTTATCCTCGGCCCCCAGGAGGGCTTTACGGAAACGCTGCGCGTTAACACCGCCCTGATCCGCAAGTCTTTACATTCTCCCGACCTGGTTACGGAGTTTCTCAAAGTTGGCCGGGTAAACCGGGTTGATTGCGCAATAATGTATCTGGCAGGCCTGACAAATACACAACTGGTGGAAGAGGTCAAGCGCCGGGTTAGCTCTATCAGCACCGATTTTATTATTGAGAGCGGTATGCTGGAACAGTTCATTGAGGATAACCCATTCAGCCTGTTCCCGCAAACTCATACTACCGAGCGTCCGGACCGGGTGGTGGCCGGGCTGGTACAGGGCCAGGCAGTCATTCTGTCGGACGGCAGCCCTTTTGCCCTGCTTGTCCCGGCTACTTTCTTTTCCATTTTCCAGGCTTCCGAAGATGCTTACGTTCGCTGGCCTTACGGTAGCATGCTCCGGATCATCCGGCTGATCGGCCTGTTACTGGCTACTTTTTTGCCTGGTTTTTACATGGCTGTGGTGAATTATCACCACGAAATGATTCCTACTGATTTGCTGATGTCCATTACTGCCGCCAGGGAGAATGTTCCCTTCCCTTCAATCGTAGAAGTGTTGCTGATGGAAGTGTCTTTTGAGTTAATCCGCGAAGCAGGCATCCGCATACCGGGTATAATTGGTCCCACCCTGAGCATTGTCGGCGCCCTCATTTTGGGCCAGGCGGCGGTGGCTGCAGGTATTGTAAGCCCGATATTAATTATTATTGTAGCCCTGACTGCCACCGGCAGTTATGTCATTCCCAATTATTCGTTATCTTTAACAGTACGCTTGCTGCAGTTTGTTTATATTTTTTTAGGTGCTGTGATGGGTATTTATGGACTTATGCTGGGGTTTTTCATCCAGTTACATCTGATGGCCGCCACCAAATCCTTCGGCGTACCCTACCTGGCTCCTCTGGCCCCTCTTGCCAGATCCTCCTCTGATCTATTATTCAAAGGACATGTATGGCAGCAGGAATACCGGCCGGAATACCTGCTGCCGCAGGATATACGCCGCCAGCCGGCCATCAGCCGCCGGTGGATTAACCGTTTCCGTTTTAAAGGGGGAAAGGTAAATAATGATCGACGAAGGTAAGATTAACCAGCGGGAAGCAACGGCAATGGTGGTAATTGTTATTCTTGCTGAGATGTTTCTTACCTTTCCGGCCGTTCTGGTGGATAAGGTCCAGACCGCCGCCTGGATGGCTATTCTGGTGACTGTGGCCACCGGGCTTTTGGCTTTCTTGCCGCTGGCAGTCTTGATGGGAAGGTTCCCGGGAAAAAGTATCATAGAAGCGGGAGAAGAACTTGTGGGTCCGGTTTTAAACATTTTATTCTGCCTTATCTACCTAGGGTTTTTTTTGTTGACTACAGCAGTGATCTTACGGCAGTATGCCGAACGCATGCTCACGGTAAGCATTCCGGAGTTGCCGGTTAGCATGGCCATGGCCAGTATGCTGATTGGCGCGGTAGTAGCCTGTTATCTTGGTTTGGAAGCCATAGCCCGCAGCACCTGGTTGCTGGTTTTTTTCATCGGCTTTGCCCTCTTGCTTATAAATCTTCTCACTTTTCCATACTGGAGACTGGATTATCTCTTTCCTTTAGGGGGTCCCGGTTGGGGAAAAGTGATGGAAGAGGGTTTTATCAGAAGTTCTGTAATGGGAGAAGTGTTTTTACTGGCCGTTATTGCTCCTGCGTTTAAAAAACCTTCCCTGCGAAGGCCCGGTCTGGGCGGTGTAGCTATTGGCGGCCTACTTATGGTGGTAACATTGGTTGCCATGCAGGTTACTTTTGATGTTTCTGTTTTGCGGGAAATGTCCATCCCTTCCTTTGAAATGTCCCGCCTGATTTATTTCGGCCGCTTTATACAACGGGTGGAGGCGGCTTTTATGCCCATTTGGGCCCTGGTAGGAATGTTGAAGGTAAGCATTGGGAGTTACATTACCGGGTCAATCATTACCCGGATGCTAAAGTTGCCTTATTACCGGCCTTTTATCTTACCGGTGGCTTTAATTATTTTTTCTGCAGCTTTTATTCCGGCCAATGTGAGTGAAACGGTTTGGGTGGATCTCAACGTAGTGCGTACTTGGGGCTGGATTCCCGCCTTTTTTCTGCCGGTTGTATTATTGGCCGTGGCTGTGATCACAAAAAAGCCGGGTAAAAAGGATGGCGGTTTTTAGGATGAACGGGTGGTTCTGCAGGCGATTGTTCCGGCGGGTTCTGGTAGCGGTAGTATTGCTGTCGCCTTTGCTTTTTTCCGGTTGCTGGGGGGGCAGGGAGCCGGACGAAACGGCCCACATTTTATTTGTCGGGCTGGATAAAGGGAAGGAAAATGTGCTTACCATGACAGTGTTGATCGGTGTGCCGCGGACTATGGCCGGAGGCGATAGTATGGGTGAGGGTGGCGGGGGTGGTGGAAAGCCGGTAATAACCGTGTCGGTAGAAAGCAGAACCATTCTTACCGGGCTGGATATGATCAATTCCATCGTGGAAAGACGCTCTACGCTTAGGCATTTGAAGGTGATTATATTTTCCGGGGAACTGGCCCGGGAGGGCCTGGATCGTTACATGGCCCCGCTGATGCGCTTTCCGGAATTCCGTCGAACCATTTTTTTGGCCGTCTCCCAGGGGAGCGCCCGGGAATTGTTGGAGAAGTTTCAACCGCTGATGGAAAACAACCCTGCCAAGTATGCCGAGTTGTTGTTCAGTTCCCAGCGTTATGTGGGTTTTATCCCTTTTGCCCAGATTCACCATTTTTATAATGATTCAAAATCGCTGTCCGTTGAACCTGTGTGTATACTGGTAGGCTTGCAGGAAACGGAACAGGTGCATCACCACCGCCAGCCTCAAGGGGTTCGTGAAGGGGATTTCCTGGCTGGCCAGATGCCCCATAAAGGCGGTGGCGAGATGGAGGTATTGGGTTCGGCGGTTTTTCGGGACAGCAAAATGGTGGGTGCCCTTAACGGTACCCAGACGGCAATTCTGAACATGCTCAGGGGATGGTTTTTTGAAAGCCTCTTTGCCTTTCCTGACCCCGGCCGGCCAGATCGTTTTATTATCCTGAGAGTAAAAAAAGAAAGAAAACCTGAAATAAAGGTGAGGCTGGATGCCCAGGGAATGCCCGAGATACGGGCGCGGGTTCCTTTGGATGCCGAGATTATCTCCATCCAAAGCGGGATAAACTACGAGCGGCCGGAAAAGTTAGCCGTTCTTGAAAGAGCATTGAACTTGCGGCTGGAAACTGAGGCCGGAGAATTGGTGCGTAAAACCCAGGAAGAATTCCGCGCCGACATTTTTGGTTTTGGTTTTAAAGCCCGGCGTCTGGTGGCTACCTACACGCAGTGGCAGGCCATGAACTGGCCGGAGCTGTATCCTGAAGCCAGGGTAAGCATAACTTTTGATACCAAGATACGCCGCATCGGTCTTTTAAGAAAAACTACCCCCAGCGGGGGCTTAGGAGAGGAGAATGGCAGCGATGATTGAGGTTCTGGCTTTGGTTTTTTTGCTGGCAGTTTCTTTTTATCTGGGTACCTATGCCCATTGGGCATGGCGCCAGAATTACCGGCGCGGGGCGGTGGGAATCCTTCTGGTCGCCCTGATAGCCCTGGCGCTGCCGGTGACGGTATGGGCTTACCACCAGTACATACGGTGAAGTTAAATAAAAATTAAACAGGGTTTATGTAACACTTCTTTAGCCCACGCCATAATATGGTATCATAGTTGGCCACAAATACTGATTGGCTAATGCAGTTTTGAGGGGGTGATTCAATGGCCGACGAATACAAGTTACAGTTGGATGAGGGCTTCGCTTTTCTGATTTTCCTTATTTTAATCTTGCTGATCGTCGGTTTTGGTTTTTGCTTTATTTAAGTTGTGGTTTTGGGCATGAAAAATGTCCGTTAAAAAACATGAGAGGAGGTATTTAAATGGGTTTCGGCGTTCCGGGTACTGGTGGTGGTAGTGGAAACTTTGCTTTCCTGATTTTTCTTATTCTGATTCTTTTAGTTGTTGGTTTCGGTTTCTATTATAATTCTGCAGGTGTTGCTCAGGCAGGATAGAGGATGGTTGGTCAAGTGATTAGAGAGGAGGACTGTTTATGCCCACTATTGCGCCTCAGGGTGGGTACTACCACGGGTGGATTTGGATTATTATCATCATCGTGGTTTTGATTTTGTTCTGTCCCTGGATCTTTTACGGGGCAGGGAAGTAAGTCTTTAGAATTAAAGTAAGCCGGAAAATTGATCTACACGCGCGTGTAGATCAATTTATTTTGCAGATGTCATAGGGACAGGTCCCTTGGCATTGCATGTTCTATTACGAAATATTAAGCGATGGATGCGCTTGCCAGTTGTTTAGGATAAGAAATTTTATAATGTTTAATCTTGGCGACCAGAGCGATGCAGATCATAATGATTATTCCAGGAGGCCGTTGCTGTGAACTGATAGCTACTGTTTATGAAAATGGCCGGTCTAGATAGGTGCGGCAAAAGTTTACCTTCAGTCTTTACTAATTAGCGCCATAGTAAATTTCAAGCGCTATTGGAAGCTAATAAATGAAAAAGTAACAACGAAGAGAGAAGATACTGCATCAGATAGTGTGGTAAACATTGCCAAAACACGCCTGCCTATAGCCACATAGGGGTTAGTATGCTTAAACGGAGGCAAAAAGATAAAAATAATAGAAAAAACAAGGAATCAGCGCATACAATTACCATATATATCCATTTTGGCTGACAAATGCTTATTACTATTGTTTTTTTAAAAAGGGTGGTTTGCAAACGGCAAAAAAAACAGCCTTTTTGCAACCCTCTCCTTGGTTACTGTATAACGACAAGATTCACCTGTGGCGGGTAATTGCTGAAAACAGACTTAAAAGCGACAAATTTTGAACAGCTACAAAACTTCTAAAAAGCCCCGGTCTTTAGCCATCAGGTGCAATCTTTTGTTAGCTGATTCCCTTCTCTCTATTTATCCAGTATTCCGGCTTACGATGCCCATGTGCTATAGCAAGAATCCACAAAGTTTCTCCTCGAATTATGTACGCTATATAGTATGGAAAAACTTTTAGATTGACGCGACGGTAACTTCTTTTTCGGAGTCGTGGAACAGTTGGATTGCTTAAAATCCAATTGATATGCTGGTCTGCTTCTTCTTTAAACTTTAGTCCTAATCCAGACTGTTGTTCTTCATAATAAGTTATTGCATTTTTCAATTCCTCAAATGCCTGCTGGAGTATTACGATATTCATGATATAAATCGTTGTTCAATTTCTTTCATTGCTTTATTGTAATCAACACCAGTGGCTTTTCCCTCATCAACAGCACGGACCCTATCCATTATCTCTTCTTCCCATGCAGATTCAACATCGGTATCCAAAGATCTACTATCAAGAAATAAGAGAAATCGGACTATCTCTAATCGTTCCCGTTTGGGCAGCATTATTAATTCTTTTGTTATCTCTTCAAAATTTCGCTGCATTGGTTTTCTTCCCCCTATTTTTTTGTTGTTTATATATGGCAGCTAACGATTATTATACTGGATCGGTTCATTCCCTCAATTTATGGTAATGATACTATATTTTAATCAAAGAAACAACTAATTTTTGAAGAAAAATCTCCTTGATTGCCGTAAATAGTTTGTAATATTATATTATAAAGAATCCGTATATCGTAGACAGGAACTTATATGAGAGAGAAAATGTTACCTTCACAAACCCTTCCCGATTTTCAGCAATATCTGCTTTTACGAAAGCTCGTGCCGGAAAAAAGCGTAACCTTCAGGGTCATTGGCAGGGTCATTGGGATCAGGTCTTGAAATATCATTTTTTCGTCAACCCTTGCTTGATTGCCTTACTGACTGTAGTATAGTGGATTTTTAAATGATCTGCAATCTTTTTCAACGTATAACCATATCTTATGTGGGCAAGATTTGACCCCCAGTTTTCCTCCTTAGGAACTGTCACAAAATGGAAATCAAGGGGACGTTCTTTTTGCTTTCTTCATCGTCCATCCCCGTGATCTCCTTGTTTGTGCCTATTGCCGCGCCTAACAGGCGGCGGATGACCTGCCCGGGCGAAGCGAGGGTCAGGTGGAGCGCTTTGTTAGACCATTATTATTGAATCCCCAATAACTTCGCAACAAATTGAGTACGGGCATAAAAGGCTCTGCTTGTGCTTCCATGTCCTGCGCCCTTTGTTCGCGGTTGAACAAGAATACCCATCGCACCGGTAAGATGCTCAAAGCCACGTTCGATGATACACCTTCTTGTTTCCTCGTAATCTTGCTTGACCTGATCATAAATGGAATGGTCATCGAGGTCAAAGGCCGCAACACGCACAAGAACAGACCGCTTCTCCTCTTGAGACTCAAACAGACGTGCGCAGATAACCGCCTTCTTGAGTTTCGCCAACAGATGACTCTCTTCAAACGGAGTAGTTTTTACATTAAATGGATCAATCATGGTGATCGCCATTGTCTCTTTGACAGCTATGGTCCCGTCTGACAATCGCTTAAGAGGAACAATCTTGAGTTCCCATGAGCCGAAATTAGGTGACTGTGCAGAGTTAATGGGGAGTCCCAAATATCGCTCAAGAACATGACCAGCCCAACCCTTGTTCTTCTTTTCGCCTTTCCAAATGGTTACATCATACTTGCGTGCCAGAGAAACTAAATCAACGTTCTCAAGCTGTTTCAATTTTATAATTACATCGTTCCTTTCCATATCTGCGCACTCCTCAAACGAAACCCAGAGATGATTTTTTTATGTTTATTGCCTGTTCAAGCCGCTTCACCGAAAGATTCAAAAATTCAGATTCCAATTCAATACCGACGAACCTTCGTTTTAACCTAATCGCCGCAACCCCTGTGGTCGAACTTCCAGAAAATGGGTCTATAACTAAATCGCCTTCATTGGTACTCGCCAGAATAATACGTTCCAAAAGGGCAACAGGCTTTTGCGTCGGGTGTTTCCCGAAATCTTTCTCATTGCCATTAGGAGACGGCAAAGTCCAGACAGACTTCATTTGCTTGCCATAGTTTGTTTTGCGCATTGCGTCGTAATTGAAGCAATGTTTGGCTTTGTTGTTTTTTGCTGCCCAAATGATGGTCTCAGTGGAATGAGTAAAATAACGACAGGATAGGTTTGGCGGTGGATTTGGTTTCTCCCATGTGATGTCATTAAGTATTTTCATGCTCAACTGCTGCATGGCGTATCCAATCGAATGAATGACATGATGTGTGCCGGAAACCCAAATAGTCCCATTTGGTTTAAGCAATCTTTGGCATCGGGAAAGCCAAGCCATATTGAATTCGTGGTTTAGCTCAGGGCCATTCGATTTGTCCCATTGACCTTTGTCAACCTTCACCATTTTTCCAGCGTGACATGTAATGCCGCCATTCGACAGGAAATACGGCGGGTCGGCAAATATCATATCGAATCGGCCTTCTGGGTATTTGCTGATGAGCATATCCATAAACTCAATGCAATTGGCATGGTAAAGCCAAACACCCAATTCATCGTTTCGGAAAACGCACTGATTCGGAGAGTATTCGGAACTCTCCATAACCATTAAGGGCAAGAAGTTATTCTCATCTGCACATTTGTATTTCATGTTGTTTTATCTCCGCAAGGTAATTTAGGGGTCTAACAGATTACCCTCTTATAGATTCTAATAGTTCTTTTAAACCTTCCCATGACATAGCTCTTCCTTGACCCGTTGGATAATTAACATCTTCCTGTCCCCAAATCCACTTATATGCCTTCAAAAGGGCTTCTGGGTTTTCTCCTGTTGGGTTGTTCAAAGCAAGTGATTTTAGAATATCATCAGGTTCTTCACCGTTATAAACTCTTTCAAATGCTTCAAGAATTTTAATTGTATCCGCTTTATCTGCTTTTGATTTATCTTTCAAATCCTCAAGTATTTGTTTATGTGTTATTTGCCAAAGGCTTTGCTCTGATGGACTGTAAATGAAGACAAAAAAGTCTTCTTTTCGCATTTTTCCCCATGCTTGCTTCCCGCCCGGTTTTACAATAACAATTTTTCTCCCATCTGTTATATCCTCTACTTCGTAACCGCGATATGGTATTTCTTCAAGTTTTTTTTGCAAATTCATTACGTTCGGCATTTTTTACCTTCAACTGTTTAAGCTCGATTGAATGTTTGTATATGTTTCGTCTTGTCATTACACATCTTNNCATTTCTATTTTTTTGATGATTATAAAAAAGTATTGATGGATACTTTTCCGATCGTTTTTGTTGCAACACTATCGACCGTGCCACCGATAACTCCACCTACAAAAGGGATGGCTTTACCGAGATTGACAGCACCCGTTTGCCCAAATTTCGTAAGTAAGCGAAAGCCAACTGCCTGGTTTATTTTTGTGATGGTTGCACCGGATATTTTATTTATGGCTGTAACGGTCAGCTTAGAACCGACATGAATTCCGACATCTTTAATAAGGTCGGTGATAGCACTGCCGCATAAGCACATATAGACAAGCGTCTTAACCTGATCGTTTCGTATGTCATGCTTTCCCATTGCGGCAATCGCCGCTATCATACGAATTTGGACATACAAAACCGAGGCGACATTGGCTGGAATAGCTACAGGCAGGGTAATTAAACCGCCGAGGCCGGTTATAAAACCAGAAGTGCCAGCCTTTGCAATTTGCCATCGTACAAGTTTTTTGGCGTTATCCTGCAAAGAACCATCTCTATGCATATAATCTTGTGCAAGCTCTTCAGCCGTTTCTAATTCGGGCAAGCCATTTACGGCTTTATCATAGCCATAATCCAATGCCTTCATTATCATCCCTTGATTTAATTTTTCTGCCATAATCGCCTCCAAGTTATCCAGTGAATTTATTTTTTCAATGACTCAATGGCAAGTAGCAGATTTTCCCATCGCTTTTGTATTACATCATCTTGGGCTGTTTTTATTAGTTCTTTAATGACATCAATTTCTGCAAGCACTTTTAAGTCATGAATAGTGTTGATGTCCACGCTGTATATGTATCCGTTGGCAGGTTTTCCTTCATCTTTGGCGAAAGCTCGCAGACGTACTGTCGCTCCATCAGTCGTAAGCCTGACTTCATAGTTTTTTTCATTTGCTGTAAATGGTATTGAGTGCATGAATTTCTCCTTGTATGAATTTATTTTGAGCCTAACCACCCATGCCTGTAAGGCACAACCAGTAATGAAAATAGATGGCAAGCTATTTTCGTGTTAACAATAATTAGATTGATCCGCATAAGATGCGGGGTTTCGATTTTCTGCCCGCATAACATGCCGTTGCTGCGGCGATGACGGGAGATGTAACCCCTTCAGCAACAGCTTTTGCGGCTCTTGGCTTGTTTTATCATGGTGTCTTATACGGATCGGCATAATAACCCGTTCGACTGCCTCATAGCCCGTCGAACGGGTTGCGAACTCCGGCCGGTCCTTTATTGAGAACATGAGTATAAATCATCGTCGTCTTGACGTCGCTATGGCCCAAGAGTTCCTGGACCGTTCGGATATCATAACCACCTTCGAGCAAGTGAGTGGCGAAGGAGTGCCGGAACGTGTGGCAGGTGGCCCGCTTCGTCAATCCAGCCTTCGCGACAGCGTCTCGCACGGCTTTCTGAATCAGCGATTCATCAATGTGATGGCGGCCTTGTTCCCTGGTTTGGCG
>DFZP01000088.1:0-5421 GCA_002382125.1 Firmicutes bacterium UBA4053
TCCCCAATAAGAGGAATGTCCCCAAATTACAGTTGTTCTCTGTGGTTAAATCTATTTTCTGAGGAGGTTTTTTAAAATGGTTTTTTTTTCAATATCCATTCTGGTGATTATTCTCTTGATAATCTTTAGTTCAGCCATCCGGATCGTTCAGGAATACGAGCGGGGAGTGATTTTTCGACTCGGCCGCGTGGTTGGAGCGCGCGGACCCGGATTAATTCTGCTGATTCCAATCATTGAACGCATGCAAAAAGTGGACTTGAGAGTAATAACGATGGACGTTCCGGCGCAGGAAACAATTACTAACGACAACGTTACAATGAAGGTCAACGCTATTGTTTACTTTCAGGTGGTTGATCCTGTGAAGGCAATAATTAACATCCTTGATTATATCCGGGCTACTTCGCAGCTTTCCCAGACCACTTTGCGCAGTATCATGGGCCAGTCCCAGTTGGATGAGATTCTGGCTAAAAGGGACGAAGTTAATCAGCGTTTGCAAAAAACCATTGATGAAGGCACCGAACCCTGGGGAATTAAAGTAAGCCTAGTGGAAATTCGCGATCTGGAGCTGCCTGCCAGCATGCAAAGGGCCATGGCTGCCCAGGCTGAGGCCGAACGTGAGAAGCGTGCCAAAATAATCCATGCTGAGGGCGAATACCAGGCTTCCGAGAGACTGGCCGAAGCAGCAAAAATCATTGCGCAGGCGCCTGCAGCTCTTCAGCTTCGTTATTTGCAAACGGTCAGGGAAATTACCAATGATAAAGCCAGTATAGTGGTATTTCCTTTACCTATGGATTTGATCATGCCGTTTGTGAAGCATCTGGAAAAAGGGGAGAAATAGAATTTCCCTATGGGTGGTAGCGGGGTGAGCCTATGAGATGGAGCCAGGCAACTGACATTGGTTGGGTACGGCCGGTAAATGAAGATAGCTTATGCGTATGTCCTGATCTGGGTTTATTTGCTGTAGCGGACGGGATGGGTGGTCGTCAGGCCGGCGAGGTTGCCAGCCGGCTTGCCATACAGGAACTGGAACATTTCTTGCGCTCTTGCGCTGATTCCCAGGTGGATACCGGATCGGTGTTGGGTGAAGGTGTGCAGAAGACCAACAAGCTGGTGTACCGGATGTCCTTTAAAAACGGTGAGTGCCGGGGTATGGGCACTACCTTGAGTTGTGTGGTAATTCGGGATAACCAGCTTTGCCTGGCCCATGTGGGAGATAGCCGGATATATTTATTACAGCAGGGGAAAATTATTCAATTAACCGAAGACCATTCCGTAGTTCAGAAAATGCAAAAGGAAGGGGCCATTACGAAAGAAGAGGCCTTTCACCATTCTTACCGGCATGTGCTTACCCGGGCCCTTGGTGTAGAAGCAGAGGTGGAAGTAGACGTCGCACGGTTAACCCTGCATCCGAAAGATGTAATTCTTCTGTGTACCGATGGGTTATCCGGTTGTCTTGATGAAGAAGAAATGCGTGATATTGTCTATAATGCCGCCGATCTGGAGCAGGCTGTAGATTTATTGGTTCATTCCGCCCTGACCCGGGGAGGGACTGATAATGTCTCAGTTATTTTGGTGGCAGTAGATTGAGTTTGCGCTTAAAAGCTGAAAGTTATTTGGAGTGGAAACCGATGGTTGGCAGGATACTTGGAAACCGTTATGAAATAGTCGAAGAATTAGGTAGTGGGGGAATGGCTGTTGTTTACAAGGGCCGGGATAAATTTCTTGATCGTCCCGTGACCATTAAAGTCTTACGCTCCGAATTTACATTAGATGATGGTTTTGTCCGTCGTTTCCAACGTGAGGCCCGTGCGGTAGCTAGTCTTTCTCATCCTAATATTGTCAGTATTTATGACGTGGGTCAGGAAGAAAACATACATTACCTGGTAATGGAATATGTGCATGGGTATAACCTGAAAACTGTTATTGCACGTGAGGGGCCTTTAGCTCCGGAAAGGGCTGTGCATATAATTCGTCAGATTTGTGAGGCTACCACGCATGCTCATGAAAATAATATCGTTCACCGTGATGTAAAACCGCACAATATTTTGATTACCCGTGAAGGGTGGGCAAAGTTAACCGACTTTGGCATTGCCCGGGAGGTAACAGGAGCAACTCTTACCTATACGGATTCTGTTATTGGTTCAGTACATTATCTTTCTCCGGAACAGGCCCGGGGTCAGTTGGGAGATCCCAAATCCGACATGTACTCTTTAGGGGTTGTGCTCTACGAAATGTTGACTGGTTCCGTTCCTTACCAGGGAAACAATCTTATCGCAGTAGCCATTAAGCATATTCAGGAAGAACCAGAACCACCGTCAAGATTAAATGGGCAGATAAGCCCGCAATTAGAAGGAGTAATTCTTCGGAGTATAGCGAAGGAACCTTCTCAACGGTTCAACAGTGTGCGGGAAATGTCTTTTTATTTACAGGAGGCAGTTTCAAAAAACGAAGGGGAACTTGCCGGGGTTGCCTCGGAAGGTAACAGGGGCAACATGGATACCAGAGTGTTTAAGCATCCCGGAAATTCCGGGGAAAGCGAGAAAATACCTGCTCAGAAAAAACGCCGGTTGCGTCCTTTGAGTTTAGTGATTGCTGGTTTGCTGTTGATGGTTCTACTTGCCGGGGCTGCCTATGCCTTCAACAAATTATATTTTAATGTGCCTGAGGTGCAGGTGTCTGATGTGGTGAACAAAAGCGAGCAAGAGGCCAGGGATATTCTTACGGGATTGGGCCTTAAAGTAGCAGTGGTAAAAGAACACAGCACGCAGGTAGCCGAAGGATATGTAGTTGCCCAGGATATAGGGCCCGATGATCCTAAAGTAAAGCCACCGCGGCGGATTACCTTGACAATAAGCCTGGGACCGGATATGCGTGAGGTGCCTGACCTTTATAAGTTAAATTTAACTGAAGCTAAAATTAAGCTTGGCCAGGCAGGTCTGAAGATTAATGAACCGGTACAGGAGGGGTATGATAGCGCCGTATCCCAGGGTTACATATTCCGGCAAGAACCGCAGGCCGGGGATAGGCAGCCCGAGGGAAGCCGGGTAACGGTTTATGTTTCTTTGGGTCCTCCGCTCGGCGAGAGCCAGGCGCCTTCTTTAGTTGGTCTGACTATCGACCAGGCCAGGGTAGAGTTGAATAAAAAGAACCTAAAACTTGATGAAAACTTTCAATGGGCCGCATCCGAAAGTGCTGAATACCTCTCCGGGCAGATAATCACCCAGCAACCTGCAGCGGGCAGCACGGCGCTGGAAGGCACGTCAGTGAAGGTGGTTGTAAGCAGGGGTCCCGGACCTCCTCCCAGGGATGTCAGGGTAAAGGTACCTGTGCCTGATGATGGACAAAACCATGAGGTGAGAATCAGTCTGGAAGACATAAGAGGGATGAAAGATGTTTATGTCAGTTCCCATGCCCCGGGGGACGAGGTAGTAAAAGAGGTGCGCTTTTATGGCCGCGGTACGGTCCGGATATATATCGACAATTCCCTGGTGAAACAGAAGACTTATTAACCGTCCATGTCTGCCGGATACAAATCAGAACTCAGGAGTTAGGAGTTAGGAGTCAGGAGTTAGAATTCGCAGGGCCAGAAGAAAGCTTTCAACTGTCAGCAATCAGCTTTTGAATAAATGAGGGATCATACATTCCCATCGATCCCCCCTGACAAGGGGGGTAAGGGGGGTTGTCCGGTCAGCTTTTGANNTTGAATAAATGAGGGATCATACATTTCCACCTTAAAAATTGCTAAAGTACTATAAAGTTCAGGAAAGGCCGGGGTGTTTTTGTGATAGGAGGGTTCTGTGCGTAGTCAGGGGGTAGTAGTTAAGGCCTATGGTGGTTTTTACTATGTCCGGATTGATGGAAAGGTGTGGGAATGTGTCTTGCGGGGACTTTTTCGTGCCGGGCAACAACAGGTGCTGGTTGGTGACAGGGTAGAATTCAGGAAAAAAGACGACCGGTCCGGGATTATTGAAACAGTACTTCCCCGGCGCACTGTTCTGATGCGCCCGAGAGTGGCCAATATTGAAAAAGTCATCATTGTCTTTGCTACTCGTGATCCGCGTCCCAATTCCTTGTTACTGGACCGTTTCCTTGTTCAGGCTTCAGCCGCAGCAATTAAACCTTTTATCTGCTTTAATAAGATTGATCTGGGAACAGGAGAAGCAGAAGGACTGATCCAGATATATAAAAAGGCAGGTTATGAGGTGCTTATAACCAGTGCCAAAGAGAAAAACGGCCTGGAGCAGTTGGGGAAAATTATTCGTGAAGGAATAACCGTCCTGGCCGGTCCTTCCGGTGCAGGGAAGAGTAGTCTTTTAAATGCTCTTTCCCCCGGGTTGTCCTTAAAGACAGGTGAAATAAGTTCCAGGGCTGGATGGGGGAAGCACACCACGCGGCATGTAGAATTATTATCTCTGGTAGAAGGTGGGCTGGTGGTAGATACTCCAGGTTTTTCCAGGCTTTCTTTGCCTGCTGTCAGGCGGGAGGAAGTGGCCTATTTCTTTCCCGAGTTTCGTGCCTGTGTATCTTGTGTCTGCCGGTTTACCAGCTGCCTGCATTTCCAGGAGCCGGACTGTGCAGTAAAGAGGGCCGTGGAAGCGGGGAAAATCAGTGTTACCCGTTATAGCAATTATGTCCGGTTATTAAAAGAAGTAATTGAACAGGAAAGGAGATATTAAGATTGGTTAAAATAGCTCCTTCCATACTTTCCGCTGATTTTACAAATTTGCTCGCGGAAGTAAAGAAAGTAGAGGAGAACGGTGCAGATTACCTGCATATTGACGTTATGGATGGTCATTTTGTACCCAATATAACCTGTGGTCCCGTAGTAGTGGCTGCCCTTCGCCCTCATTGCGGGCTAACCTTTGATGTGCACCTGATGATTGAGGAACCGGACAGGTATATTGATCGCTTCATCGAATCAGGAGCCGATCTAATAACTGTCCACGTTGAGGCATGCCGTCATCTTCACCGGACTTTAAAATATATAATCGATCGCGGTATACGGGCCGGGGTGGCGATTAACCCCGCCACTTCACCTTCCGCCCTGGAGTATGTTTTTCCCCTGGTTGATCTTGTTGTTGTGATGACTGTTAATCCTGGCTTTGGTGGGCAGGTTTTTATTCATGAAGTGGTTCCTAAGATTGCGACTGTTAAAAAGATGCTGGAGGCAACCGGGTGTGTTGCCGAGATCGAGGTTGACGGGGGAATCAGCCGGGAGACAGCTCCCCTGGTGGTGCAGGCCGGCGCTACGGTCCTTGTGGCTGGCTCGGCAGTTTTCGGCGCGCCTGATCCTGCCCGGGCGATGCGGGAAATAAAGGAGGCAGCGATAAGGAGGTGAATTAAGATGGCAATCTGGAAGTGCCAGGAGTGCGGCAATGTAGTGGAAGCCAGGTGTAAGCCCGGCAAATGCAAATCTTGTGG
>DFZP01000097.1:0-10351 GCA_002382125.1 Firmicutes bacterium UBA4053
ACAAACACTCTCATCTCCTACCAACATGTAACTGCCTATGTCCTGCCTTGTGTCAATTCAGGCGGTGTTCTTATTTAGTCAGAATAGTTATCTTTATTTACTTTCTTTTTTATGTCATTATTTTATATTGTTCTTAGTTGCCAGTCAAGTGTCTCTATATATTTTATATTTTTTGAATGACTACTTTACCTGTACATTTCTTTACTCTCTATCCCTATTGTTCCTCCCACGGTGATTATAAAACCCTTATTTTTCAATATTTCCTCCAGCTCTCTCACCTCCTCGTCTTTCATGAACGGCTGTCCTTCGTATTTGTAGTTCTTTTCTAATTGCCTGTACTTTGTTATGGCAAGATTGTTAAATTATATTATTGCTGTATGCCATTTTTTCAGGTCAACTCGACCACCGTTACTCCTGCCCCGCCCTCGCCGTGTTCCCCCAGGCGAAAAGACTTCACCCGCCGGTCTTCTTTTAAATGCTGCCGGATGGCGGCACGCAGGACACCGGTACCTTTACCGTGGATCAGGCAAACCCGTGAAAGGCCGGCCAACCCGGCGTCATCCAGGTATTTTTCCACTTCCAGCAGGGCTTCTTCGGCACGCAGCCCGCGCAGGTCCACTTGAGGAGAAATTTCTTTTGCCTTGTTTAGTATCATACTGTCAGCATACACCTGTCCGCCCGCAGCAGGTTCCTTCTCAGCCAGGCGCAGTTCCTTCACAGGAAGTGTCAACTTAACCACACCCACCTGTACCTGGACATTTCCATTTTCAACCGGAGCTATTACCTGGCCCCGCTGGTTAAACAGGGGAAGGTAGACTTCCTGGCCGACTGCTACCCCTGCCGGAATCTCACCATTTTCCGGTTCCGTCTGCGGTATCTCTTCACAGATCCTGCCGGAGATACCCTGGATTTTCCGGCGGACGTCAAAGATGGCTTTCTCCCGCGCGCGGGCCGATTCCTCGGCAAGCCGGGTGCGAAACTGGCGAATGGCTTCTTCCGCCTCCCGCCGGGTCTGCCTGACCACCTGCCGGGCTTCCTCAAAAGCCCCGTGCATTACAGCCTGCCGTTCTGTAAGGAGATCCTTTTCCATTATTTTATAGCGTTCCCTGGCAGTCTGCGCCTGACTTAAAAGACATTTCACCTCTTCCCGCTCTTTCTCCATTTCCTGGCGGTTGCGCTCCAGATGGTTCATCAGATCGGCAATTTCAACCTCTTCTCTGGTTAAAAAATTCTTCGCCCTTTCCACCAACCCGGCATCCATTCCCAGGCGAAGAGCAATCTCAAAAGCCTGACTCATGCCAGGCCTGCCAATTAACAACCTGTAGATGGGCCGGAGCGTTATGGCATCAAATTCCAGGCAGGCGTTCTCCACGCCATCCCTGCCATGGGCAAAACCTTTCAACTCGGCGTAATGGGTAGTGGCAATTACCTTTGCGCCAACGTTTTGCAGCCTTTCCAGGACAGCCTGGGCCAGTGCGGCGCCCTCGACAGGATCGGTGCCTGCTCCCAGTTCGTCCAGCAGCACCAGAGTTTCCGAACTGGCTTCTTTTAGGATGTAAATGATATTGTTCATGTGGGAGGAAAAAGTGCTCAGACTCTGTTCAATGCTCTGTTCATCGCCAATATCTGCAAACACCTGTTGGAAAATGCCCAGTTCAGTTGTGTCCTCAGCAGGAATATGCAGTCCCGACTGGGCCATCAACGTAAGTAGTCCTGCGGTTTTAATGGCCACTGTTTTACCTCCGGTGTTAGGCCCTGTCACAACCAGGATGTCAAAGTCCCGGCCCAAAGTGATGTCTGAAGGCACCACTTCACCGGCAAGCAGAGGATGGCGCGCTTTTCTGAAATTAAAGCAAGCCGCCTGCAAAACAAGGCGTGGTTCCCAGGCATCCAGCGCCTGGCTGTAACGGGCCCTGGCCATGATGAAGTCGAGGTGGCCAAGGGCGTCCAGTGAGGCGTGTATTTCTTCAGATACAACAGCCACCTGGCTGGAAAGTTCGCTTAAGATTTTTGTAATTTCCTGCTTTTCTGCAGCCTGCAGACGCCGTATCTCATTGTTGGCCTCCACTACGGCCATGGGTTCGATGAATACAGTAGCTCCACTGGCCGACTGATCGTGTATAATGCCTCTCACCTGGGCACGGAATTCCTGCTTTACGGGGATCACATAACGTTCCTCCCGCATGGTTATCAGAGGCTCTTGCAAATATTTCTGATAAGCAGGAGAACGGATAATTTTTTCCAACTGCTCCTTAATTTGCTGCCGGACACGAACCAACTGGCGCCTGATGCCTGCTAAGGCACTGGAAGCACGATCGGAAATTTCCGGGCCGGGGAGGATGGCAGAAGCAATCTTTTTCTCCAGAGCGGTAAAGCTACCAAGTGATGCACTCATTTCCCCCATCAGGGGATAACGTTCACGTCGTGCAGATAGAAAATTTTTAATCAGCCGGCAAGCCGCCAGGGTCTGGCCAACATTAAGAAGATCCTGGGGATCGAGCGCTGCTCCTTGACGCGCACGCTCCACCTGCCGGCGAATATCTGACCAGCCGCCTGTTTCTGCCAGCGGCTCCAGTCGCAGAAGTTTTCTGCCCTCGGTAGTTTCTGCCTGGGCGCGGGAAATTTCCTCCCTTACGGTTGACGGTCTTAAGGCAAAGACACGTTCACGCCCCAGGGAGGTTTCACAGTAACCTGCCAAACGCTCCAAAACCTTGTCGTATTCCAGCCGTTTCAAGGTGCGCTCGTCCAATTTTTGTTTCACCCTTATCAATTATAAAACTCCGCGGAAGAAGTGTCCAGAAGTTACACCTTCCGGACTGAACCTGGCCAGTAATTCTTTTAACGCTGCCAGTTTGCTCCGGTCTTGCGTATGAATAGCCCGGCGGTATGCTAAGACGACGGCCTCCACGTATGCCGGACCTTGCCGGCGGGCATCAATCCGCAAGGTCCCCACTCCGGCTTCCACCAGCATGCTTATCCCGTCCAGCAGGCACAAGTGGCGGGAGTTAAAAACATGCAGGCGGCAGAACCGGTCAACTTCCAGGGGAAAGATGATGCCCAGGCGGTCTTTTAATGCGCAATTCTGGCGCTCGCAGGGCTGCGGGCAGCCCTGCGCCAATTGATGACCGTTACCCATCAAATTGCCCAAAGCACAGTATCCGGAAACCATCAACTCCACGTTACCGTGGATCAGCACCTCCACGGCACATTGGGTGCGGGCAATAACCTGGCGTATTTGTTCCATGGTTAACTCCGGAGAAAGGGTTACCTGCACCGCACTCTGTTTGACAAGATAACCGGTAGTTAAACTGTTGAAAGTATTCAGGGCATAATCCGCATAAGAAGGAAGTTCCTTGCTTTTAATTCTGTCCAACAGTCCCAGATTTCCTGTCAACACCCCGTCTACCGGCCACCGGGATACTTCTTCAAGAAGAGCATAAAACATTTCCAACTCCCGGTCATGAATAATGCGAGGGGTGGCAAAGATAAATTTCACGCCGTGTTCCCGGCAAAATTCGTATCCCCGGAATAACTCGTCCCGCCCTACTAAAGGCCTGGAATGAAAGGCTTCCCCGCCAAAATATACCAGGTCGGCACGGGCGCTTACTGCCGCCTTTAAAGACAAAAAATCGCCGACTGCCACGGCAAGCAGGGGCAACTCGCGGCAAGAAACCGGCCGACCCGTTGTTTTGTCTTTTAAAGCAGCAGAAAGCCGTTGTTCAAAGATTGCCGGGGCAAGGGATTCTGCCCGGGCAGCCTTGAGCCGGGCCTGTTCCAAAGAAAATAAGGCCTGACGCCTGGCTTCATTTATTTCTCCCAGCGGAACAATAACCTCTCCTTTAAGATCACAACGGAATTCCTTCATTGTAAACGGCGTGTTGCCCAGCCGGTCCAGTTGCCGGCGGAGATGTTCCGCATTTAGCGGATGTTTAAAAGCAGGCTGCCCTGCTGACTTCGTAATTCCCTTGCCGCTGTTTCCCCCGCCATCTTCTACCCGGATTGTCAGCGGTTCGTCCACCCGCGCCTGCACATAGAAATCCACGGGTAGCTTGCGGCTTTCTTTAGGAGAAGCAAAAGTGGCCCTGGCACGTTTCATCAGTTCCGCATCGTGAGTTTTGAACACCCGGTCTCCCTTTCGTGCCGTGCCCTTGAAAGGTATTGTTGCTGCCTGGCCGGGCATGGCGCTTTCTACTTTCTCCTCCCCGATAAAAATATCGTGTACTTCAAAACCTGCCCGCCCTCCTCTGGTAACCCAGATTTCCAGACTGTCCCCTACATGCAACGCGTCTTCCAGGACAACCTGCACATATCCCGAGTCCCAATCGCTGTAGCTTACGCGCCCCAAGAACACTCCCCTGTTGTTGGGACGCTTATAACTCATCATCTCCCGCCACTGCCGGCCGTAAAAGTAACCGGTAGTGAACTGCCGGTTAAAAACCTGGGCCAGTTCCCAACTCTCCTGCGGTGTTACGTAGAATTCCTCAGCCCCCGCGGTCAGGGCCCTGTCAATTAATTCCCTGTAGACACGTGTAACCACGGCTACATACTCGGGCCGCTTCATACGCCCCTCGATTTTGAAGGCCTCAATACCTGCCCCCACCAGGTCGGAAAGATGCCGGCTCATGTTGAGATCCCGCGGGCTTAAAAGATATTCTCCCACCTGTCCAGGTTCAACCAGCACGCGGCCTCTTTCGTCTACCAGCGTGTATTGCAACCGGCAGGGCTGAGCACATCGTCCGCGGTTGCCGCTGCGACCCCCGACCATACTGGAAAACAGACACTGGCCGGAGTAACAAACACACAAAGCGCCGTGAATAAATACTTCCATTTCGGCGCTCACCTGTTCTTTAAGCGCCTTTATCTCCTGCAGGCTCATTTCCCGCGCCAGAACGACCCGTTTAAAACCCATATTCAACAAATGTTCCAGCGCCGGCAGGTTGTGAACAGTCATCTGCGTGCTGGCGTGTAAAGGCAGTTCGGGAATAACCGAATGAGCCAGGACGGCAAGACCCATGTCCTGGACGATAACAGCATCCGCACCCGCATTTTGGAGAAAAAAAAGAAAACGGACAGCTTTTTCCATTTCCCTGTCGGCAATCAGAATGTTAACGGCAACGTAAACTTTTACGCCCCGCACATGGGCGTATTCTATGGCCTTGATTATTTCTTCGTCTTCGAAATTGGCTGCCGAATGGCGGGCATTAAACAGTTTACCCCCCAGATATACGGCATCGGCGCCGTTTTGCACCACCGCCACCAGCGATTCCCAGTTTCCCGCCGGGGCCAGCAGTTCCGGACTGTAGGGCAATTTATATACCTCCGCTTCGACCTGAAATATTCACTTCTTTGAAACATAGGGGCTGCCGGCTACATAGAAACGTAAAAGCAGTTCGCTTCCCTGCCGGATGCCAACCCGTGTCGTATTTACCACCTTTATCCCGCCAGCCTGCCCGCAGCAGATAAACAGCGGTCCCCTGGTCAGATCTTCACCGTTTTGGTTTTTCTTTATTCCCAGCGCCTGTACCAATCGCCCTGGCCCGCTGCACAATCCGGTCGCTCGCGATCGCCCGCGCCTGGCCTCCATCAGGGGGATGCCCGTTGCCGGCTCTATGGCCCTTACCAGCACCGCCTCCCCAACTCCTTCCTCCCTGGTTACGGCGTTTAAGCAGTAATACATGCCGTAAATAAAGTATATATAGGCATGCCCCGGCGGTCCGAACATAACGCGGTTGCGCGCCGTCATGCCTTTAGCAGCATGACAGGCCGGGTCATTTTGCAAGTACGCCTCTGTTTCCACAATTTTGCCTGCAGTAACGCCTTCCGGGCTGCAATGTACAAGATAATGCCCTAAGAGTTCCCGGGCCACTGTTGGTGTGTCCCGGCCGTAAAAGGAACGAGGTAAAACATTTTGCATCTGCTATGTCCGCTCCTTAAAAAACTCATGGAAAAAATTCCATGAGCAACAAGCCATTTCCAAAGAGACATGCCGGATTTTAATTTCTGTTGCCTCTGTGCCTATCTATTAAGAATTGTTATGATTGCTTTTTTCTTTTTTATGTCTTGTCTTAAATTGCTGATCATATTCCTTCTGCAATTTCATCAGTTCATCAGCAGTATTCAATGCTGTAAGCACTGCAGCTTTGGCCGTGCCCAGCTTTGGGTTGCGGGCCACCATCTGGCGCATCCTTCTATTCACGTATTGGGCCAGCATTTGCATGTATTCCGGCGTTTCATTACCCTTTAGAATGTATGATTCGCCAAAAATCTCTACTTCCACGCGGTTCTCTGCCTCGCCCATACTTTTTCCCTCCAGCTTTTTGCTCTTTCTTCGCCGCGGGAAGAAAAAATTCCTGCCTTAAAATTCAACAATTTTTTTCCTTATTTCACACTGCGCAGCTCAGCGCCCAGTTTTTCAACCAGTATCGAAGACACTTCCTCCAGGCGTTTCGCTACTTCTTCGTCGGTAAGAGTACGGTCGTCAGCCTGGAACTTCAGGGCGAAGGCAAGACTACGGCAACCTGTTCTCACCTGTTCGCCTTCATAAACATCGAATAAATGCGCCCAACGCAGCATTTTGCCCCCTGCCTGCCTGATCATGTTCAGCACCTTTCCGGCCGGAACTTCTTTGGGCACCAGCAGGGCAATGTCTCTTTCCACCCCGGGAAAACGGGGCAGCGACAGGTGTTTCTTTGGCCCCTTGGCTAAGGATGCCATTTTTCTTAAGTCAAGTTCAAAAACTACCACCCGCACCGGCAGATCCAGGTTTTCCAGTACGTCCGGGTGTAATTCGCCCAGGACGCCAAGTTCTTCTTGCCCGGCAATTACCCGGGCGGTACGCCCGGGATGGAAGCCGGGGTTGTCGTGTTCAGGTTCAAAGCAAGGATCAGATATGCCGATGTTGTTAAACAGGGTTTCGAGAACGCCTTCCAAAAAATAATAATCCATTGTCATTGCCTTGCGGTTCCACCCGCCGGCAACTTCTCCCATCGCCGCCGCTGCCAGCAGCGGGCGTTCTTCCGGAAGCCCCGGCCGCGGGGAAAACACACGGCCAATCTCAAATACGGCGCCCGAGCGCACCTGCCGGTTATAATTACAGCGTAACACTTCAACCAGGCCAGGTAAAAGCCAGGTACGCATAACAGAGTGCTCTTCACTCAAGGGATTTTGCAATTTTACTGTCCGGCGCAACGGGCTGTCAGGAGGCAATTTAAAAAGATCGGATACCTCCGGACCGGTAAAACTATAAGTAACCACTTCTGTTAACCCGCAGCCAACCAGTATATCCTTGATCTGTTCTTCCAGCAACTGCTCCGGCGTGCGGGTTCCCAATGTCGTTAAGCCGGTGGGCAAGACGCCGGGTATCCGGTTATACCCGTATAAACGGGCTACTTCTTCAATAAGGTCGATTTCCAGGTGAACATCCACCCGCCAACTGGGTACATTTACCAGCAGCTCTTCTCCCGTATCCTGCACGTGAAACTGCAGGCGGGATAAAATATCTACCGTTTCTTCTTTTGGTATTTCCGCACCCAATATGTAATTTATCCTGGCCGGGCGCAGGGAAATTTTCCTGGGCGCCTCATGAACCGGATAGTTGTCAATGGCCCCCTTTAGCACGTTTGCCCCCTGGATTTGCTGGAGCAACTGGGCAGCCCTGTCTGCCGCCCGCAGGCAACCCTCAATATCTATACCTTTCTCAAAGCGGGTTGAGGATTCAGAACGCAGGCCGAGTACTCTGGATGTGCGCCTGATACTGATGGGATCGAAATAAGCAGATTCCATCAGAACACTGGTTGTCTTGTCCGTTACCTCAGTTTCCAGACCGCCCATGATTCCGGCTATTGCCACCGGCCTGTCTGCATCTGCAATGATCAACATCCCGCGGTTCAGTTGCCGCCCGGTTCCGTCCAGGGAAATCAGGGTTTCCCCTTCCTGTGCCTGGCGGACAATGATCCGCCCTTCCCGCAGGGTGTCGTAGTCAAAAGCATGTAAGGGCTGCCCCAATTCCATCATTACATAATTGGTAACATCCACTACATTGCTGATGGGGCGAACACCCGCTGCACGCAACCGTTCCTGCATCCACAGAGGAGAAGGGCCTATTTTAATATTGGTAAGCAACCGGGCCACGTAACGACGGCAGAGTCCCGGATTGAGGATGTCTACCCTTGCCCGTTTCTCAATATGTTCGGGGAATTCGGTTACCTGCAGTTGGTTAAAGTTCAGGGGTTGATGTAAAAGTGCGGCGACCTCGCGGGCAACACCGATCATGGACAAGCAGTCACCACGGTTGGGGGTGAGTTCCAGTTCCAGGATAATATCGTCCAGGCCAAGAAGGGACCTTACGTCTAAACCAGCCGGGGTATCTGAAGGCAGTATGATAATGCCGTAAGCCTGGTCGGCGGGGAGAGTTTTGGGATCCAGTCCCAGTTCCTGTCCGGAGCAGAGCATCCCACGGGACTCTACGCCCCTGAACCTGGCCCGCTTAATGATCATGCCGCCGGCCAGACTGGCTCCTTCCACAGCTACGGCCACCACCTGGCCTTCCCGGACGTTGGGTGCGCCGGTAACGATTTGCAAGGGTTCCCTTTCGTCCAGCGCTATTTTACAAATTACCAGCTTATCTGCGTTGGGATGAGGCTCTATTTTTATTATCTGTCCGGTGTATATATTTTGAATGTCTACACCCGGCCTGTGTATCCCTTCTACTGCCAGACCGGCGAGGGTAAGCCTTGCGGCGAGTTCTTGGGGAGCAACAGGAATGTTGACGTATTCCCGCAGCCATTTTAAAGAAACGCGCAACTCAAAATAAGCCCCCTCAAAAAATAAGATTTAACCACAGAGAACACAGAGAACACAGAATATGACATTAAAAGAAATTGTAAATTGCAAGCCCTCACGGGCCACTTTTCTATGCTCTCTTTTAGTTAAGCTTAATTCAAAACTGGCTCAAAAAGCGAAGGTCATTATCGTAGAACAACCTTAAGTCATCAATACCGTACTTTAACATGGCGATTCTTTCTATCCCCATGCCAAAAGCAAACCCCGTTACTGCTTCAGAGTTATAACCCGACATTTCCAGCACCCGGGGATTTACCGAGCCGCAGCCAAGAATCTCCAGCCATCCCGTTTGAGAACACACCCTGCATCCGTGTCCACTGCACATTACACAAGAAATGTCTACCTCGGCACTGGGTTCGGTGAAAGGGAAAAAACTGGGTCTAAAACGCGTTTGTATACCGGAACCAAACATTTCCTTGGCAAAGACATCTAACATTCCCTTAAGATTACCAAAAGTTATCTGCCGGTCGATGACCAGGCCTTCTACCTGGTGAAACATGGGTGAATGGGTAGCGTCATCGTCCCGCCGGTATACCTTGCCCGGCGCGATAATTTTTACCGGAACGTAAGGCGCGGTGCGCTCCATGGTACGCACCTGCACAGGTGAGGTATGTGTGCGCAGCAGTATGTCCTGATCAATAAAAAAAGTGTCCTGCATGTCCCTGGCCGGGTGGTCTTTGGGTATATTGAGCGCTTCAAAATTATAGTAGTCCATTTCCACTTCGGGACCTTCGGCAATCTCAAATCCCAGACCCAGGAAAATGTCTTCAATCCGACGCCTGATCCGGGTTAAGGGATGCAGCCTCCCAAGTGTCAGCGCCGTTCCCGGCAGTGTAACGTCTATGGCCTCTTCCAACAGTCGAACGTGCTTTGTTTTTTCCTTGATTGCCGCCGTGTAAGCGGCTATCCCGGCCTCGATTTGCGCCCGTATTTCATTGGCCAGTTGCCCGAGACGGGGCCTGTCTTCGGCATTAATGGTTCCCATCCCGCGCAGTATCTGCGTCAGTTCTCCTTTCCTGCCCAGGTAGCAAATGCGAATTTCGTTTACTTCCTCCATATTCCGGGCTGCGGCAAGCGACTGACCGGCCTCGACGGCCATCTTGCGCAATTTTTCTTCCAAGACGGGTCTTCCCCCTTGAAACATTTTCCATAAAACAAAAACCATCCACAAGGGACTTAAAACAATCTCTTCCGTCGCTAACTCTAGCTTTTTGTATTTGCGAAACCGCCTTTTTGCGACTCCATGAAACTTATAATTTCCAATCCTCAATTTACAATTATATATTTATAGCTTTATGCGCCTAGTGCAGCGCCAGTCTCCTGTATAGTATATAGGCCCTGACAGAACCAGTTGCCTCGAACAGCCTCCAAAAATATTCGGCGGAAAAAAACATCTTCCATCAACCCTCCCTAATCTTTTTGGGACTTCCTTGACCGATTATATCATAAGCCGTTTTTGAAAACAAGGAATTAAATTGGAGGAAGTAGTAATATAATGGACCCAGAAATT